>SECN01000327.1 GCA_004173515.1 Myxococcaceae bacterium | reverse complement strand
CCCAGCCGCTGGTGCGAGCGCGACACGAGCGCGGTGGTGCCGCCCACCAGGTAGAGGAACGGCAGCCGGTCCACGACGCGCGCCAGGTTGCGCAGCGCCGCGTGGTAGAAGCCGATGCGCACGCCGCTCTCCTGGATGACCCGCAGGGACAGGGCGCGCTTGCCCACCGTCTGCCCGGCCCAGGCGGTCTCCAGGGTGATGCCGTAGCCCCAGTCCACCAGGAAGTAGACGACGATGCCCAGCGCGCTGGCGAACCCCGGGAACGCGGCCATCGCGACCTGGAACACCAGCAGCACGATGAGGGTGGCCAGCCCCACGATGACCGCGTCCACCAGCCACGCGAGGAAGCGCGAGTACACGCCCGCGAGCGTGAAGCGGAACTCCACGTACTCCGGGGTGAGCACCGTGTGGGTGCCGTCGAGCAGGGTGTCGGAGGCGGCTGTCACGGGGCGCAGTGTATGCCACCCGGCCCGCGGCCCCCGCGCGTTCGCGCTGAGATTCCGTGGGGGTCGCAAGGATTCCGGTGTCGCTCCAGGGCTTCAGTGGCGCTGCTCTGGAACGGTTGGGAGCGGCAACCGGGCGAGCATCGCCGTCCTTCCGTGGGGCAGGTGCGGGGCGGACCGGAAGGGTGTTATTCGTGAATAGCGGGCTCCCACGCTATCGTGCCCGCATTCCCGCGCCCGTGGCCTCTTCCGACATCTCATCCTGGAACCGCCGCGTGTTGCCGGCGGGCGCCTTCCAGTTCGCGCTCATCGCCGGGGTGACGCAGCTCAAGACGGCGGCGAACGCGCTGGTGCTGTCGCGCTTCGAGTCGCAGGCGCTGCCGTACCTGTACCTGCTGGGCGCGCTGATGACGGCGACGCTCACGCTGTTGCCTCGGGGGCGGCCCGACGCGCCCACCGAGTCCCCGGGCATCCTCACCGGCGTGGGCGGCGTGCTGGCGTTGGGGCTGGCGGCGGCGCTGTCCGCGGGGCAGCGCATGCCGGCGCTGGCGCTGTACCTGTTCGCGGACTGCTTCAGCACGTTCGTGTCGTTCCGCTTCTGGGGCCGGATGGCGTCCGCGTTCGACGCGCGCGAGGCGCGGCGCGCGTTCACGGTGCTCAACGGCTTCGGCATGGGCGGCGGCATCGCGGGCGGCCTGCTGGTGCAGGCGTTCGCCGTGCGGCTGGGCACGCCCGTCGTCGTCGTCAGCGGCGCGGTGAGCCTGCTGGCCGCGGGGGCCATCTACCACCACCTGCACCAGACGGAGCCCGCGCCGCCGCCACGCACGCGCTCGTTGCAGGCGTGGTTCCCGGCGTGGCGCTACCTGGGCGAGAGCCCGTACGCGCAGGTGCTGGCGGCGCTGGGCATCGCGTTCGCGGTGCTGTCGTCCTTCGTGGACTACCTGTTCCGCCTGCGCGTGGAGGGCACGCTCAGCGAGGACGGGCTGGCGGCGCTCTTCGGTTCGTTGCAGCTGTGGATCGGCCTGTTCTGCGTGGCCTTCCAACTGCTCGTGGCGGAGCGGCTGCTCAAGCGCATGGGCCTCTTGATGTACCTGGCGCTGGTGCCGGTGGTGCTCGCGCCGCTGGCGGGCGCGACGCTGGCGACGGGGCAGCTGTGGCCGGTGCACCTGCTGCGGCTGGTGGAGACGGCGGTGAGCTACTCCATCCTGCCGGTGGGCATCCAGTTGCTCTACGCGGCGGTGCCGGACGAGCAGCGCGAGGGCCTGCGCAGCGCGGTGGATGGCCTGTTGCGCAAGGGCGGCGTGGTGCTGGCGGGCGTGATGCTCATCGGCGCGGGGCGCGGGGCCAACGGCATCACCATGGCGGTGGCGGTGGTGGGGCTGTGCGCCGCGCTGGGCCTGCTGCTCGTGCGCCTCAAGCCCGCGTACCTCACGGCGCTGGGCGAGCAGGTGGGCGCGCACGAAGAGGAGGAAGTCGAGCTGGGCGTCGATTCGCAGAAGCTGCTGGTGGAGGCGCTGGGCGCGCCCACGCCGGAGCGGGTGCTGCGCGCGGTGGACATGCTGGAGCAGGCGGAGGCGCCGCTGCGCCAGCACCTGGCCGCGCTGCTGGCCCACCCCCACGAGCGCGTGCAGGAGCGCGGCGTGACGCTGGCCCTGAGCCTGGAGGCGCGCGAGCTGGCGCCCATGCTGGAGCGGCTGGTGGAGGAGGGCCCCCGGCGGCCCCGCGACCAGGCCGTGTGGGCCCTGGCGCGCCTGTCGCCGGAGCGCGCGGAGCGGCTCTTGCCGCCGCTCTTGACGAGCTCCGACGTGGGCCTGCGGTGCGCGGCGATTGGCGCGCTGATGCGCACGCAGGTGAACTCCGCGGCGCTGGAGTCGCTGCGCGACGCGCGTGAGTCGCTGGTGCAGCTGGGCGACGCGGTGACGCCGCTGCTGGAGTTGCAGCTCAACAACAAGGCCGCGCCGCTGGCCATGCGGATGCAACTGCCGCGCGTGCTGCGCGGCATCGGGACGTCCGCGGCGCTCAACGCGCTGCTCTTCTCCAACGTGCGCGACGACGCGGGCCTGCACTTCCGCATCGGCGCGCAGCTGTCGCGGCTTCGCGAGGAGCAGCCGGACCACCCGGTGGACGTGGACCGGATCCACGAGGCGCTGGGCCGCCGCCGCGACACGTACCGCCAGCTGGTGGGCGCCTTCCGCGACGTGCAGGCGGCGCTGGGCCCTCAGTCGCTGCTCACCCGCGCGGTGGGCGACCGGTTGGATCAGGCGCTGGAGCTGTCGTTCTTCCTGTTGGGCCTTTTGCACCCGCCCCAGGCGATGCGGCGGATCCACCAGCACCTGGTGGGCTCCGACTCCCGGCGCCGCGCGTACGCGCTGGAGCTGCTGGAGAACCTGGTGGCGGTTGAGGAGCGCGAGCTGGTGATGGAGCAGGTGGAGGCCCACCACCGCGAGCTGCCGCCCGGAGCGCCGGGCCGGCTGTGGCGGCGGCTGGCGGGGCTGGTGCAGAGCGAGGATGTGGTGCTGCGCGCGTGTGCCCGCCACGTGGCGCGGGTCAATGGCCTGGACGTGCTCCCGCAGGAGGGTGAATTGAGCGACAAGATCGTCCAACGGATGTTCGCGCTGGAAGGCGTGAGCGTCTTCTCCCAGAGCGACGTGGATGACATCGCCGCCATCGCGGAGGTGGCGCGCGAGGCCACGTACCGCACCGGCGAGCGCCTCTACAGCCAGGGGGACCCGGGCGACGCGCTCTACGTCATCGTCGAGGGCGCGGTGGACGCGTTCCGCAACGGCGAGCATGTGCTGCGCTTCCAGGCGAAGGAGGCCATCGGCGAGGTGAGCCTGCTGGATGGCGCGCCCCGTCCCACGGACATGGTGGCCGCGGTGGACTCGCGCGTGCTCGTCATCGACCGGCGCGACTTCCTGGACCTGCTGGCGGACCGGCCGGAGCTGCTCACCGGCTTCTTCCGCTCCGTGAGCCAGCAGCTCCAGAGCGTCATCGACCTGCCCGCGCGGCGGGAGACGGGACAGCGGCTGGAGCTGGGCGTCGCGCAGCAGCCCCACGTGCCGCTGGAAGGCATTGGCGGACTGCCCCCCGAGGGCAACGCACCTTCGGACGTGTGACGCGGCGTCAGTCCCCCGCGCCGTGGGCGGGCGGCCGGGCGTCCTCCGGAGGCTGCATCGGATCCAGGCTGTGCAGGTGGGCCGCGGCCACCGGGATGAACGGCCGCGTGAAGCAGCGGAAGGGCGGCAGGGTGCCCACGAAGCGCGTCAGCGCGAGGCCCGCGAAGGCCCAGGGCTGACGCTCCACGCTCGCGATGGGGGAGACGACGCCCTCCGTCTTGCGCGTCAGCATCCCCTCGTACCAGCGGAAGGGGCCCCAGCGCAGGAATGGCAGCACCCGGGCGAGCCTGTTCCAGGCGCGCAGGTACCAGGGCGGACGCGTGACGGGCGACACCCAGGCGCGGTCGCTCTTGGCGGCGGTGAAGACGACGAGCCACCAGAAGCCCCAGGCCGTGCTGAGCGAGGTGAACAGCACGTCGTTCCAGCACACCGGCGTGGTGATGACCGCCACGGCGGGGAAGCCCAGCGCGAAGAGCACGAAGGCCCTCCACCGGCGCTTCAGCTTGGCCCGGATCCACGGGACGTTGAGGCGCACCCGTGGGGCGATCTCCGGATCCTCGGGCTTGATGCCGGTGGCCAGGCTCGCCTCGCGGGACATCACCGTGTGGAAGTCGCGCGACAGGGCGATGATGAGCCACTGCACCGCGCTCAACGACGTGAAGAACAACACCCAGAACTCCCAACTGCCCAGGAAGAGGATGCCCTGGCGCAACTGGGGCACGTCGATGTTGAACCCCTTCTTCTGGGGCTCCTTCTGGATGGGAGGGCCCTTCTCCCCGCGGGCCTGGACGGCATCCCGGGCGGCCCCTTCGAGGGCGGCGCGCACGGCAGCGGCGACCTGCTCGCCCAGGTCCTCGTCCTCTTCGGTCTTCTCCGTGTCGCCGGACTTCGCGTCGTCGGATTTCGCGTCGTCGGATTGCGCGGTCCCGGTCGTCCCGGCGCGTTCGGCGGCTTGCTCCTCCTTCTCCCGGGCCCGGTCAGCGGCTTCCTGCGCCGCATCCCGGGCGCGTTCGGCGGCCTCCTCCGCGGCATCTCCGGCCGCGGTCGCGGCCTCGTCCGACTCTCCCCCCGCCGCCTTGCCGACGCTGACGGCCTCCGCGATGAGCGCGCTCACCGCGTCGCTCACCGAGGGCGTGTCCCCCGTCCCCTGTGGGCCCTTCGCGTTCAGCGCCGCCTCGAGTTCCCGGCCCCGCTGCTCGATGCGCGCCTGGGCCTCCGGGACCAGCACCCGGGCGGCCCGCTCGGCGCGCTTCGACTTCTTCTCCGCCTCCTGGAAGTTGTTCGCCGCCCAGACCCCGGTGAGGGCCAGCAGGAACGCCGTCTGCAGACACGTCACCCGCAGGTAGCGCGCGCGCGTCGGAGCGTCCTTCAGCGTCGCCTTCGCGATGTGGAAGGGCAGGCTCGCGCCGTAGAAGAACTGGCGGATGGGCCCCTCCGGAAGTGCGCCCCGCACGGACTGGAAGTGCTCGGCGCCGCTTCGCGCCTCGCCCCACCACTTCCACACGCCGTCCCGCCGCGGCGACGTCCCTGGACCGGAGTCAGAGCCGCCCTCCGTTTCCTCTCGTAAAGGCTTGAAATCCTTGCCTTTCATGCCCGTCATTGCATCACGCTACCACGGCGGGGATGTGCTAAAGGCCGGGCCGTGAACCCGAACCTTCTCTCGCTGCGTCCCTTCCGTCGTCCTACCCGCCAGCTCCGGCTGTCGTCCGGCGCGCTGGTCCTCGCCTTGGGAGCCCTTGCGGGCTGTGAGAAGACCCCCCCTCCGGCCCCGGCCACGCCTCCTCCCTCGGCGCCCGCGAAGCCCGCGGTGCCCTCCGAAGTGACGGTGCTCGTCACCGGCAGTACCCGTGGCCAGCTCCTGCCCGCCGACGGCAAGGGCGGCGCCGCGGAGCTGATGGGCCGCTGGGTGAATGATGAAAAGCACTGTGCCGGTCCGCTGAAGGACGGCCAGGCGACCTGTCCGGATGCCGGCACGCTCGCCCTGACGACGGGCGACCTGTGGACGGGCCCGGCCATCTCCTCCTTCTTCCTGGGCGCTCCGACGGCCGAGGTGATGGGGCACATGGGCTATGCGGCCTCCGCGCTGGGCAACCACGAGCTGTCGTACGCCAAGGACTCCTTCCTGAAGAACCGCGCGGCGGGGGGCTTTCCCTTCCTGGCGGCGAACCTGAAGGTGACGGACGCGTCGCTGGCCAAGGACCTGTCCATGCCCGCGTTCCAGGTCTTCGACCGGCGCGGCCTGAAGATTGGCGTGGTGGGCCTCACGTCGCAGAAGACGGTGCGCACGGTGATGTCCGGCCGCGCGGAGGGCCTGGAGGTCACCCCGTCCGAGGATGCGCTCAACACCGCCATCCCCGAGGCGCGCAAGGCGGGCGCGGACGTCATCGTCGTGGTGGCGGACCAGTGCCCCACCGACCTGCAGCCCGTGCTGGCCAAGCACCCCGACTGGAAGGTGTCGCTCGTGGCCGGTGGCCGCTGCGCGGAAGCGACGGCGCCCAAGACGGAAGGTGACACCACGTACGTGTCGCTGGGCCGCGGCTTCGATTCGTACCTGCGCGCGCACTTCAAGTTCGACCCGGCGAAGGGCGCGGGCCAGAAGCTGACCGGCGTGGACACGAAGGTCGTCGAAGTGACGGGCGGCGCGCCGGACGCGGAGACGGCGAAGCGCATCGCGGAGTGGCAGACGAAGGTGGACGAGGCGCTGGGCCGGAAGATCGGCTTCACCAAGGCGGGCATTCCCCAGGACTCGCCGCTGATGGCGAAGTGGGTGGCCGGCGCGGTGCGCACGCAGCTCAACACCGACGTGGCCATCCTCAACAAGGGCGGCCTGCGCGGCGGCCTGCCCGCGGGCGACGTGACGCTGGGCAGCGTGTACTCGGTGATGCCGTTCGAGAACTCGCTGCTCACCGTGAAGCTCAAGGGCGAGGACCTGGCGAAGCAGTTGGAGAACCCCACCGCGCTCGTGGCGGGCCTCACCCCGGCGGGCAAGGGCAAGTTCAAGGACGCCAAGGGCAAGCCGCTGGATCCGAAGAAGGAGTACACGGTCGCGACCGTGGAGTACCTGTACTTCGGCGGTGACGGCTTCGGCTTCGAGAAGCTGGACGCGGACCCGGCGGAGACGGGCATGGCGTGGCAGACGCCCGTCGTCGAGTGGACCCAGGCCCAGTCCTCCACCGAGGCGAAGCCGCTGGAGAAGCTCATCAAGTAGGCAAGCCTTCCGCTTCCTGTCGCAACGGGGCGCCGGCGCCTCCCTGTCACAAGGGAGGGCGACCGGCGCCTCGCCGTTTCCGGGGCTCGGCTAGACTGGCCCCATGGAGATGGCGGAGTTCATCGAGACGCGGCGTCCTCGCTGGCAGCAGTTGGAGTCGCTGCTGGACAAGTCCGAGTCGGACGGCCTGCGCAAGCTGAGCCTGGAGGAGGCGCGGTCGCTGGGGAAGCTGTACCGCGCCGTCTCCAGCGACCTGTTGTGGGTGCGCGCGCGCAGCGGCTCCGCGGACGTGAGCGCGTACCTCAACGACCTGGTGGGCCGCGCGTACGCGCTGACGTACCCGGGTTCCCGGCCGCGCTTCGCGGACGTGTGGGCGTTCGTGTCGCGGGGCTTCCCGGCGCTGATGCACCGCGAGTGGCGCATGTACCTGGCGTCGGTGCTGCTGATGGCCGCGGGCGCCGTGTTCGGCTACGTGGGCATGGTGGTGGATCCGGACGCGGCGCACTACCTGGTGCCCGAGCAGCACGTGAGCATGGACCCCGTGAAGCGCGCCGCCGACGAGGCCGCGGGCAAGGGCATGAGCGTGGAGGAGCAGGCGCAGTTCTCCACGTTCCTCTTCACGCACAACATCCAGGTGGCCTTCCTGGCGTTCGCGCTGGGCATCACGCTGGGGCTGGGCACGGCGGTGATGCTGTTCGTCAACGGCCTGTTCCTGGGGGCGCTGGCGCAGGTGTACGCGGCCAAGGGCATGACGGGGTGGTTCTGGGCGTGGATCCTCCCGCACGGCATCCCGGAGCTGTCCGCCATCTGCATCGCGGGCGCGGCGGGTCTCGTCATCGCGCGCGGCATGGTGGCGCCCGGGGGACTGACGCGAGGGCAGGCCCTGCGCAAGGAGGCGGTGACGGCGGTGAAGCTGCTGTTCGGCACGCTCGCGTTGTTCGTGCTCGCGGGCTTCATCGAAGGCACCGTGTCGCAGATCCACCCGCCGAAGCTGTCGGTGGTCTTTAAAATCTCCTTCGCGCTCACGGTGGGCGCGGGCGTCTATGCGTACCTGCTGTCGGACTGGATGCGCGGCCGGCGGAGCAGGGCGCGGTCCGAGGCCTCCGTGGGGACGCAGGGATGAGCGTCGGGCGCGCTGCTTCCGGGCCAGACCTGTCCGTGCCGCCCCTGCCGCGGGAGCCGGAGGTGCTCATCGAGTGCCCCCGCTTCTCCATGGTGAAGCGGCGCGCGGATGGGACGGTGGACTTCGTGTCGCCGCTGCCGTGCCCGTACAACTACGGCTCCATTCCGGGCCTGCTGTCGGACGACGGCGACCCGCTGGACGCGGTGGTGCTGGGGCCGCGCCTGTCGCAGGGACAGCGCGTGCGCGTGCCGGTGGTGGCCGTGCTGGGCTTCATCGACGCGGGCAAGGGCGACCCGAAGGTGGTGTGCGGGACGCACCCGATGACGGCGTCCGAGCGCGCGGGGCTGGAGCGCTTCTTCCACGTCTACGCGCTGTTCAAGCGCGGGCTGCACCGCGTGCGCGGCGCCGTGCCCGACACGCGCTTCGTGGGCTGGCTGCGCGAAGGCCCCGAGGCCTGACGGCTACAGGACGCCTCTCGCCTTGATGTCGAGGTAGCGGTTCACCGCCGCGAGGCTCAGCTCGTCCGGCGCCACGTCCAGCATCTGCACGCCCCCCCGGCTCACGCGCGCCTTGAGCACTTCACGGTCCGACAGCAGCTCGGAGGCCACCGCGTGCTGGAAGGCCTGTTCCGGCCCGGAGGGGGGCGTGCGCAGCAGCTTCTGCAACGCCGTGTCCTTCACCGACAGGCACAGCGGGACGTGGCGGCGCGCCAGCCGGTGCAGTGGCGCGACCAGGGTGTTGGCCTGCTCCTCGTCCAGGAAGTCGGTGAAGACGCACAGGAGGCTGCGCCGGTTCAGGCGGACATTCAGCTCCTTGAAGAGCGCCAGGTAGTCCACGTACGTGAGGCTGGGCGTCGCGGAGTACAGGGTGTCCACCAGCTTGCGGTACTGGCCCCGGCCCGCGGCGGGCGGCAGGTACGCCTTCACGCCGTCCGCGAAGAGCGCCAGTCCCACGCGGTCCCCGTTGCGGATGGCCACGAACGCGAGGAAGAGCGCCGCGTTCACCGCGTGGTCCAGCTTGGTGAGCCCGTCCACCTGCGCGGCCATGGAGCGGCCTGCGTCCACGCAGATGAGCAGCGCCTGCGAACGCTCCGACTCCAGCACGCGCGTCACCGGCCGGCCCCGGCGCGCGGTGGCCTTCCAGTCCACGTCGCGCACGCTGTCGCCCTGGGCGTAGTCACGCAGGCGCGCGAACTCGCTGCCCCGGCCGTCGCGCCGCAACTGCCGCAGGCCCAGGTTCACCAGGTCCAACGCCGCGCCCGACAGCAGCAGTCGCCGTGCTCCGCGCAGGTCCGGGTACACCGACACGGAGCGCGCGGCGGTGAACGTGCGCTCCTGCGACATGAGGCCCAGCGGGCCCTTCACGCGCACGTGCATGTCCCCGAACATGAACTTGCCGCGCTTCAGCGGCGTGGCCCGGTACACCCACTGCGTCTGGCTGTCCGCCGTGAGGCGCAGCGTGGCTTCGTCCGGCTCGGTGGTGAAGTCCGACGGCGCGTCGTCCTTCACGCGCACCTGCACGGTGCCACGGCCCCGGTGCACCAGGCGCACCTCCACCCGGTTGGCGACGCCGACGTTGAGGCGCTCCGGCAGCGTGCGGTGCACCTCCAGCCTCACGCGGCGGGCCAGGAGGAAGTCGGACGCGGCCAGGGCCAGGGCCAGTGCGTCCAGCGCCAGCACCGCGCCACCCAGGCCCGGGAAGAAGCCCGCCAACGCCATGGGCAGCGCGAGCAGGGCCAGCAGCCCCCACAGGCGCTCGGAGGGAATCACCGGGGGACCTCGACGCCCTGGACCACCTCGCGCAGCACGTCCGCGGGCGTGGCCCCGTCCAGCTCCGCGTCCGGTGACAACAGCAGGCGGTGGCGCAGCACCGGGCCCGCGAGGAAGCGCACGTCATCCGGCGTGACGAAGTCGCGGCCCCGGAGCGCCGCCAGCGCCTTCGACGCGAGCAGCAGGTGCACGCCCGCGCGAGGCCCCGCGCCCAGGCGGATGTTGGGCGAGACGCGCGTCGCGGACACCAGCTTGCGGATGTAGCCCAGCACCGGCGGCTCCACGTTCACGTCACTGAGCGCGGCCCGGGCCTGGAGCAGGCCGTCCTTCGTCACCGCCGCGTTCACGCCCGCGCGCGACAGGTCGCCCGAGTCGAAGCCCCGGTGCACGGCGTCGAGGATGGCGTCCTCCTCCTCCGGCGCGGGGTAGCCCACGTCGATCTTCAGCAGGAAGCGGTCCAGTTGAGCCTCGGGCAGCGGGTACGTGCCTTCGGACTCCACCGGGTTCTGCGTGGCGAACACCGTGAACATGGGGGAGAGCAGCATGTTGCGGCCCTCCAGCGACACGGCGCGCTCCTGCATGGCCTCCAGCAGCGCGGACTGCGTCTTGGCGGGGGCGCGGTTGATTTCGTCCGCCAGCAGCAGGTCCGTGAAGATGGGGCCTCGCGCCAGCACGAAGGACTGCGTCTTCAGGTCGAAGACGCTGGTGCCCAGGATGTCCGCGGGCATCAGGTCCGGGGTGAACTGGATGCGCTTGAAGTCCGCGCCCACGCTGCGCGACAGCGCCTTGGCCATCAGCG
>SECN01000326.1 GCA_004173515.1 Myxococcaceae bacterium | reverse complement strand
AACTGCCGGTCCTTCACCAGCGCCGGCAGGATGGTCTTCACGATGCAGGGCTTCTCGAAGCCCGCCGCCCCGGTCAGCTTCGCCAGGTACACCTCTCCCATGCCGCCCTGGCCCAGGAGATGGACGAGCTCGTAGCGCCCGAAAAACCGAGGGGACTCTGGGGGTGCGGTGCTCATGGCGTCGATGTGGGAGCGCAGCACGGACTCCCCCATGGAATCAAGCCGCGCCCCCCGCTTCGCCCTTCTTCTCAAACCCCAGACACCGCGCGCCAGCAAAAGAGAAAGTCCCGGAGCAAACGGAAAACCCGACGGCGTGTTCCGCCTGACAACAGGCGGGGTGTGAACCCGAGCACGTCCGGGGCCCCGTGCCCCGGGGAACGTTGCGACTCCGTCCCTGGATGCGTTCCCTGAAGTGCGGACCGCCTCCTTCCTCCGGGAGGGTGGCGGGCACCTTCCGGCCCCCCGGCCGCAAGGAAGCCTTTCGCGAGGCTGTCGTCCTGGAAGGAGTCGCGTCATGAAGCGATGGGGATTCGTCGGGTTGCTGGCGCTGGTGGCATGTGGGCCGGAGTCGTCCACGGGGACCCTGTCGCGGGGACAGGCCTGCCCGGGTGTCACCGCGGGAGAGGTGACGGGAGAGGCGACGACCCGCCAGGGCATGGACGCCCCGCTGCCTTCGCGCGTGCAGTACGACGGACGCCAGCCGGTCCTCATCCGCTTCCGCCAGGGCGGCCAGACACGGGCCTCGCGCGTCACCGCGGCCGGCGCGGAGCTGACGCGCGCCATGGGCGCGAAGGTGAGCGCCGTCTACCGCAACATCCCCGTGGTGGCCGCGCGCGTGACGTCCCTGGAGTGGCGCATGCTGGAGCAGAGCGCGCTGGTGGAGAGCATCGAGGAGGATCAACGCTGGACCTCCCAGGGCCAGGACCTGAAGTCCGCGCCGGCGCGTCCGGTGAGGGCCTCCAGCCAGGGCGCCTCGCCGGCCGACGAGTACTCCGAAGCGCTGCGCCTGGTGCAGGCCCCGGAGGTGTGGGACGCGGACGGGGACGGCGTGCTGGACCCGGGCGCTCCCACCGGCCAAGGCGTGCGGGTGTGCATCATCGACAGCGGGCTGGACGTGGAGCACCCGGAGTTCCAGGGCGCCGTGGCGGCCAGCCACGACTTCCTGGAGGGCGACGACGACCCGACGGACAAGAGCGAGAAGGGCGAATGGGGCCAGGGCCACGGCACGCACGTGGCGGGCATCATCGGCGCGCGGCTGGGCCAGGGCGGCGCCGCCGGCCCCAGGCTGGGCCAGGGCGGCATGGTGGGCGTGGCCCCCGGGGCCTCGCTGCTCATCGCGCGCGTGTTGGACGCGCAGGGCAGCACGCAGATGAGCGTGGTGCTCTCCGCCATGGAGTGGTGCGAGTCCCAGGGCGCGCGCGTCGTGTCGCTGTCGCTGGGCGGGGGCACGCCCACGCGCAACTCGGTGGACGCGTTCAAGGCGGCGCTGGACCACGGGATGCTGGTGGTGGCGGCCGCGGGCAACCAGGGCGGCCCGGTGATGTACCCGGCGTCGGATGTCTCCGTGCTCGCGGTGGGCGCGGTGGACGCCAACGAGCGCCGCGCGAACTTCTCCGGCGCGGGCAACAGCCTGGGCCTGATGGCGCCCGGCGTGGACGTGCTGTCCACCTTCCCCCGGGGCCTGGGCACCTTCGCGGAGATGTCCGTGAACGACATGGTCCCGACCTCGCGCTCGCTCCTGTATTCGCCCACGGGCGACGCGCTGGGACGGCTGGTGGACTGCGGCCTGGGGGATTCGCTAGACGCGTGCCAGGGCGCCACCTGTGACGGCTTCGTGGCGTACGTGCACCCGGGCGCCGTTCCCGTGGATCAGGCCATGGCCAACGTGATGATGCAGGGCGCGCGCGCGGTCATCTTCGGCAACGAGGACGCGCCCGCGGGCGGCGCCGCGGACATCCTCTCCCTGCCCCGCCGTGGGCACTGGGCTCCCGCCGTCAGCGTCAACCAGGCCACCGGCACCATGCTGCGCCAGCGCCTGGGCACCTTCGCGCGCCTGAGCCTGGTGCCGGTGGACTACGCCTACCTGTCCGGCACCTCCATGTCCGCGCCCTTCGTGAGCGGCGTGGCGGCGCTGCTCTGGAGCGCCCACCCCACGCTCACGCCCCGGGAGGTGCGCGACGCGATGGAGTCCTCCGCGCGCGACCTGGGAAACCCCGGCAGGGACCCCCTCTACGGCCACGGACTGGTGCGCGCGCGTGACGCCTTGCAGCGTGTTCCGTGACCGCGGGTTTCTCATTCACTGGGGATTGTGACGGCGAGTGTTGATGAGCGGAAATCCCACTCCGGAAACGCAATCGCGAATGCACTTCCGCGTGGAATGAAGGCGCGGCGCGATTGTACGAGGCGCGCGCGAACGGCCTGCCCGGAAGGCAGCCAGACAGCGCGAAAACCCTTTCATTCTTGAATTGAGGATATCCATGTTGCGAATTGCTGTTGCCGCCTTCGTCCTTGCCGTGACCGGTTGCGCCTCGACGTCGAGTGGCGCGGCGGCCGCGGGGCGCGGGGGCAACGCCACGGTCACTGGAAGCATCACGTACCCGGAGAGCGGGCTGCAGGGAGACCCGTGCTCGTCGGTGAACGTGAAGGTGACCGAGGGAGGCTCCGCCGCGCTGGGTTCGGGCGAGGTGAAGCGCAGCCGCAAGAACACCTGCAGCTACACCGTGGCCAGCCTGCCGGACGGCGCGGACCTGAAGGTGGAGCTGGTGGTGGACGCGGGCCTGAAGTGCGCCAGCGGCGCGGCGCCCACGACCAGCCCGGAGCCCACGACGGTGAACATCGGCCGCTTCGGGGCGAAGGTCATCAGCTACAAGCTCTCCTGCGGGTAGCCCCCGGGCGCGCCTGAAGGTTGGAGCATGAAGGACGGGGACGCGCCAGGGCGGGGCGTCCCCGATTTCGAGAGAATGGCAGGAGAGCCTGCGAGTGGGTTCTTCCGGGGACCATTGATTGCTGAACACAAGGGCGCCAAGCTCTTGGAGCCCATGTCCCTGTTCCGTCTGCGTACCGCCGTGCTCGCCCTGGCCCTGCTGGGGACGGGTTGCGAATCCGAAGCCCCCTTCCCCACCGTCGACGAGCTCGATCAACTGAGCACGCTGCACACGCCCAGCGTGAAGCCGGAGGTGGACCCCACGAACAGGTTCGGGGACAACGCCGCCGCCGCGGCGCTGGGCCACCGGCTGTTCGAGGACAGGGGGTTGTCGCGCTGCGGGACGGTGTCCTGCCGCGACTGCCACCAGGGCGACAGCTACACGGTGGAGACGGCCACGGCGGAGGGCTGCGGAGGCCAGCGCACGGAGCGCAATCCGCCCAGCCTGCTGAACACGGGCTACAACCGCTGGTTCATGTGGGATGGCCGGGCGGACCGGCTCTGGTCGCAGGCGGTGCTGCCGCTGACGAACCCGGTGGAGATGGACTCGGACGCCAGCGTGGTGCGCGCGCGGCTGGTGGCGGACCCCACGTACGTGTCGGCGTACACGCAGCTGTTCGGCGCGGGGCCCGGGGACGAGTCGGACGGGGACCGGCTGCTGGCCAACGTGGGCAAGGTGCTGGCGGCGTACCAGCGCACGCTCAACCGGACGGACGCGCCCTTCGACGCGGACGTGCGGCGCTTCCTCCAGGCGGTGGAGGCGGGCACGCAGGAGCAGGACCCCGCGTACCTGGGGCTGAAGACCTTCGTGCGCAAGGGCCAGTGCGTGGTGTGCCACAAGGGCCGGATGCTGTCGGACGACAAGTTCCACAACCTGGGCCTGAAGGACTCGGGCGCCGGGAAGCGCGGCCAGGCGGACGTGGTGGACTCGCTGTTGTCCTGGAAGTTCAACGCCTCGGGCGCCTTCAGCGACGCGCCCACGGGCACGGACGCGCTGCGGCTGCCCACGCTGCGCTCGCAGGCACAGAGCAAGCCGGATGAGGTCGTGGGCGCCTTCCGCACGCCGACGCTGCGCAACGTGGCGCTGAGCGCGCCGTACATGCACACCGGCGCGGAGAAGACGCTGGAGGAGGTCGTCGACTTCTACAACGAGGGCGGCGACCCGGACGGCACGTTCCCCGGCGTGCGCACGGTGACCATCGTGAAGCTGGACCTGAGCAGCGAGGAGAAGCAGGCGCTGGTGACGCTGCTCAAGTCCATGACGGGCGCGGCGCGCTGAGCCTTCAGCGCACCAGGTGGAAGGTCGTCTGACGCTGGAAGGCCCAATGCACCGCGCCTTCCGCGTCCAGCACCACGTCCTCCTCCTGGGCGGAGCGCACGGGCTGGCCGTTCCACTCGGGGACGGGGCTCGTCGCCTGCAGTTCGATGGAGAACCAGGAGGAGGGCATCACGCGGTGCTCGCCGTTGCCGGGCACGCCCTCCTGCCGGTCCCACATGCCAATCATGGGGCCCGCGCCGTGGCCGTGCAGGCCAATGGGGTGTGAGTACACGGTGCCGTCGATGCCCTCCGCCTTCATGCGCGCGAGCGAGGCGCGCAGCACCTCGTTGCCGGTGCGGCCCGGTTTGATTTCCCCCGTGACGATGTCCTGGAGCCGGTTGGACGCCTTGAGCGCGGCCTTCAGGCCCTCGGGGACGTCCTTCTCGCCTTCGCGCAGCACGTAGCCCATGTGCTGGGTGTCGGTGTTGAGGCGCAGCGCGGTGATGCCGTAGTCGCAGTGGAGCACGTCGCCGCGCTGGATGACGGGGCTGTCGCCCAGCTGCTCCTCGGAGGCGCCCTTGCGCTGCACGTCCACGTCGGGCTGGAACCAGGTGTCCAGGCCCTGGTCGGCCAGGCGCTGCCGCATCCACCACTCCACGTCCTTGGTGGTGGTGACGCCGGGGGTGATGACGGCGTTGGAGAAGGCGGTCTGGATGATGGTCCAGGCGTGCTTCGTGAGGTCCTCGTAGAAGCGGACCTCGTCGGCGCCGCGCCAGCCGAGCACGTCCAGGGGCAGGCCGCCCGCGGGCTTGAAGCGCTTGACCCAGGCGGGGCCCAGGGCCTGGGCCATGCCTTCGTATTCGCCATGGGTGAGGCCGTCGGCGAAGGCGATGGCGGGGGACACGTCGATGGCGATGGACTGGGGCTTGCGCTCCTCCACCACCTGCTTGAGCAGGGGCCACTGTTCGGGGCCCAGGAGTTCGGCGGGGCGCTGGGCGCCGCCCCGGTCCACGAGCTGCGGCGCGCGGCGGGCCTCGTACAGACCGCCCTGCGTGCTGCCGCCCAGGGCCAGGCGCTCCACGCCCTTGTCACCGCCCCGGTCGAAGAAGACGTAGATGGTGCGGCGGCGGGCGGCGAAGGTGGTGGGGGCCACGAGCGCCTTGAAGACGGGGTCTTCGTTGTACTCGCGCATGGGGACGATCCACATCTGCACGCCGTGCTTGCGCATGAGCAGGGGCAGCGCGGTCTCCAGGCGTTCACGGAGCCAGGCCTGCTGGCGGTCCGCCTGTTCGCGCAGCGTGCCGAAGGGGCGCTCCGGCTCGGCGGGCGTGGGCTCGGCGGCCACGGGCGCGGCGGTGACCGCGGGGGCCGGGGCTTCGGTCTTCGCGGCCGGCGCGGGCGCGGTGGCGCAGGCGGTGGAGCAGACGAGCGGGACGACGAGCAGGTGTTTCCATGAGCGCATGGGCGCGCACTCTGTCACGCACCTCCGTGCGGTGGAAAGACAGACATCCGGTGCCCGGGGCCCGGGTTGCCGGTCAGCCGTGGAAACCAGACACGCTGTGCTGGCTTCACGCTGAATCCGTGGAGCGTCTGCCCAAACTCCAGGTCTACTCCTCTGGCCCCACCTGGGCCACGACCGGAGACGGGACGTACTCCTCGCTCGTGGCCAGCGTGCCCAGTTCGTTCACGCCGCCCACCACCAGCACCGTGCCGCGTCGCAGCCACAGCGCGCCCGCTTCGCCTCGTGGCTCATGCAGCGTGGGCGCCTGCGTCCAGGTGCCGCGCACCGGGTCGAACCGCTCCGCCGACGCGAGCGTGCCGCGCGTGGAGTGCTCGCCGCCCACCACCAGCACCGCGCCCTCCCCCGTCACCAGCGCCGCGTGGTGCTCACGCGGCACCGAGGGCGACTCCACCAGTTCCCACGCGTTGCGCTCCGGCACGTACACCTCCGCCGTCTGCGCCGCGCGCGACGTGGTGCCCCCCACCACCAGCACGCGCCCATCCGGCAGCAGCGTCACCGTGTGCCCCAGCCGGTGCGTGCCCGCCGCGCCGCCCACCGTGCCCGCCTTCTCCCAGTGGCCCGTCGCCGGGTCGTACAGCTCCGCCTGCAACCCGCTCACGAAGAGCACCCGGCCCGAGCGCAGCACCACCGCCGTCCCCTCGCCTCCCCGCACGAAGCCCGGGGCCTCCGCCGGTCGCCACGTCCCCGTCGCCGGGTCGTACAACTCCGCCGAGCGCACCGGCCGCAGGTCCACGTCCGTGCCGCCCGCCACCAGCACCTGCCCGTCCGGCAACAACACCGCCGTCGGGTCGTTGCGCGCCTCGCCCATGGACGTCACCGCCGTCCACGTCCCCGTGTCCGGCGCGTACACCTCCGCGCTCGCCAGCGCCCCCACCGTCACCCCGTTGGAGCCGCCCACCGCCAGCACGCGCCCGTCCAGCAGCCGCACCGCCGCGTGGTTGCGCCGCGCCGTGCGCAGCGCCCCCATGGGCCGCCACCGTCCGGTGTCCGGCTCGAAGACCTCGCTGGAGCCCAGCGTGCGGTGCCCGTCATGGCCTCCCGCCGCCAACACCCGCCCGTCCTCCAACGCCACATAGGGCAGGAGCCGGCGCGGCGTGGACAACACGCCCGGCACCGGCGACTCCACGGCGCCCGCATCCGCTCGCGGCGCGGGCCCGCACGAGAACATCACTCCCAACCACAGCATCGTGACGCAAGATGTCGAAAACCGTCGCATGACCCCACCGGGACGTCTGGCCGAGGGGTCCGTCTATCGCGCCGGTCTGACATGCCGAGGCTCAAGGGCTCAATGATTCCGGGCCCTTGTCCTGCCCTCCGGGGTTGGAAACACCCCCTGCGTCCAGGCGTCCGCGACGCGCTTCGACATCAGTGCCGCATGGGACCCACGGGGTCGTTCGACGGCTCCACATCCATCCCATCGCTGTGCCGGGGCGGCAGGGCGCCGCCGTCGTCGTCCTCTTCCAGCGTGAGCTGCGGATGGTCCGCCGGCTTGAGCAGGATCTCCCCCTCGCGCACGGCCTCCACGTCGCTGAACTCGATGAGGTAGTCGCGCCGGGGAATGGGGACGAGCCCCTGCTCCAACTCGAAGTGCGTGTCGCCCACGCCCGCCACCCGGCCCAGCTTCTGCCCGTCGGCGGCGAGCACCGCCATGCCCTCTCTCACGTCGCCTGCGTGAATCATGGTGTCGCTCCTCGCGCTCATGGGTCCTCACCAAGAGTGGGGTCGCTCCCGCTGGCGTGCGTGCCACGGCAGGCAGCCCGGGGAGCCCCCGGGCAACCTTCCTCCACGGCAGGGAGCCGCCCACGCTCTGCCGGACGCGGTGCCCCACCTTCACGAGAAGGAGGTCGCCCCCCATGCTGCTGGAACTGTCGAATGACGAATCACGCGTGCTGAAGGAAACCCTGGATGCGGCCCTGGGCACGCTCCGCGAGGAGCGCACGCGGACGGAGGCACGCGAACTCCAGGATGCCCTGGGCCGGCGGTATGCCCTGCTCCAGTCGCTCCAGCGCCGCCTGGAGCCGCTGGTGGACAGCGAGGAGGTCTACGCCTGACGCGGCGTCACACCGCGCGCCCCGTCTTCCCATCGAACCGGCGCAGGTAGCGCGCGTCGTGGCGCAGCCATACCGGGTCTCCGCTCACGGCGCGGAAGTCTCCGGGCGCCCGCGCCACCAGCCGCTCGCCGCCCGTCTCCACCGTCACCCAGACCTCCGCGCCCATGGGCTCCACCAGGTACACGCGAGCCTCGCGCGCATCTTCGGGGCGCCCCAGCGTGTCCGGCTTCACCAGGTTGATGCGCGGCGAGCCGAAGAAGCCCGCCACGAACAGGTTCGCCGGAGCGTCGTACAGCTCGCGCGGCGGGGCCACCTGCTGCACCTCGCCCTGGCTCATCACCACCACGCGGTCCGACAGCGTCATCGCCTCCGCCTGGTCGTGCGTGACGTAGATGAACGTGGCCTGGAGCTGCTCGTGCAGCTTCTTGATCTCCCCGCGCATCTGCGTGCGCAGCGCCGCGTCCAGGTTGGACAGGGGTTCGTCGAACAGGAACACCTTGGGCCTTCGCACCAGCGCGCGCCCCAGCGCCACCCGCTGCCGCTGCCCGCCCGACAGCTCCTTCGGCCGGCGCGCCAGCAGCGTTTCCAACCCCAGCACCCCGGACACCTCGCGCACCCGCGCTTCGATGTCCTTCGCTCCCATCCCCGCCACCTTCAGCGGGAACGCCAGGTTCCCCGCCACGTCCAGGTGCGGGTAGAGCGCGTAGCTCTGGAACACCATCGCGATGTCGCGCTCGCGCGGGGACAGGTCGTTCACCACCTGCCCGTCGATGCGCAGCGTGCCGGACGACAGCTCCTCCAGCCCCGCGATGAGGTTCAACGTCGTGGACTTGCCGCACCCGGACGGGCCCACCAACGACACGAATTCGCCGTCCGCGATGTCCAGGCTCACGCCCTTCACCGCCGCCACCCCGCCCCGGTACACCTTGCGCACGTCCTGCAGGGACACCGTCGCCACCCGCGCCACCTCCACCCGAAGAGGGACTGCCGCGTCTGCCTCACGCGTGGTCCGAAGAGGCGACCAGCATCGCCGCTCCCGCGCGGACGACAAGCCTGACGCTGACGGACGCGTGCACCCGACGACATCCGGGCACGCCCGTCAGCGCTCCACCGTCACGCCCTTCCAGAAGGCCACGTACCCCTGGATGTTGGCCGCCTTCGGCTTCGGCTCCGGGTAGTACCAGGCGGCGTCCGCGTTCGTCTTGCCGTCCACCTCCACGGAGTAGTAGCTGGCCTCGCCCTTCCAGGGGCATTGGGTGTGCGTCGCGCTGGGCTTGAAGTGTTCCCGGTTCAGGCTGTCGGGCGGGAAGTAGACGTTGCCCTCCACTTCCTCGAAGCGGTCACTCTTCGCGAGCACGGCGCCATTCCATTTCGCGACTGGCATTGAACAAGCCCTCCTGTTTCGTTTCGGGTAACCGTGCTTCAGCCGGTGTGCGCGGCGTTCGTGGAAGCATGCTCGGTGAGGAAGGGGGCGAGTTCGGCATTCACCAACGCCGGCTCCTCCACCGTGGCCGAGTGCCCACCGCGCGACAGGCGCACCAGCTTCGAGCCGGGGATGAGGGAATGGATGCGCTCGGCCTTCGCGGGCACCGTGGCGCGGTCCTCCTCGCCCACGATGACGAGCGTGGGCGTGCGCAGGCGCGGCAGCTCCTCCGCGATGCCCTGGCG
>SECN01000797.1 GCA_004173515.1 Myxococcaceae bacterium | reverse complement strand
CCCCGGATGATGTCCTTGGCGATGAAGCCCTGGCCATGCTTGAGCGCGCCGAAGCGCTGGCTGTCGAAGTAGTTCACCACGCCCAGGCGGTTGACCTCGGCGGTGGCCAGGTTGAGCGGCGCCAGCGAGTCGTGCGACAGGGCGCGCACGGTGACGGAGAAGCGGTTGGAGGTGATGTTGCGCGCGGACAGCGCCTTGTCCGTGCGGCCCAGGAACTTCAGGCGCAGGTCGGGCTCCTGCATGTCGACGTCCGCGCCATCCACCGCGATGATCTGCTCGGTGCGGCCCTGCTTGTCCTTCAGGCCGCAGTAGCTGATGGAGCCCGGCTTCAAGCCGAACTTGACGATGAGGCGGTTGACCGCGTCAAAGGTGGACAACTTCTGCTTGTCCATGAGGTAGACACGATGCCGCCCATTGGCGGCTTCGTCGAAGCGGTAGGACTCCTTCACGGAGAAGTCCTCGGGTTTTTGCTTGATTCGCACGACAGCCCCCTTAGCAGCGTGGACGCGCGGATTGAAGCGTTCACACCCGAAATGGGCTTAACCTGCAACCCCATGAGATCTCTTCCCGTCCTGCTCCTTTCGGGTTTCGCCGGCATCACGGTGGGCTGCGCCACCCCGCTTTCCACGATGCAGACCGCGAAGACGCTGTCGCCCGGCCAGGTCCAGGTGACGGGCAGCGTGGGCGTCTTCGTGCCGGTGGGCACCCTGGCCAGCGTGGTGGATGTGGGCATCGACCAGGGGCGCGAGGCGAAGGACGCCATCGAGGAGGGCCGGCCCTACAACCTCTCCGAGGAGGATCAGCAGCGCCTGCTCACCGCCGGCATCGCCCTGGTGGTGGCCCCGCCGGGCGTCAACCCGGAGCTGATGGTGCGGGTGGGCGTCCTGGACGGGTTCGACCTGGGCGGGCGCTACAGCGGCAACTCCCTGCGCTTCGACGGCAAGGTGCGGCTGGCGCACGGCGGTGAGGAGAAGAACCGCTCCTATGACGTGGCCCTGGGGCTGGGGGTGTCCAAGCACCTCTTTTCCGGGGCGGTGCTGGACGTGCTGGAGGTGGTGCAGTTGGGGGACTTCAACCGCTTCGACGTGGAGGTGCCGCTGTACCTGAGCGCCGAGTACGGCGACGTGTTCAAGCTCTACGGGGCCCCCAAGTACGTCTACAGCCACACCCGGCTGGACCCGCAGCTGGTGGACTACTCCGAGCAGGGCGCCCCGGTGACGGGCTTCGACGTGAGCCTGCCCACCACGGTCAGCAGCCACTTCGTGGGCTCCACGGTGGGCTTCGCCCTGGGCTACCGGTACGTGCACGTCTACGCGGAGCTCACGGGGGGCTACGTGTTCTGCAAGCCGAACCTCTTCGGGCTGAAGCGGGACATTGGCGGGGTGACCTTCCAGCCGTCCATCGGTCTGGCCTTCCGCTCGCCCGGCGCCCGTCCGCCCGCGTCAGCGGCCCCCGCGGCTCCGGGGACGGTGGCCCCCCCGTCCCTATGAGCTCCCAGGAGGGCGTGACGCGCCCGGGGACTGACCGGCCGTACAGGGTGCCGGTGGCCCGGAAGGGGTGGGGCGACGCGAGCGTTCCTTTGGGGCGGAGGGCTCTGGTAGTGTCCGGGCCGGTGAGGATTCGCGCGTGAACCAGGCACCCGCCCCATTCCCGCCCAGGTCCGGGTCGCACCCGCGCGGGCCGCACCTGACGGGGCGGTTCGCGGACGGGACGCTGGGGGAGTTTCCCCTGGG
>SECN01000325.1 GCA_004173515.1 Myxococcaceae bacterium | reverse complement strand
CCGCCCGCCTGCCCGCCCGGGAGGATAAGGTAAGGTAGGTGTGACGCAACACCTCAGCGCTGTGGCTGGGCGGCAGTGGGGCCCGGGGGCGGGGTCTTGGACGCCTCAGAGGGCTTCGCGGGTCCTGCGGAATCCTTGGGAGCCTCGGGGGCCTTCGTGGACGCTGGCTTGACCGAGGCGTCGGCGGATTTCGCGGCGTCGAGCGGGTTCTCGGGCTCGGCGGGCTTCGCGGCAGCCTCGGCGGCCTTGCGCAGCCCTTCCTTGCGCTCACGTTCTCGGCGGCGCGTCTCCCGGTCGATGCCCTTGTTCGCGTCCTTCACGTACTGGGCGGTGCGCTCGTCGTCGCCGCCCCGGGCCTGGTATTGGGCTAGATAGGACACGGCCTTTTGGAGGCGCTCCATCGTGTCCATTCCGGCGGGCTCCAGGTCCAGGTGGAGAATGCCCAGGTTGAAGTACGGATCCTTTCCGTCCGGCTGGAGCTGGAGCACGCGCTCGTACTCGGCCATGGCCCGGGCGAAGTCGCCTTCGCCCCGCAGGGCGTTGCCCAGGTTGAGGTGGGCGGCGGCGAAGTCCGGCGCGGCGCGCACGGCGGCCTCCAGCTCCACGCGGGCGGCGGCGTAGTCCTCGCCCTCGTTGAGCAGGGCGCCCAGGTTGTTGCGCGCCTCGGCGAAATCCGGACGCAGGGCGATGGCCTGACGGAAGCGCTCCAGCGCCAGGGGGCGCTCCTTGAGGCCCAGGCGCACGAGCCCGAGAGCGTTGAGCGTGGCGGCGTCGTGAGCGTCGATGGCGAGCGCGTTGTTCAGCACCATGTCGGCCAACTCGTACTTGCCCTCGCGGGCGTACACCTGCGCGAGCACCTGCATCGCGGGCACGTGCTGTTCGTTGGCCTGGAGCGCACGGCGGGCCTCGGCGACGGCGGGCGCGTGCTTCTTCTGAAGGACGAGCGCTAGCGCGAGCGCCGTGCGCCGTGCCACCGTGCCCTCTTTCGCCAGCGACTCGCGCAGCTCCGCTTCTAGGGAGGCCACGTGGCCGGTGCGCGCGGACAGCCGCACGAGGCAGTCCCAGGCGGTCTCCAGGGAAGGATCCAACGTCAGGGCCTGGCGGTAGGATCGCTCCGCGTCGGGGAGGCGGCCCTGGCGCTCCTGCACGATGCCCAGGTTGGTCCACGCGGGCGCGAGCTTGGGCGACTTCTCCAGCAGGGCCTTGAGCGCTGTCTCCGCGATGCTCAGCTCGCCGCGCCGGGCGATCTCCACCGCGCGGGTGAAGTCCCTCTCCTGTCCGGACGAGGCCCTGGGCGCCGCATCCGTCGTGGGCTTCTCACCGGTAGCGGTCTCCTTGGGGGGGGGCTGTTCAGGAGTGCCCTGGCTCGCGGTGGGGACGGTCGCGGGCGCGGTAGGCGTCCCCTCCGGGCGCGTCTCCGGGCCGGATGCGCAGGCGGACAGCCAGAGCGCGAGGCTCGTGAGCGCGAAGTGCTTGGCGTGGATCATCGCGCGCTTTCTTCCGTGAGCTGGGGAGGGTATTGAGCGGCCTGCCCGCGAAGCGCGGGCGCGGTAAGGGTTGCGATGAGGTCGCTCGGGTAGAGGACTTCCTTCGCGAAGGCGCCCCTGGCTTCCTTGAGGACCGGGTACTGCTCGGGCCGGAAGCGGTTGAGCGCTTCGAGTGTGAGGCGGGTCCACTCGTTGGAGACGCGGTGCTTGCGCGCCTCCGTGAGCGTGGCAATGTAGTTCTGCACCGCGTGCCCCTCCAACTTGATGGCTTCCTGGGCGAGCTGGTCTCGGTAGTTCTGCTCGGCGCCTTCTCCCAGGCGCTTCACCTCGGGCGGTACCGGCGCATTGAGCATCGTGTTGCCAAAGCGCTCCAGCGCGTACCCACGCCGGTAGAACACGGCCTGCGTCCACCGCTGCCGTTTGTATGTCAGCACCTTCGCGTACGCCTCGTTCACCGACTTGGTCGCCTCTTGCTTCTTGGCGAAGCTCATCTCCAGGGTCTTGCCCGAGCCGGTGATCTTCAGCGCCTCGAACCGCTGGAACACGGCCTCCGCCAACTGGAAGCGGCTGTAGGCGGCGGCCTCGGCGGCGAGCAACTGCTTTTCGGGATCCAGGCGGCGCCGGTCGAACTCGTCGGCCGCGGCGGCATACGCGCGCTGGGCCTCCTTCGCGTTGCCTCGCTTCGCCCACGCATCGCCCATGCGCCGCTTCGCATCCACCACCAGCTCCGCCTGTTCCGGCTTGCTCGCGAACTTTCTGACGAACGCCTCCAGCGCCTTGATTTCGCCCTTCGTGTCGCCCTGTTTCTCCAGGAGGAGGGCCACGCGGCGCTGGTTCTGCGGTGCGTTCTTGCCGTTGGGGAACAGCTCCACGCAGTGCTGGAAGGCGGTCGCAGCCTCCGCGTAGCGGTGCTGCCCTTCGAGCAGGGCCGCCGCGTTGAAGAGCGCGTCCTCGCGCTCCTTCGCCGCAGGATGGTCCTTCACCAGCTTCTGGAAGTTGGTGATGGCTTGGTCGAAGTCGTAGGACTTGTGCGCGCGCATGGCCGCGCGGAACAGGTCCTCGCTCATGCTCGGGTCCGTCTTGGTGCCGGACGCGCACAGCCAGAGAACCAGGCCGGTGTGTGCGAATCGGCTGCCGTGGATCACCGTGCGCCTTCTTCCGTCACCCGGGGGGCTTGCGAGAGATCGATGCTCGCGGGGGCCACGGGCGTCATGAGGCTGCCCATGAGGCCGTCTGGGTACACGGTATCCGACGCAATGGCTGCCTTGGCCGTCTTGAGGACGGGGTATTCCTTGGGACGGAAGCGGTTGAGTGATTCGAGCGTGCGGCGTGTCCACTGGTTGGAGACGCGGTACTTGCGCGCCTCCGCGAGCGTGGCGATGTATTCCTGCACCGCGCGCTCCTCCAACTTGACGGTTTGCTGGGTGAGTTGGTCCTGGTAGTTCAACACTGCCTCATCTCCCATGCGCTTCACCTCGAGCGGCACCGGGGACTCCAGGATCGTGTCGCCGAAGCGCTGCAGCGCGTACCCTCGCCGGTAGAATGCAGCCAGCGACCACTCCAGCCGCTTGTACGGCAGCACCTTCGCGTACGCCTCGTTCACCGACTTCAGGGACTCCGCCTTCTTGGCGAAGCTCTTTTGCAGGGCCTTGCCCGCGCCGGTGAACTTCATCGAGTCGAACTGCTGGAGCATGGCCTCCGCCAACTGGAAGCGGCTGTAGGCGGCGGCCTCGGCGGCGAGTAGTTGCGTGTCGGGCTTCAGGCGGCGTCGGTCGAATTCGTCGGCTGCGGCGGCATAGGCGCGCTGGGCCTCCTTCGTGTTGCCTCGCTTGGCCCACGCATCACCCATGCGCCGCTTGGCATCCACTACCCGCTCTGCTTGTTCGGGCTTGCTCTCGAATTTGCGGACGAACGCCTCCAGCGCCTTGATTTCGCTCTTCGTGTCACCCTGCTTCTCCAGGATGCGGGTCGCGCGGTACTGGTTCTCCGGTGCGTTCTTGCTGTTGGGGAACAGCTCCACGCAGCGCTGGAAGGCCGCTGCGGCTTCCGCGTAGCGCTGCTGGCCTTCGAGCAGGGCCGCCGCGTTGAAGAGCGCGTCCTCGCGTTGCTCCGCTGCCGGGTAGTCCTTCACCAGCTTCTGGTAGCTGGTGACGGCCTTGTCGAAATCGTAGGACTTGTGCGCGTTGATGGCCACACGGAACAGCGCGGTGTGCGCCCACGGCGACTTCGGATAGTCGCGGTACACGCGCTCATAGAGCTTCATCGCCGAGTCGAACCGGCGCAGCGACTCGTAGGACACCGCCGCGTTGTTGAGTGCCTTGTCGGCGAACTCGTGTTGGGGGGCCTCGTCCACCAATTGGAGGTACTTCTTCGCCGCCTCTTCGTAGCGCTTTTGCTCCGTCAACTGGTCGGCCAGATTGAAGCGCCCAGCGAGCTTGAACCGCATCAGTTCGCGGTACTGTTCGCTGTTCGGATCCACGACCTGCGCGTTGCTGGCGAGCCGCGCGCTGACCTCCTCCACGCTCTTCCAGTCCTGGTCGAGGAGGAATGATTCAATGATGAGGTTGACGGCGTAGCCCGCTACCGCGTGCTTCGGGTACGTCCGCACCACGGCTTCGAAGCGCGGCCGGGCCTGGGCAAAGTCGTCGTGCGTATAGAACAGCTCCGCAGCCAAGTATGCGATGGCCGGTGCGGCCTCTTCCTTTGGCAGCAGCGCGACATAGGTATCGGAGGCTTTCACCAGCCGTGCCTCCGTCGCCACCAGGGCCACGGGCGCATGCGCACTGTCCTTCGGACGCTCGGAGGCGCGCAGCGGCTTGCGCTCCGGCACGCGGCCCTCCTTCACGTCCCAGGCGAGCTGTTCTTTCCAGGCCAGGACCGCGCTGTGCGCGGCCACGTGGCGGTAGGTGTCGTCCTGGTTGGAGTCACGCACCAGTTCGTAGGACTGCGCCGCAGCATCGAACTGGCTCGAGTTGAACAGGCTGTCCGCGTAGAAGAAGCGCATCGCGTACGCGCTCTTGCTGCGCGGGAACCTCTCCAGGTACGTGCCGTATGCGCGAGCCGCAGCGACATAGGCGGCCTGGGCCTGTTCGGGCTTTCCCTCCTTCTGGAAAGTCTGCGCCTGCTGATGCTGGTAGGCGGCGGCAGAGAAGAGGCTCTTTTCGGCGAGTGCCTGCGCGTTGGACAGCGCGTTCGGGTCGTTCTTGTTCTTCTCGTACCACGCGCCGCCGGGCAGGTAGCTGTTGGCCAGCTTCTCGGACGCGATTGCATACAGGTCCATGCGCCGGTTGAGTTCGTAGGCCTTGACGATGCGCTCCTGGATGCGCGGGGCGTCCGCAGCCAGTGGCTCCGTGGCCAGCACCTGCTGGTACGCGGCGATGGCCTCGGGGTTGCGCGACTTCTCGAAGTAGATGTTGCCCAGGCGTCGGTACACCTCCGCTTCGTAGGGGCGTCCGCCGCGCTTCGCGAAGACGTCTTGGGCCCGGGCCATACCCCCCCAGTTCTCGTCGGACAGCGACAGCGCGATGTACTGGAGCGCCTCCGCACGAAGGTCGCCCTCGTCCTTCTTGTCACCGGATTGCTGATGCGATTGATAGTGGTCCAGCAGCAGCAGGAAGCTGTCCACGGACTCCTCGAACCAGTCCATCCGGTAGTACGTCCAGGCGAGCTTGTAGCGGGCCTTGTCGTAGAACCGGTGCTCCGTGTCGCGCGTGGCGGCGGAGTACGCGTCGGCGGCCTTGCGCAGCGCAGCGGGGTCAGTTTTGTCCTCGAACCAGTATTCGCCGATGCGTGTCCACGCGTCGATGGTGAAGCGGCTGGTCGGGTAGCGCGTGGTGAGCTGCTGGTAGGTGGCGAGACTCTCTTCGTCCTCTTGCTGTTCGGAGAGGCAGTAGGCCAACAGGTACAGCGAGCCGTCGTTGAGCTTGTAGTCCGGGAACTGCGCGAGCAGCTTACGGTACAGACCGATGGACGGTTTGAAGTCCACCTCCGGCTCCGGCGGCGTGTTCTCCGCCGCTGCGTCCGACGTCGTCCGCAATCGCTCCGTGTAGTCTTTGCGCGCGAGATAGTGCTCGTCCGTGGAGCGCTCGTAATACAGCTCCGCCAGCCGAAACATCACGTCCGGCGTAGCGCGCGGCTCGTTCGGGTAGAGGCGGAGGAAGCCCTCGAAGCGGGAGATGGCGTCCAGCCGATTGGTGCGCTCCTGTGACTCCAAGATGATGAGCGACTTCTCGTAAGAGCCGGAGAGCGAGGCGCGCTTCTGTTTGTAGCGGCGCTCCACCAACTCCTTCACTTCATTGTGGAATGCGCGTGACTCCGCTTCGTACTCCTTCAGCGCGCGGCTCACCTCGCCCAGCAGCTTCTCCTGCTCGGGAGTGCGTCCCAATCCCTCCAGGGAGACGAGTGCGTGCGCTTTGGCTTGGCCCGGCGACTTCTTGGACTTGCCAGTCGTCGAGGGCGCCTCGGACGCTTCGCGTGGCTCGGCCTGCGGTTCAGGTTCGGCCTGGGACTTCGGGGCCCTGGACTTCGTGGCCTTCGCGGGCGCGGCCGGCACGGCCATGGGCGAGAGGGCCAGGAGGAGGGCGAGGAAGGGGCGGCGCATGGCGCTTCAATTCCCCCCTTCGGTCGACAGGATGTCCCGGAACTCGGCGTCGAGCGCGCGCAGGGCGTCGCTCTTCTCCTTGGCGATCTTCTGGATGGTGGCCGCGTTGTCCTGCGTGCGGCTGAAGGCCACGTCCACGCTGCCGGTGTCGGCCTTGAGCACCAGCTCGTAGAACTGCTGCCGCACGCGGCGGAAGCTCTCGTAGGCGATGCGGCCCACCAAGTTGCGCGCGTCCCCGGAGGCCGCCGCCACCTCCTGCTGGTAGCCCTGGAGCAGCGCCTGTTCCGCCTTCACCTTGTCGCGGATGGACTTCAGGCGGTGCTCCAGCCGCGCTTGCAACGCCACCCGGGCCACCGCCACCCGGCCCCGGAGCACGTCCGTGCGCGAGCGCACCGAGTGCATGCGCAGGAGCACGCGGGTGTCCTCGCCCGACAGCCGTTCCTCGCCCACGCGCAGCATCGCGTGCTCCTGCTGGAGCGCGGCGGCGTACCGGGTCCGGATGGCGGCCTCGCCCTCCAGGGACGTGTCCGTGGACTGCCGCTCGGACGCGAGCCGGGCGCGGGTGCGATCCAACTCCGCCTGCAGGTCACGCAGCGTGGCGATCTCCGCCTGGAGCTGCACCAGGAACTCGCGCTCCTCCGCGGGGTCCGCCTGCCGGTCGTCCCGGGTGTCCTCCACCCACTTGCGCACGGCGGCCGCGTTGGCGTGCAGGCTCTGCAGTTCGTACCCCAGCCGGAAGGCGTCGCGGTCCACCGAGTCCACGCGCGCCTGCATGCGCTGGCGGCGCGCTTCCAGCTCCCGGCTGGTGGTGGGCAGCGACGCGAACCGCAGGCGCTGGGCCTCGCGCTGGCCCTGGGCCACGAGCAGCTTCTCGCGCTCGGCGGGCGTCAGCTTCTCCGCGACGAGCGCGGTCTCCGCCTGCACCAACGCCTGGTCCACCACCGTGAGCGCGGTGTCCACCGCCTCCGCGCGGGTGTAGCCCTCCTGAAGCTCCGGGAACGCCTCCAGCCCCCGCGAGTCCAG
Source organism: Myxococcaceae bacterium (assembly GCA_004173515.1). Taxonomy (GTDB): domain Bacteria; phylum Myxococcota; class Myxococcia; order Myxococcales; family Myxococcaceae; genus Corallococcus. The sequence continues at coordinate 1,041 of SECN01000325.1, read as the reverse complement.
CGCCTCCAGGATGCGCTCCGCGATGGCCTGCGCCTCGCCCGCGCCCTGACGGCCGCTGTCGAGGTCGCCCACCATCCGCACCGCCTCCGCGACCTCCTTCTGCGTGGTCGCGTACTGCAACGCCAGGGGCGGCAGGAGCGTGCTCACGTCCAGGGAGCGCTCGTTGCGCGCCAGGAGGTTGTCGAAGTACGCGACGGGGTCCTGGTTCACGCGCAGCAGCGTGTCCACCTTGTCGCGCGCCGGCGCGAACGTGCGCGTCACGCCTTCGTAGGTCTCCAGCGCTTCTTCGTACTGGCGCAGCTTCTGGAGCAGGTGGCCCTGGAGGATCTGCGCCTCGGGCGCGAGCTGCGACTGGGGCGCGACGAGCAGCAGGATGTCCGTGGCGTTCTTCGCCTGGGTGAAGTCCTGCTTGCGCACGTACGTCCACGCGACTTCCAGCAGCGACTCCGGGAAGCGCTCGCTCTCCCGCGGAATCTGGCTGTACTGATCCAACGCCTCTTCGTAGCGGCCCGTCTCGTACAAGAGCCGCCCCAGCGACAGCCGCGAGAGCTCCCGGAAGCGCTGGGCCTCCGGCTCCGGCAGGCCCGTGGACACCACCGCGTCCGGCCCGGTGGCGATGATGCGCTGGAACTGCGCGATGGCGGCGGGCAGGTCCCCGGCCTGCACGCTCAGGACCCCCAGGTGGTAGGCGGCCTGCACGCGGAAGCGGCTGGGGGACTGCGCCAGCGGGGCGAAGAGCGCGCGCGAGCGCTGCTGGTGCTCCTCCGGCGACAGGTCCGCGCGCTTGAAGGTGCCGCGCGCGTGCACGTAGGCGATGTCCGGCGCCAGCACGCCACCGGACAACTGGCGCGCCTTCTCCACGTACGCGTCGATGCCCTCGAACTGCTGGAGCCGTCCGGCCACCGCGAGGTAGCGGCTCACGGCTTCCTTGTAGCGCTGCGGCGTCAGGGGCAGCGCCAGCACGTCGCGCAGGTACACGCGCGCGCCGATGTCGTTCTTCTGCTGGTAGAGCGCGTCCGCCAGGTAGAAGACCGCCTCCGG
>SECN01000324.1 GCA_004173515.1 Myxococcaceae bacterium | reverse complement strand
GGGGTCGGGAGCGGGCGTCCGCCGAGCGCACCCATGTTCTCCATGGCGCGGCGCAGGAGGCGCTGGCGCCGGAGCTTGGAGGCTTCGTCGGGATTGGAGGGGTCTTCGGCCGCCACGTCGTCCTCGTCAAAATCCCAGTCGTCCAGATCGCCGGACAGCTCGGATTCATCAGTCTGGCCAGAACCCCCTCCGTTGTCACCGGGGAAGGCGGCGAACCGGGGTGAAGGGAGCGGTTCGAAGGTTGCTTCGGGCTCGAACGTCGTCTCGACGATGGCCTCGACGAGGAATTCATTCGCCTCCCCCGCCGCCGACCCGACGTCCGAGCGGATGAGCGCTTCCAGGTGGGCATCCACCTGCTGGAGGGCGGCTTCGAAGGACGCGGTGAGGTTCTGGGCGGGGTCGTTGGATTCGTCGAAGGAGACGATGCGCCACAGGTCGTCCTCGCTGGCGCGCACGGGGCCCAGGCGCAGCGGAGGGGTGGCGGCGGCGGGGAACTTCGGAGGCTGGACGGACCAGACGTCCGGCTGGGGCGCGGCCTCGGTGGGGATGACGGAGGGCGCGGCGGCGGTGTCGACGAGGGCGGGAAGGGGCGAGGCGATGGGAACGACGTCGCCCCAGCTCTCCGGTTCCACTTCGAGGAGGGGGAGGTCGGCTTCCGGGGGAGGCGCGGCAGGGAAGCGCGAGGGCTCCTCGGTGAGCCACGGATCCAGGGGCTGGGACGCGGAGCGGCGCAGGGCCTCCGCCATGTCCTCGAGCAGCGCGGCCTGGGCGCGCTTGCGGGCGTCGCGCAGGGCGGAGGTGTTGTCGGTGGCGGGAAGTTCCAGCGCGTCGCGAGGGGACGCGGGGATGGAGTCCGCCCACGAGTTCGCGTCGGTGGAAGGTTCGGGCTCCGCGGTGAGGACGATGTCCTCGGGTTCGAGCGCCAGGAGTTCCGGCTCGGCCGCGGCGACGGGGACGAGGACGGGGGGCGGCGTGGAGGGTACGGTCGGACGGGCACGTCGGGGCAGCGCCGGAGGCTGGGCGGCTTCCTGCGCGCGGCGGGCCTGTTCGGCCTGGCGCTGGGCTTCGGCGGCGCGGGCCTGCTCCGCGAGGTGATGGAGTTCGGCCTGACGGGCCTCTTCGGCCTGTCTCTGTGCTTCCGCGCGCTGGGCTTCCGCGTGGAGGCGGGCTTCTTCGGCGAGACGGGCTTCTTCGGCAAGACGAGCCTCTTCGGCCAGTCGAGCCTCTTCCGCGAGGCGGGCCTCTTCCGCGAGGCGAGCCTCTTCCTCGCGAAGCTGCGCCTCCTCGGCAAGACGGATCTCTTCAGCGATCCGAGCTGCCTCCTCGGCACGAAGCCGGGCCTCTTCGGCGAGCCGCGCCTCTTCGGCGAGACGCGCCTCTTCGGCCAGCCGAACCTCTTCCGCGAGGCGGGCCTCTTCCGCGAGGCGGGCCTCTTCAGCCAGCCGAGCCTCTTCGGCCAGTCGGGCCTCTTTGGCCTGTCGCGCCTCTTCCGCGAGACGCGCCTCTTCCGCGAGACGCGCCTCCCGGGCCTCTTCCGCCAGCCGGGCCTCTTCAGCCAGCCGGGCCTCTTCAGCGAGACGGGCCTCTTCGGCCTGTCGCGCCTCTTCCGCGAGGCGGGCCTCTTCGGCCAGTCGGGCCTCTTCAGCAAGACGGACCTCTTCGGCCTGTCGCGCCTCTTCCGCGAGGCGGGCCTCTTCGGCCTGTCGCGCCTCTTCCGCGAGACGCGCCTCTTCCGCCAGCCGAGCCTCTTCGGCCAGCCGAACCTCTTCCGCGAGCCGAGCCTCTTCAGCCAGCCGAGCCTTTTCAGCCAGCCGAGCCTCTTCAGCGAGTCGAGCCTCTTCAGCGAGTCGAGCCTCTTCAGCGAGGCGGGCCTCTTCCGCCAGCCGAGCCTCTTCAGCGAGGCGGGCCTCTTCAGCGAGGCGGGCCTCTTCAGCGAGGCGGGCCTCTTCAGCGAGGCGGGCCTCTTCAGCGAGGCGGGCCTCTTCCGCCAGCCGGGCCTCTTCAGCGAGGCGGGCCTCTTCAGCGAGGCGGGCCTCTTCCGCCAGCCGAGCCTCTTCAGCGAGGCGGGCCTCTTCAGCGAGGCGGGCCTCTTCCGCCAGCCGAGCCTCTTCGGCCAGTCGGGCCTCTTCAGCGAGCCGAGCCTCTTCAGCGAGCCGAGCCTCTTCAGCGAGCCGAGCCTCTTCAGCGAGCCGAGCCTCTTCAGCGAGCCGAGCCTCTTCAGCGAGCCGGGCCTCTTCGGCCTGTCGCGCCTCTTCGGCGAGACGAGCCTCTTCAGCCAGCCGAGCTGCTTCCGCGAGACGCGCCTCTTCGACGAGTCGGGCCTCTTCGGCGAGACGGGCCTCTTCAGCCAGCCGAGCTGCTTCCTCGGCGCGAAGGCGGGCCTCTTCAGCCAGTCGGGCCTCTTCGACCAGTCGCGCCTCTTCCGCGAGACGAGCCTCTTCCGCAATGCGGGTTACTTCCTCGGCGCGAAGGCGGAACTCTTCGGCGAGGCGAGCCTCTTCGGCCAATCGAGATTCTTCAGCGAGACGGGCCTCTTCAGCCAGCCGAGCTGCTTCCTCGGCGCGAAGGCGGGCCTCTTCAGCCAGTCGGGCCTCTTCCGCGAGACGAGCCTCCGCCTTGAGACGAGCTGCCTCTTCGGCACGAAGGCGGGCCTCTTCAGCCAGCCGAGCCTCTTCCGCGCGGCGAGCTGCGGCTCGAAGACGGGCCTCTTCCGCCAGTCGGGCCTCTTCAGCCAGTCGAGCTGCGGCCTCAGCACGAAGGCGGGCCTCTTCCGCGAGACGAGCCTCTTCAGCCAGTCGGGTTTCTTCTTCGGCACGCAGCAGCGCTTCTGCGGCAAGCCGCGCAGCTTCCTCTACGCGAAGCCTCTCTTCTTCAGCGAGTCTCGCTTCCTCGGCGAGCCGAGCTTCTTCCTCACGAAGCTGGGCTTCTTCAGCCACGCGGATCTCTTCCGCGATCCGTGCTTCTTCCTCTGCACGAAGGCGAAGCTCATCAGCGAGTCGAACCTCCTCTGCGAGCCGAGACTCCTCGGCCAAACGAGCCTCTTCCGCGAGCCGGGCCTCTTCCGCCAACCAAGCCTCTTCGGCCAGCCGAGCCTCTTCCGCGAGACGCGCCTCTTCGACCAGACGCGCCTCCTCAGCGAGGCGGGCCTCTTCCGCGAGGCGCATCTCTTCCGCGAGGCGCATCTCTTCCGCAAGCCAAGCCTCTTCCGCGAGGCGGGCCTCTTCCGCGAGGCGGGCCTCTTCCGCGAGGCGGGCCTCTTCGGCCAGCCGAGCCTCTTCCGCGAGCCGAGCCGCCTCCGCCAGCCGAGCCTCTTTAGCGAGACGCGCCTCTTCGACCAGACGCGCCTCTTCCGCGAGGCGGGCCTCTTCGGCCAGCCGCATCTCTTCCGCGAGCCAAGCCTCTTCCGCGAGGCGAGCCTCTTCCGCGAGACGGGCCTCTTCTGCCAGTCGGGCCTCTTCCGCGAGGCGAGCCTCTTCGGCCAGCCGGGCCTCTTCCGCCAGTCGGGCCTCTCCAGCGAGGCGAGCCTCCTCAGCGAGGCGAGCCTCCTCAGCGAGGCGAGCCTCCTCAGCGAGGCGGGCCTCTTCGGCGAGACGGGCCTCTTCGGCGAGACGAGCCTCTTCAGCGAGCCGAGCCTCTTCGGCCAGTCGAGCCTCTTCCGCGAGCCGAGCCTCTTCGGCCAGTCGAGCCTCTTCCGCGAGCCGAGCCTCTTCGGCCAGCCGAGCCTCTTCGGCCAGTCGAGCCTCTTCGGCCAGTCGAGCCTCTTCCGCCAGCCGAGCCTCTTCCGCCAGCCGAGCCTCTTCAGCGAGACGGGCCTCTTCAGCGAGACGGGCCTCTTCAGCCAGCCGAGCCTCTTCAGCGAGACGAGCCTCTTCAGCGAGACGGGCCTCTTCAGCCAGGCGAGCCTCTTCAGCCAGGCGAGCCTCTTCAGCCAGGCGAGCCTCTTCAGCCAGGCGAGCCTCTTCAGCCAGGCGAGCCTCTTCAGCCAGTCGGGCCTCTTCCGCGAGACGAGCCTCTTCAGCCAGCCGGGCCTCTTCCGCGAGACGAGCCTCTTCAATCGCCCGAAGCAGAGCCTCCTCCGCCAGCCGAGCCTCTTCAATCGCCCGAAGCCGCGCTTCCTCCGCCAGCCGGGCCGCTTCAATCGCTTGAAGCCGAGCCTCCTCCGCCAGCCGGGCCTCTTCGGCCAGTCGAGCCTCCTCCGCCAGCCGGGCCTCTTCAATCGCCCGAAGCCGAGCCTCCTCCGCCAGCCGGGCCTCTTCAATCGCCTGAAGCCGAGCCTCCTCCGCCACCCGCTCCGCCTCGATGCGCGCAAGCTCCGCGAGCCGAGCCTCCTCCGCCAGCCGGGCCTCCTCGGCGACCCGCTCCGCCTCGACGCGCGCAAGCTCCGCCACCCGCTCCGCCTCGATACGCGCAAGCTCCGCCAACCGGGCCGCTTCCGCCCTTCGCGCCGCCTCCTCGCGCCGGAGCGCCTCCTCGATGATCCAGGCCTCCTCCTCCGCCTGCCGCAGCTCCTCCTCACGCCGCAGCCGCTCGCGCTCCTCCCAGTCCTCCACCGACAGGGCCTCGATGCGGCCCTCGCGCTCCAGCACGCGCAGCAGCGCCTGCTGCGTCCCCGTCAGCGCCTCCGGCCTCCGGAACGCCCCCAGCGTCTCCAGCAACTGTCGCTCGGACGCATCCGTCAGCCACGGCTCGCACGCCGCCACCTCCGGGCACCGGTACACCCTCGCGGGCACCGCCTCGCTCGGGGTCGGCTCCAGCGCGGCCCTCACCACCCGCACGCCCGCGATGGGCGCGAAGTCCTTCGCCGCTTCCACCGCCTCCGCCGCGAAGTCCGCGCGCTCCGCCAGCTCGCTCAAGCGCCGAACCTGCGCGAGCACCTGCTGCTCGTGCACCACCGCCAGCTTCAGCCCGCTGTCCTCCAGCAGCTCCTCGTCCGGCGCCCCCGCCCCACCCCGCGCCCACAGCGCATCCAGCGCGTCCACACCCAGCAGCCCCGTCTGGAACAGCGCCTGCGCCGGACTCTGGTAGCCGAAGCCCAGCCTCGCGCCCACCAGGTCGCCCTCGCGCAGCCACAGCGCGGACTCGCGTCCACCGGCGTGCAGCGTCAGCCGGCCGGTGGCTCGGGACTTGTGGGCGGCATACAGCGCTTCGGCGACCTGCGAGGCGGACATTCGGCCACGGAGTGTAGCCCGTCCCGCTCGCCCCTCAATTCGACGGCGGTGCCTGCCTGGCCGCCGTCCCCAGCTGCACCTGACGCAGCGCCTCGTAGGCGCCAATCCCCACCGACGTCGAAAGATTCAAGCTCCGGCGCTCCGAAAGCATGGGGATGGTCACCGGCGTCCCCGTCCCCCCCTCCATCACCTCCGGCAACAGCCCCGTCACCTCCGAGCCGAACACCAGGTGGTCCCCCGCCTGGAACCGGGCCGCGTAGAGCGACGTCCGGGCCCTTGCGGAGAACAGCCACCGCCGGGCCTCCGGGTACTCCGCCACGTAGGCGTCGTAGGTCGGGTAGAGCTTCAGGAACACCTTGTCCCAGTAGTCCAGCCCCGCCCGCTTGAGGTTCCGGTCGTCGATGGAGAACCCCAGGGGCTCCACCAGGATGAGCCGGCAGCCCGTCACCGCGCACAGGCGGGCCACGTTGCCCGTGTTGGGCGGAATCTGGGGGGAGACCAGGACCAGATGCAGGGGGGACGCCAGGGGCTCAAGCATGGGGTAGAACACGGGGCATGCACTGGAGGGTGACCAACGAAACGCGGCAGCGCCTGCTCGCGGACCGCGCCGAACGGGCCGAGTCCTTCGTCCAGCGCTTCCAGGGCCTCATGGGCCGCGCCTCGCTGCCGATGGGGGCCGGGATGCACATCGAGCCCTGCAACTCCATCCACACGTTCTTCATGCGCATCCCCATCGACGTCGCCTTCCTGGACGCGGAAGGGCGCATCGTCAAGCAACTGTCCGCGCTTCCGCCCTGGCGTGCCACCTCCATCCACCGTCGGGCCCGCTCGGTCCTGGAGCTGCCCTCGGGCGTCCTGCTGGCGAGCGGCACCCAGGAGGGGGACCGGCTGCTGTTCGCGCCCGCGGAGACTGTTACTTCCTGAAAAGGCAGCACCGCTCCCGCCTCCCCGCCCACCCCCACCCGGAGGGTGGGCCCATCATCGGCGAGAGCTTTTTGACCCCTTTCCGACCGCTTTGTTAACGTCGCGGCCCGATTTTCACGCCTCTCCCGGAAGAGTCCCCACGCATGCGCATCGAGGTCGCCGGCAGCACCCACGTCGGGATGAAGCGGAACCACAACGAGGACAACTACCTCGTGCTCGTCGAGGAGAACCTCGTGGTCGTGGCGGACGGCATGGGCGGTCACTCGTCCGGTGAGATCGCCAGCCGCATCGCGGTGGACGAGCTGGGTGAGTTCTTCCGCATGACGTCCAAGGACCAGGACGCCACCTGGCCGTTCAAGATGGACAAGCAGCGCAACTACGATGAGAACCGGCTGTCCACCGGCATCAAGCTGGCCAACGCCCGCATCTTCGAGCGCGCCACCGTGGACACCAAGTACAAGGGCATGGGCACCACCATCGTGTCCGTGCACTTCGCCGACAGCGCGGTCTACGTGGGCCACGTGGGCGACAGCCGGGTGTACTTCTTCCGCGGCGGCATCCTCCAGCAGGTGACGGAAGACCATTCGCTGCTCAACGACTACCTCAAGGCGAAGAAGCTCTCGCCGGAGGAGATCGAGAACTTCCCCCACAAGAACGTCATCGTGCGCGCGCTGGGGATGAAGGAGCAGGTGCAGGTGGACGTCACCCGCGTGGATCCGCTGGAGAACGACGTCTTCCTGCTGTGCTCGGACGGCCTGAGCGGCATGGTCACCGACGCGCAGATGCAGGACATCCTGTCGCGCACGCCGGAGCTGGAGAAGGCCTGCGGCCAGCTCATCGACCTGGCCAACGCGGCGGGCGGCAACGACAACGTCACCTGCGTGCTCGCGCGCTACCACGCCGCCTGAAGCACACGACAAGGGCCCGGCCTCCCGACAGGAGGACGGGCCTCGTCAGCAGTCAGCCCTCAGCGTCCTGAAAGCGGAGCGGGCACCCGGTGCGGGCCCCACGCGAGCACTTCGCTGAGCGACTCACCGGGCGCCACCTGCGTCTCCTCGAACACGGCGCAGCGCTCCAACCGGGCACCCTGCCCCACCCGGGCACCCGGCCCCACGGACACGCCCGGGCCCACGCTGGCGCCCGCGTCCACGACGGCCCCCGAGCCCACGTACGCAGGCCCGCGCACCGTCCCCGCGACGCGGGCCTCCGGATGCACCCACGCGCCGCCCGCGCCGGCCTCGAGCCCCGCGAGCGGTGAGTCCTTGCTCAGTGCCTCCAGCGGCACGCGCGCTTCCAGCACGTCCCGCACGGTGGCCAGGTAACGCGAAGGCATGCCCAAATCCGACCAGTACGCGTCCACCGCGTGCCCGCGCACCGGGAGCCCCGCCTGCATCACCCGCACGTAGACCTCGCGGTTGATGTCCTCGGGGCCTTCCGCCGTCATGAAGTCGAACACGCTGGGGGACATCACGTGTACGCCGGTGAAGTGCCAGGGCTTGAGCCCGTCCCCTCCCGGCCCGTACCCCGCGATGCGCCGCACCTGCATGCCCGCGTCCGCCTCCACCGCCGCGTACGTCTCCCCTTCCGGCATGGGCTGGAGCACCATCGTCGCCACCGCGCCGGACTCCCGGTGCGCCGCGACCACGGGCCTCAGGTCCACGGGGAAGAGGATGTCCCCGTTGAACACGATGAAGTCGTCGCCGGACAGGAAGTCGCGCAGGCCCCGGATGCCGCCGCCGGTGCCCTGGATGACGGGCTCGTGCACGACGTGCAGGGACAGCCCCGCGCGCTCGCACTCCGCGCGGGCCACCGCCGCCATCGTGTCCGGCAGGTGGTGCGTGTTGATGCCCACCGCCGTCACGCCCGCGGCCTTCAGCACCGCCAGGTGGCCCGCGCAGAGGACCATGGCCTTCATGCGCTCAGGCCGCCAGCTCGGGCACGTACTTCGCGATCAGCGCCTGGAGCTTCGACAGCTCCGGCCGGAGCGCGAACGCGTCCTTCACGTAGCGCAGCGACGCGGGGATGGACACCAGGAAGCCCGGGTTGCCCTTCACGCGGTGGATGAACTCGAAGCGGCCCGCGTCCTTCAGCTTGCGCTGGATGGTGAGCAGGTCGAAGAAGGCCTTGAACGCCTTCGCGTCGATCTTCTCCCCGCTCTCCTTCTCGAAGGCGGCGATGTAGACATCCAGCATCGTGTCCACGAACGCGCGGTCCAGCTCCACGTAGCTGTCGCGCAGCAGCGCCACCAGGTCGTATTGGCGCGGGCCCTGGAGCGCGTCCTGGAAGTCGATGACGACCAGCTCGCCCTCCTTCACCATGATGTTGCGGCTCTGGTAGTCGCGGTGCGTGAAGCCGCGCGGCGCGGCGGCCAGCTGCTTCGCGATGTCCTTGAACGTGGCGTCCAGCTCGGCGCGCTCCGGGGCCGTGGGCTGCTGGCCGCTCCAGGCCTCCAGGCCCCACTCGCGGAAGTGGTGCAGCTCCCAGTCGTACAGGTCTTCATCGAAGGCGCGCGTGAAGGCCAGGCACTCCGGATCCTGCTGCTTCTCCGCCTGCACGCGCAGGCGCGCCAGCAGTTGCACCGCCTTCGTGTAGAGCGCCTGGTTGTGGCGGCCGCCCTCCAGCGCGGACTCGAAGGTGATGTCGCTCAGGTCCTCCAGGACCATGAAGCCCGCGGGCTCGTCGTAGCGGAGGATGCGCGGCACGCGCACGCCCAGCTTGCTCAGGTAGCGGTGCACGTTGACGAAGGGCAGCTCCTTCGGGGGCTCGCCCTTGGTGGCCTCGTCGCTCTTCTTCGTCGCGTCCGGCGGCATCACCATCACCACCCAGCTCTCCGGGGGAGCGCCGACGCGGTAGTAGGAGCGACTGCTCGCCTCGCC
>SECN01000031.1 GCA_004173515.1 Myxococcaceae bacterium | reverse complement strand
TACGTGCGCCGGCTGATTCCGCGCAACACCACCGTGCCCACGTCCGCGACGGAGGTGTTCGCCACGTCCAAGGACTTCCAGCGCACGGTGAAGATCATGGTGCTCCAGGGCGAGCACGAACTGGCGCACCACAACGAGCTGCTGGGCGAGTTCCTCCTCACCGGCCTGCGCGAGGCGCCGCGCGGTCAGGTGGAGATCGAAGTGACGTTCGACATCAACGCGGAGGGCATCGTGTCCGTCTCCGCCAGGGACCGCGACACCGGCCTGCGCCAGTCCATCACCGTCACCGCGTCCAGCGGCCTCACGGAGGATGAGCTGCGCCGCATCATGGATGAACAGCGCGACTGGCTCGTCACCGCCAGGGCGTCGGAGGAGCTGAAGACGCGGCGCGTGGAGCTGGACATCCTGGCCCGCGACCTGGTGGACGCGCTCTCCCGCGTGCGGCTGCTGCCCGGCGCCGGAGGGCTGTCGCCCGACGTCGTCACCCGCGCCGAACAGGCCCTGGACCACGCGCGGCAGGCGCGCGCGGGCGAGGACGTGGGGGCGCTCACGCGGGCCTGTGAGGCGCTCTCCCAGAGCCTGCCACTCTTGCGCTCGGCCAGTCCGCGCGGGACGCCGGGAAGGTAGCCGCGCATGCCCGGCCCTCACGCTGCGCGACGGAGTCCTCCATGAACACGCTCCGGGCCAGGCAACTGGTCGAAGCCGGGTTGCTGTTGCGACTGAGTGGCGACATTCCGGGCGCGGAGAAGCTCTTCGCCCGGGCGCTGGAGCTGGACCCCGCCAACACGCGCGCGCGCCAGCTGCTGTCGCAGGGCGGCGTTGCTTCACCGGCGAACGCGACCAGCCCCGATCTGGAAGGCGACTGGGGCGCCTGGGCGGATGCCGCGAGCCCCGGCCCCGCGGAGCCGCTGCCCGAATCCGTCAACCTCCCGGAGGGCACGGGGACGCCGGGCGACGCGTTGGACCTCATCGCGGAGGCGCACCGCACGCAGGAGTTCGGCCTCCCGGAGGGCTTCTCCGGGGAGGGGCCGCTGCCCCAGGGCTCGGAGGTGGAGGCGCTGCTGAAGGGGGCGGAGGACCTGCTGTCGCTGGATGACCACTCCGGCGCGGTGGATCTGCTGCGAAGGGCCCAGTCGCTGGCGCCGGAGGACCCTCGCGTGGAGGCGCTGCGCGACCGCAGCGAGCGCATCCTGGTGGGCATGCTGGAGGCCCGCCTGGGGGACCTCAACCGCATGCCGCGCGTGCGGTTGCAGCCGGACGACATCATCTGGCTCAACCTGGATCACCGCGCGGGCTTCGTGCTCGCGCAGATTGACGGCGCGGTGAGCTTCGACGACCTCTTCGCGCTGTCCGGGATGTCGCGGCTGGACACCGCGCGCATCCTCGCGCAGCTGCTCGACGAGGGCATCATCGCCCCCGGCGAGTCCCCCGTCTCTACGCGGGGCGGATGACGGCGGTCCACACGCCGCGCACCATGGGGTCTCCTTGCGCGTTGCGCGACTCGGTGGTGACGACGAGGAAGTCCATCCCGGCCTTGCGGTACAGCTCGCTGATGTGGCCGGTGGTGGTGAGCACGTCGCCCATCCGCAGCGCGCCCAGGAACTCCAGCTCCTGCTCGCCGTGCACCAGCCGCACGCGGTCCACGCCCAGCTCCGGATCCGCGATGGCGGCGCTGAAGGGGCGGATGGCGAACACCACCGCGAAGCTGGGGAAGGCGATGAGGTCGCCATAGGGCCCCGCCTTCGCGGCGGCCTCGTCGTAGAGCAGGGGACTGACGTGGGCCGGCGGGGCTCCGAAGGTGCCCGCGGAGGGCACGGAGCCGCCCAGGATGAGGGAGAACTCGCGCGACTTCTCCCGGCCGATTTCGTAGGTGAAGGGGCCGTACGCGCGGCCGATGAACTTCGGGTCCAGGGGCATGGCTATCCGAGCGAGGTTTCGACGACGGCGCCCCGGAGGACGGGCTCGCCGCGCTGGTTGGTGGCGGTGACTTCCGTGCTCAACCGGCCGTCCTGGATGGCGGTGACGCGGCCCTGGAAGGTGACGGTGTCCTCGGGCAGCACCGGCCGGGAGAAGCGCACCCGGACGCGGCGCACGAGGCCCGGGTCGCCCACGAAGACGGCCACGGCCTCCACGGCCCAGCCCAGCGTGCAGAGCCCCTGGAGGATGACGCCGTCGAAGCCGGCCAGCTTGCCCACCTCCGGGTCGATGTGGATGGGGTTGTAGTCCCCGGAAGCGCCCGCGTAATACACCGGCCGCAGCCGGTCGCACTGGCGGACGTGCGTGAAGGTGTCTCCCACCTGGAACGTGCGTGCCATGAGGCGGGGAAGCCTACCGCCCCCCGCGCACGGGTGTCCGGTGGAAAGAAGAGAGGGGCGGCTCCCGTGTCGGGAACCGCCCCTCCGTCACTTCAGGGCTTCAGTGCTTTTGCGAAGCCTTGGAATGCCTTACGCCGACTTGCGACGGCGCAGCATGCCCATGGCCGCGAACAGCGCCATCAGCGGAGCCATCCCGCCCACGGAGCCGCCGGCGGACGAGCAGCCGCCGCCCTCTTCCTCGAACTTCGCCACGTTGACCTTCACCTCGGCGGTGCTGGTGGCACCGGCCGCGTCCTTCGCCGTCACGGTGAAGGTGTAGGTCTCCGCGGTGTCCTTCTTCGCCGGCGTGAAGCTGGCTTCCGCCGTGTTGGCACCCGTCAGGCTCACGGAGGAGCCGCCGGTCTGCGCCCAGGTGTACGTCAGGGCCTCGTTGTCCGGGTCCGTGGACGTCGAGGCGTCCAGCTTCACCAGCTCGCCGCCACGCACGCCCGAGATGACCCGGGCCTTGGCGACCGGCGCCTGGTTCACCTGCTTCACCGTGACCGTGTAGACGAACGGACCGGCCGTCGCGCCGTCCGCGTCCGTCGCCACCAGGCTGAAGGCCAGGGCCGTGTCGGCCTGGACCTGCGGCGCGGTGAACGTCAGCTTGGACGCCGTGGCGCCCGTGGTGGTGACCGTGGTGCCGCCGACCTGGGTCCAGGCGAAGGTGAGCACGTCACCGTCCGGATCCGTGATGCCGGAAGCGTCCAGCTCCACCGCGTCACCCTCGTTCACCGTGATGGCGGCCGGAGCCTGGCCCACCGGGAGACGGTTCGACTTGCGCACCATGACGTTGACCAGGTCCGTGGCGGACTGGCCACCCGCCGTCACCGTGAGGCGGAAGGTGAGCTCCGTGGGGGCATTCACGTCCGGCGCCGTGAAGCTCGCCGAAGCCGTGTCCGCACCCGTCAGGGTCACCGTCGCGCCCGCGGTCTGCTCCCAGAGGTAGGACAGCGCGTCGCCGTCAACGTCCGCACCGGACCCGTTGAGCGTCGCCGTGGCGCGAGAGGCCGCCTCGAAGTCCGCGCCGGCGTTGGCCGTCGGAGCGCGGTCCACGTTCTTCACCGTGACGTTGACCGTGTCCGTGGCGGACTTGCCGGCCGCCGTCACCGTGAGCTTGAAGCTGAGCGTCGTGGTCCCGATGACGTCCGGCGCCGTGAAGCTCGGCGCGGCCGTCGTGGCACCCGTCAGCGTCACTTCCGTGCCCGCGATCTGCTCCCACTGGTACGTCAGCGCGTCGCCGTCCGCGTCCGTGCCGGACCCGTCCAGCGCGACCGACGTGCGCTCATCCGCCGTGATGTCGACGCCGGCGTTGGCCGTCGGAGCGCGGTCCACGCCCTTCACCGTGACGATGACCGTGTCCGTGGCGGACTGGCCATTCGCCGTGGCGGTGAGCGTGAAGGTGAGCGTCGTGCTGGTGGCGACGTCCGGGGCCGTGAAGGTCGGCTTGGCCGCCGTGGTGCTCGACAGGGTCACCGCCGGGCCCGTGGTCTGCGCCCAGAGCAGCGTCACCGCGTCGCCGTCCGGATCCGTGCCGGCGCCGTCCAGCGCGGCCTGGGTGCGCGTGTCCACCGTGAAGTCCGCGCCGGCGTTGGCCGTCGGAGCGCGATCCACGTTCTTCACCGTGATGGCGACGGCCTTCGACACCGTCGCGGTGCCATCCGACACGCTGACCGAGAAGGTGTACTGCGTGTCCGCCGTCACCTCGGGGGCCGTGAACTTCGCGATGGCCGTGGTGGCGCCGGTCAGCGTCACCTTGGGCGTGCTGCCCGTCTGCGTCCAGGTGTAGGTCAGGTAGCCCTGGTCCACGCGGTCCGCATCGGTGGAGCCGGAGGCGTCCAGCGTCACGCCGGTGTCACGCTCGTTCACCGTGGTGGGCGCGGCGATCACGATGACCGGAGCCTGGTTCACGTCGTTGATCTGGATCTCCACCGTCTTCGGGGCACTCGTCTTGCCGGCCGCGTCGGTGACGACGAGCTGGAAGGCGAGGGTGTCGGTGTAGTCCACGTCCGCCTTGAAGCTGGGGGTCGCGGTGTCCGCGCCCGTCAGCGTCACCGGCGTGGCGCCACCCGTCTGCGTCCAGGCGTAGGTGAGGGCGTCGCCCGGAGCGGCGTCCGGATCGAAGCTGCCCGTGCCGTTCAGGATGATGTTCGTGCGGGTGAAGACGCCACCGACGATGGTGCCCTCGGCGACCGCCGCCGTGCCCACGCGGGACGGACCGGCGTTGGCGACCGGGGGGAGGTTGCAGGTGCCCGCTTCGGCCGCCTGAGCCCGCTGCGTCGGGAACACCGGCGTCGCGCCGGTGAACGTCACGTCATCCACGTCCAGGCCGTACGCGCCCACCGACAGGTCCGCGCCAATGCGGAAGCGGAAGCGGACGTTGGACAGCTCCAGGTCCGGGAAGAACGTCCCGAAGTTGATGCTCGCGGACGTGAACGCCGGGAAGCCCAGGCTGGTCAGACCCATGGCCGCGCGACCCTCGATGGGGTTGCCGCCGCCCGTGGGGATGAGGTGCGTGTAGCCCGGATCCGCGTCCACCACCGGGTACAGATCCCAGGGGTCGATCCAGTCGATGCCGTCGACCGTGAACTCCAGCACCGCGCCGTCGTAGGCCTGCGCCGGGGAGTTGGAGTAGTCCTGCTCGAAGGAGTGGCGGTAGTTGTAGCTGATGGTGAAGTCTTCCGCCTGGTCCACCGTCATCCAGGGGCTGGTGAGGGTGATCTCCGTCGCCTCCGCCGGGTTGATGCCGTGCGCGTAGCGGTTGGTCACCGGGCCGGCGAGGCTGAAGTCACCGGAGGACGACAGGTTCTGCGACAGCGTCCACGCCGACAGGCCGGACTCGAAGGCCTCCGCGTTGCCGACGGAAGGCACGTCGTCGTAGTTGACGGCAGGGTCGAACGTCACCGTCTTCGAGTCGGCGGGGATCTCCGTGGAGTCGAAGACGACCTTGAGGCCCGCGCGGGCGTTGGCGTCGGACACCGCGGTGAGGTTCACCGGCAGGGAGACCGTGGCCTGCGCGCCGCGAGACAGGCTGGGCACGAAGAGCTGGGTGCCGCTCGGGAAGGCCAGGGTGGCCGTGGTGCTGGAGGTGCTGACCGTGCCGCTGAAGGCGCTCAGTCCGCCGCCGCCCACGTTGCGAACGGTGATCTTGAGGGTCCCCTGCTCGCCGACGTCGAGGACGCCGTCCTGGTCGCAGCCCCCCACGCTGTCATCCAGCTTGATGCTGGTGATCTCGATGTTGCCACCGGAGGCGAAGCTCTCCACCACGCCGATGTGGTCGGAGGAGTTGCGGTCCGGCGCCTTGGCGCCGAAGCCCGCGCCGCGCTTGGCGAACGCCGCCACGAAGCGGTTGTAGTCCGCCGGATCCGACGCCAGCGCCACGGCCCACAGCGCGTCACGCGCTTCGATGAAGGTGGGCGCGTTGGGCGTCGCCTTGTAGGCGGCGACCAGGTAGCGCTTCATGCGCTCCTGGGCCTCCGCGAACGGGTGCGCGTTCAGCAGGCTGGCGTAGCTCTCCCACAGCATGGACGCCCACACCTCACCGCTGTTGTGAACCTCGCTGTTGGAAGCGCCCGTCGCGGCACCGGAGACCTGGGTGGCCGGCAGCGGGGTGTAGTTCTGGATGTGCTTGAACGTCAGGCTGTTCTTGTTGAAGTCCGTCGAATAGGGGATGCGACGGATGCCGAAGTAGTAGCCGTTGTTCCGGCCACCGCTGGAGGTGTAGCCGGCGGCGCTGTAGACGCCCTGCCAATGGTCGTTGATGGGGATGGTGCCGTTCTGGATGTTCTTGTCGGACTCGCGCACCTGCATCAGCTGGGCGTGGAAGTCGCCCCAGCCCTCGCCCATCGAGCGGCCCTGGTTGTTGATGAGGCCCGCGGCGTTACCGATGAGGCGGTTGCTGATGTAGTGGCCCCACTCGTGGGCGATGATGCCGTTGTCGAGCGTACCGTCGCGATCCAGCGCGGCCACACGACGCATCTTCACCGTGACAGGACCGGACTGCAGCTCCGTGCGCCACTGGGCGGCGGCGGCCTGCGTGATGGACAGCGTGGGAATCGTCACGGCGGGGTTCGCGCCGCCGAGCCCCGGCGCCTCACCCGCCGCGTTGTTGCCGATGACCGTCGCGATGGCGCCCGCGTTCTGGGCGGCCAGCGCCTTGGCGGAGAAGTCGCACGCGCCGCGGTCGATGAGGGCGATCTTCCCCGTGAAGGTGCCCGCCGGGAAGGCCGCGCAGCCGTTGGTGGCGGCCGAGGCGACTTCACCCGTCACGTCGAACACCGCGGGGCCGAAGGACGCGGAGCCGGAGTCGTAGACACCCGCCAGGGATGCCGGCGACGTCACGCTCAGCTCGGGCACGCCGTTGAACACGTACATCTGCATGCGCGGCGACGCACCGTCGGCCGGCGTGCTCATGTTCGCGTTGTTGCGGCCGCCGTAGTCCTGGCCCTGCGCCTGGATGGGGTCGCCGTCCACGCCGCCACGGCCGTAGTTGAACGCCTGCGCGTTGCCGGAGGCCTCGTCGAAGCCGGCGTCGTAGAACCAGTCGTGAAGGAAGTTGTTCACGTAGAACAGGTTCACCACCGCCGCCTTGATCTGCGTGGGGCTGGCGTTGGGCGCCTGGGTCTGGTCGAAGACGTAGCCGAAGGTGTTGGCCCCCGTCGTCTCCGCGCGCAGGTCCGCGCTGCCCGGCGTGAAGCCGTCCGGCGCCGCGAGGTCCGCGTACGCGTCCACGTTGTTACCGGTGGTCTGCGACGCATTGGCCGGCAGCCACGGGTCGTTCTTGCTGAACGGCGAGTTCGCGATGGTGATGTCGTTCTGCGGGCGGTTCAGGGGGATCTGGAAGCCGTCGCGGTTGCCCGTGGGGTGCGGGGTCGCGCCGTTGCCCTGGGGACCGTCCTCGGGGATGAACGGGGAGGCCTGGTCCGCCCAGACCTTGTAGGTGTAGGGCGTGCCCGTGGCGTCCACGGTCAGGTCGTTGCGGAAGAGCACCTTGCCGGTGGTCGCCGACACGACGTAGGCGAAGTACTGGCTGGAGCGCGCCGCCTTCGGGCCGGCGTTGACCTCCACGTACCAGGCGGGCTCGAGCGTGTCGGCCAGCGTGTAGAACACCTGACGGGCGCGGGCCGGGATGGCCAGGTCCTGCGCCAGCGAGGCCTTCGCGGCGGGGGCCAGCTCGAAGAAGCTGTACTCGCCCTGCGTGCCGATGTTGACGAACGAGGCGGCCTGCGTGCCGGAGCCCGTCAGGTCCTTGAACGCACCGGAGATCGCGTCCGACGCGCCCAGGCGGAACGACGCCGCGCTGCGGGCCTTCAGGCGCGCGTTGAGCGTCAGGTCGGACGGGGCCAGGTAGCCGCTGACGGCCACCAGGCGCATGTCCTGGCCCATGATGACCTTGATCTCGTTGCGGAAGACCGGGATGCCGCCCACCGTCTGGTGGAACGTGGCGATGATGGGGCCGGTGCCCGTGTTGTGCACCGCGCGCAGCGTGGCGCCGGACACGTCATCCCGCGACAGGCGGTAGCTGTCCGCCACGGTCTGCAGGTGCGCGCGCGCCGCGCTCTCCGCCGTCATGCCATTGCGGATGACCGACTTGGACTGCGCGCCATCCTGCGCGGCCCACGCGAACGTGGGGACGCCCAGCCGCTGCTCGATCTGCTCGACGCGGAGCCCGCGCGACACCGCCGTGGCGGGGTCCACGGCCAGCTGGCGCGACTCCTTCTGCTCCAGGAACGCGTCGAAGTTCGACCGCTCCTTCGCCCACGCGCTGGAGCCCGCGATGGGCACCAGCAGCAGGCTGGTCAAAAGCTTTTCCCTGAGACGCATGCGCCTTCCTTCTTGGGGGTGATGAACTGCATTACGAGAGGGGACTGCGGGAGACGGAGACGACGACGGTGGTGCGGAGCGCGCCGGGGGCGGCGGGCCCCCTACGGCTGATGGACCGTGGGTGGACAGCCCAATAGGGAACGCATCCCAACGTCCGGGGTCGCATGGATGCGACAGCGGGACGCGATGCGGGAAGTCAGGGCGGAGGGCTCGAGCGCGGAGGGCGCGATGCGCTCCTCGGAGCCGGACAGGCGGAACGCCACACCCACGAAAGGGGTGGCTGATGCGGATTCCGTGTCAACGATTCCTGGCAAAAGCTGCTCTCCAACTCACTGTTCCGAGCCCGGTTGTGTTCACCGGATCGGATTCAAGTGGGAGCGCATGCTAACCAGGACACTGGATCGTTGAAAAGAGGGGGGCCTCACATCCTTGCGTTAGCAACCCAGTAACAATTGTCAGTCTGGAATAAGCCGCGCCAGAGGGGGAAAGCTCCCCTGCGGCCGGGCAGGCGGAGCCGCGGTGGTGACGCCGCGCCGCCCCTTGCTTCCTGAATGCAACCCTGCTCAGCGGCGCGTGCGGGGCTCGGGACGGGCGTCGTCGCCGGAGGCCTGGGGCGCGTGGTCGAGCGGATCCTCCACCTCCGC
This sequence comes from Myxococcaceae bacterium, assembly GCA_004173515.1. GTDB lineage: Bacteria > Myxococcota > Myxococcia > Myxococcales > Myxococcaceae > Corallococcus. Next base: position 23,713 of record SECN01000031.1, on the reverse strand, counting down.
GCCCTCCTTGCGCTGCTTGTATTGGTCGCGCACGTAGGCGACGAGCTGATCCAGATAGGTGGACAGCGGAGGGCAGCGCACGCCGGTGCCGTCGAGCAGCTCCAGCGTGTTGTGGCAGTTGTAGATGGCCAGGTGGTTCACGTAGCTGATGGCCGCGCGCTGGGGCCGGGCCAGCTTCTCCAGGAGGGGCAGCCGGAGCATCACGTCCGCGGCGCGCGCGGACAGGTTGAAGCGCGGCAGCTTCTTGTGGGACTTCTCCGCGATGAGCTCGTACACGCGCCGCGCGCTCATGGGGTTGGGGTCCACCAGGTGGAAGGTGCGGCCCTTCGCGCGCTCATCCCGCGACAGCCGCCACACCGCCTCCACCACGAAGTCCACCGGCACGACGTTGAGCGGCGCGACGCCGTTGCCCGGCAGCGGCAGCGGCACCACCAGCGGCGAGGTGACGAGCAGGATGCCCAGGTAGTAGGGGCCCTCGAAGCGATCGATCTCCCCCGTGCGCGAGTCGCCCACCACGCTGGAGGGCCGGAAGATGGTGACGGGCAGGGTGGCCGAGGCGCGCTGCACCAGCCGCTCCGCCTGGAACTTCGTCTCCTCGTAGGCGTTGCGGAAGGACTGGCCCCGGTCCAGCTCGTCCTCGGCGATGACGCCCACCCGGTCGCCGGACACGTAGCAGGTGGAGAAGTGGCTGAAGCGCGACAGGTTCTCGCAGTCGCGCGCCAGCTCCAGCAGGTTGCGCGTGCCGTCCACGTTCACCCGCCACGCGGTCTCCTTGGGCACGCCCAGTTGCGACACCGCGGCCAGGTGGAAGATGTCCGTCACCCGCTCGCACAGGCGCTGGTACTCCTCGCCGGACAGGCCCAGGTGCATGTCCACCGCGTCGCCGGTGAGCAGCTCCACCTTCGCGCCCTGCACCTTCGCCGCCAGGGCCTGCGCTTCCTTGAAGGCCTTGGGCTGCACCAGCGCGTAGATGTGGCCCTTGGGGTCCTCGCGCGCGATGTGCTCCACCAGCCGCTTGCCGATGAAGCCCGGGTAGCCGGTGATGAAGTAGGTGCCTGCGGGACTCTTCCTGGGCGTGGCGCTCATTCGCGGCGCAGCATACCCGCCCGGTGTCAGCCGTGGGCGAGCATCGCCCGCCACACCGCCTCCACCTGCGGGCGGGTGGACTCCGGGGCGCCGCTGTTGTCGATGACCCACGTGGCGTGCGCGCGCTTGTCGTCCAGGGACAACTGCGCGGCGAGCCTCGCCTCCGCCGCCTGCGCGTCCAGCCCGTCGCGCGTCATCAGCCGCGCCTTCTGCACGTCCCGGGGTACCCACACCACGGCCACGCCCTCCATGGCGGAGTGCAGCCCCGTCTCGATGAGGAGCGGGACGTCATACACGGCGTGGGTGATGCCTTCGGCCTCCAGCGCCTGGAGCTTGTCCAGGAACGCGGCGCGCACCTGGGGGTGCACGATGGCGTTGAGGGCGGCGCGCTCGGCGGGGTCCGCGAAGATGTGCGTCCCCAGCTTCACCCGGTCCAGGCGGCCGTCGGGGCCCACCACGCCGGGGAAGCGCTCGGAGATGCGCTGGAGGCCGGGCGTGCCGGGCTCCACCACCTCCCGGGCGATGACGTCCGCGTCCAGCACGCGCGCGCCCAGCTCGCGCAGCATCCGGCTCACCGTGCTCTTGCCGGAGGCGATGCCGCCCGTCAGGCCGAAGACATGCACGGGTTACTTCGCGGCCTTGGGCGTGGTGAAGACGAAGGACTGCACCGTCTTGCCGTCCTCGTTGAAGAAGATGGCCACGCCCAGCTTCACGTAGAGGAAGTAGGTGCGGAAGTCGTCGGTGAGCTTGCGCAGGTAGCAGGGCGTGGCGGGCGCCGCCCCGGCGGGGCACGCGGGGCCGTAGCTGTTCTCGATGGTGTCCTTCTCGATGACGGGCGCGGGAAAGACGTCGATGCGCTCCACCATCTGGGTGCCCGGGTCCACCTTGAACTGCGCCTGGGTGGTGCCCTTGATGGCCTCCTTGGCGAAGTAGGCCAATATCTCCTTGCCGTCCTGGGACATGGTCCGGGACGGCTCACCGAACTTCTTCACGATGTCCTCCTTCTTGGAGGACCCGGGTTCGATGCCCTGCCACGGCTTGGCGGAAGCAGGCAGGGAGACGGCGATGGCTGCGACAACAAGGACGACAATGACGGGGGTCCGCATCTCGACTCCTCCCTAGCGGATCAGGCAGGCGCGCCTCAAGGTCCGTTCCCTTGAAGCGACGCGCGTGTCCACCCGGCATTCAATCACGAATGAGACGCCTTGCCCCCTCCGGGGGGCTCTGCTACGTGCTCAAGCCATGCGTTCTCGTGCCTTCCGGGTCTTTTCCGCCCTCCTGCTCGCCGCTTCGAGCGGTCTTGCCGGGGCTGCGGACTTCACGGGTCCCGACAGTTGCAAGGGGTGTCATCCGGAGGCGTACGACGCGTGGATGAAGTCCAAGCACGCCCGGGCGACGGACACGCTGGCGGACGCGCAGAAGAAGGACGCGCGCTGTCTGTCCTGCCATGCGCCGGACCAGGCGGCGCAGACGCTGAGCGCCGTCACCTGCGAGACGTGTCACGGGGGAGGGCAGTACTACTCTCCGTCCTACGTGATGAAGGACCCGGAGCTGGCGCGGCTGGTGGGGCTGGTGGACCCCTCCGAGAAGCAGTGCCGCACCTGCCATGACGCTTCCTCTCCCTCCCTGCGCCCGTTCGATTTCAAGGAAGCGCTGAAGGCCATCGACCACTGGTCCGCCGAACGTGCCCGCAAGCAGCAGACCCGCGCGGACGCGGCCCCCTCCACGCCGGCACCCGCCACGGCGAAGAAGTGACTTCTTCTTGATCAAGATCCTCGACTCCCGCTTCGTCACCACCGCCGTGGAATTGAAGGGCCTGCCCACGGACCACACCGCGGAGGTCGCCTTCGTCGGCCGCTCCAACGTGGGCAAGTCGTCCATGATCAACGCCCTGACGAACCGGCGCAAGCTGGTGCGCGTGTCCAACACGCCCGGGCGCACCCGCACGCTCAACTTCTTCGACGTGGACCTGGACCGCGACGGCCAGCGCCACACGGTGCGGCTGGCGGACCTGCCCGGCTACGGCTTCGCCAAGGCGAGCAAGGTGGACAAGGCCCAGTGGCAGGAGATGATCACCTCCTACCTGAAGCACCGTCACCGGCTGGAGGTGGTGGTGAGCATCATCGACGCGGAGGTGGGGCCGTCTCCGGAGGACCTGCGCACGCTCGACTATCTGCAGGAGCACAACCGCCGCATCCTCGTGGTGGCCACGAAGATCGACCGGCTGACCAAGGCGCAGCGCAAGCCCCGGCTCAACGCCCTGTGCGCGCAACTGGAGCTGCCCCGCGAGGCGCTGGTTCCGTTCTCCTCCACCGAAAAGCTGGGCGTGGAAGAGGTGTGGGGCACGCTGCTGGACACCTTCGGCAAGGCCACCCGCGTCTGAGCCTCCCGGGTCCGGGCACGCTGTGGTAGCACCCCCGGCGTGTCCCAGAACAAGACGAACGGTGGTGCTTCGCCCCTCGCTCCCCGCGAGGTGCGTCAGCGGTTGATGCAACTGTCCCCCCGCAAGCGCGTGGAGGCCCTCTTCGACGCACAGGACACGGCCGCGCTGGTGCGCTCGCTGCCCGCGGAGGACCTGTACGTCACCATCCAGGAAGTCGGCCTGGCGGACGCCACGGAGCTGGTGCAGATGGCGTCCCCCTCGCAGTTCCGCACCTTCGTGGACCTGGGCGGGTGGGTGAAGGACAAGGTGGAGCCCCACGCGGTGCTGACGTGGCTGCGCGCCGCGCGCGGGGACGAACCCGAAGACTTCATGCGCAAGCTGCACGCGGTGGACCTGGAGGTGGTGGAGACACTGCTCAAGGAGTTCACCACCGTGTACGACCTGGAGGAGGACCCGGACGCCAACCCCCAGGGCATGGCGGTGGAGACGCCCGAGGGGCGCTACCTGGTGGAGATCAAACTGGAGGGCGTGGAGATGTCCGCCATGCGCGCCATCGTGAACGACCTCATCGCGGAGAACCCCTTCGAATCGGTGCGCCTCTTCGAAGCGGTGCGCTGGGAGATTCCCTCCGAACTGGAGGAGACCGCGTTCCAGTTCCGCCGCGCGCGTCTGGCCGACCTGGGCTTCCCCTCGCTGGAGGAGGCCCTGGCGCTCTTCAGCCGCGTGGACGTGCCCCCGCGCCCCACGGGGAGCGCGGCCCCCGCGCTCACCGCCACGGGCGGGCACCTGGACTACGTGGAGGCGGCCTTCCGCGACCTGTCCGACGTGGAGCGGATGAACGCGGAGGACGAGCTGCGGGACGTGTCCAACGCGGTGCTCGTCGCGGAGCTGGGCGACCCGGGGGACCTGGACGCCGTGCGCCGCGTGGGGGAATGGGTGCGCGACTACCTGTCGCTGGGCCTGGAGCACCTGACGGGCGGGGACCCGGCGCGCGCGCCGGACGCGCTGCGCGACACGCCCCTGCGCCGCATCTTCCAGGTGGGCTTCACGCTGACGCTCCAGCTCAAGTACCGCGCGGACCGGCTCTTCAAGCAGGACTTCATGAAGCTGGACGACGTGCCGCTGGTGCTCCCGGAGGAGGCCGCGGCGCTGGAGGCCCTGCGCCGCAAGCGTCCCCGCCGAGCGCTGCGCGTGCCGGGCGCGGAGGCCGTGCCATTCCGGTCGCTGCGCGAGGTGGCCGCTTCGGAGGTGTTGTTGTCGCGCGCGGAGGCCCAGGTGGCCGCGTTGGGCGCGCTGCTGGGCGGCGCGGAGGCTTCCGCGCACACCGTGCTGGCGCGCTTCGGCGTGTCGCTGGACGTGCTGGGCGTGGAGCGGCTCTGGGCGGCGGGCGTCGCCATGGCCGTGCTGGAGGAGGGTGTGGACGTGCGGCCCGTGCCGCTGGGGCGCACGGTGGAGCTGGGGCAGCGCCTGTTCGAAGGCACCCCGGAGTCCCCCCGCCTGCGTCCGAGCGCGGGGGAGCGCGCGCTGGCCGCGCTGGGCCCGGTGGTGCCGCAGTCCGCCCGTGAGGAGCTGCGTCGGGTGGTGAACGTCACGCTGACGCGCCTGCTGTCGGAGCTGGGCACGCCGTGGCTTCGCGAGGGGCGGTTGGACTTGATCGCCTCCGCGGTGCTTCCGATGGAGAGCGCGCCGGTCCCGTAGCTTTTTCAGCCTTGCCCGGCCCGTCTGTCCGGGGCGATCGCGCAACCGCCCGTAGATACGGGCTTCCTTCGCCCCCGGTCCCTGGCACGCCCGCTGCTTTGCCCACTGCCCGCTGGCCTTGCGCCGTCGGTCGGCTCGCACCTTCGCGAGCCGCCCGCGGCGTGAACGGCCGGCCATCGGCTTTCCAAGAGGGCCAGGGGCACGCGTGTGACGGGACGAGCGACCGACAGCGAAGGGGTGGAGTTCATGGGACCGGGCACACAGGGACAGCGTCGGGACGTGCTGGCTTTCTTCCTGCTCGTGGGGTTCGCGGCGGTGATGTACGCGGTGCCGGGTGAGTGGATCCCCGCGCTGGCGCCGCTGCGGCTGGCGCTCTTGACGTCGGGCCTCGCGGCCGGGCTGATGGTGCTGCGGCGGCTGGGCAAGGCGGAGCCGCTCTATTTCGACGGCGCGCGGGGCATCGCGCTGCTGGCGTTCTCGTCGCTGGCGTTCTGCTCGGTGGCGTGGTCCGTCAATCCGGACGTGACGCGCTTCCAGGGCGTGGAACTCTTGAAGCTCACGGCCATCTACCTGACGCTCGTGAACGTCATCACCACGCCCAAGCGGCTGGCGGCGATGTGCGCGGCCATGGTGGTGGGCGCCATCGTGACGTCCATTGGCGTCATCAACTGGTACATCGTCGGTGAGAACATGGTGGAGGGCTTCCGCTCGCGCTGGGTCGGCGTGTACGCGGACCCCAACCACATGGCCATGAACATGGTCGTCGTGGTGCCGCTCGCGGTGGCGTTCCTCGCGCGCAAGAGCACCCCGTGGTTCTTCCGCGCCCTCTGCGGCGTGGCCGCGGTGCTGTCGGTGGTGGCCATCGTGCTGTCGCACTCCCGCGGTGGCTTCATCGGCCTGTCGGTGGCGATGGCGCTGTGGGCCATCCGCGAGAAGCGCCGCATGCAGGCCATCGTGCTGGGCTCCATCTTCGTGCTGGGCCTGGTGGTGTTCGCGCCCAAGAGCTTCTGGCAGCGCAACGAGACGGTGGCGACGTTCCACGAGGACGCTTCCGCCATGGGCCGCGTGTACGCGTGGCAGGTGGCCAGCCGCATCAGCCTGGACAAGCCGCTCTTGGGCGTGGGCGCGGGCGGCTTCCGCTACGCGTGGTTCGAGTACGCGCCGCCGGAGGCGCACCGCGCCTACGTGGCGCACAACATCTTCCTCGACGTCATCGGCGAGCTGGGCTGGATCGGCCTGCTCTTCTTCCTGGTGTTCGCGGGAGGCTCGGTGGGCGGCGCGGCGGCGGCGTCATCGGATACGGAGATGGGGTGGCTCGCGCGAGCGCTGTTCGCGTCGGTGGCGGGCTACCTCATCTGTGACTTGTTCTCGGGCTACATCCTGTCCGCGCATTGCTACGTGCTCTTCGGCCTGGCCGCGAGCGCGCACCGCATCGCGCAGGCACGGGAGAGAGCCCTGGCGGTGGGGAGGCAGCCGGCCCTGAATCAGACGCCGGCGGCCACGTGGGAGGGGTCTGGGCATGCGGCGTGAGGAAGCACGGATGGGGCGGGAGCCCCTCCGACTGGTGCAGTTCACCCGGTCGTTCCACATTGGTGGCACCGAAGTGCAGGTGCTGGAGTTGCTGCGCGGCTTGCCGTCCAGCTACCGGTTGCAGGTGTCGGTGCTGGAGGACGCCGGGCCGCTCATCGGCTCGGTGTGGAAGCTGGGCCATGCGCCCGAGGTGTTCTCCCTCAAGGGGACGCTCGCGCAGCCCAACACGCTCGTTCAAATCTACCGGCTGTCGCGCTGGCTGAAGAAGCACCGCGTGCACCTGGTGCACGTGCACGACTTCTACTCCAGCATCATCGCGGTGCCGGCGGCGAAGCTGGCGGGCGCGAAGGTCATCGTCGGCCGGTTGGACCTGTCCCACTGGCAGGGCAAGGCCCGCCGCCTGCTGCACGCGCAGGTGACGCGCATGGCGGATCACGTCATCGCCAACGCGGAGGCCATCCGCACGCTGCTCGTGGAGGAGGAGGGGCTGCCCCGAAGCCGCGTCTCCGTCATCCACAACGGCCTGGACCTCATCCGCTTCGACGCGAGGGCGAAGGAGGGCCTCAAGGATCCGCTGCCCGAAACGCACGGCATCCCCACGGTGGTGCACGTGGCCAACATGAGCCACCCGGTGAAGCGCCAGGAGGACCTGCTCCTCGCGCTTGCCATGCTGCGTCATGAAGGCACCCGGCTGAACGCCTGGTTCGTGGGAGACGGCCCGCGCCGGCCGGGGCTGGAGAAGATGGCGCAGGAGCTGGGCGTGGCGGACGGGGTGCACTTCCTGCGACACCGCACGGACGTGCCGGCGCTCTATGGCCGGGCCACCTTCGGCGTCCTGTGCTCCACGGCGGAGGGCATGTCCAACGCGGTGATGGAGGGCATGGCCGCGGGGCTGCCCATGGTCGTCACGCGGGTGGGCGGCAATCCGGACCTCATCGTGGATGGCGAGCGGGGGCTGCTGGTGGACCCGGAGCGGCCCGCCCAGCTCGCCCAGGCCTTCCGGCGGCTGCTGGCGAACCCGGAGGAGGCGAAGAAGATGGGCAAGGCGGCCCGGGGCTTCGTCGCCCGCGAGCTGTCCCTGGAGAAGATGGTGCGCCAGCACGACGCCCTGTACCGCCAGGTCGCACAGCTTCCCTGAGGCTGGAACCCGCCCTCCAGGGCCGGGAAATGTCAGACCGATCCGGATAATCCGAGCCCGTCCTCAAGCAATTGGGGGCGGGCGCGTTCGTATGGAGGGGGAGGCGCTCCCGGCAGGGGGCACACCTTGTGTGTTTTGGTTATAGATGGGAATAGCTCGTTTTTCGTGGAGATTGCTGGGAAGTCTGTGGTAATGGCGCGGCAGACGTTGCCAGCAGCGAGCGGCGTGCCCACCGTGGTGGGCGTCGGATCAGGCGGGGCAGGAATCGCCGCTGACGGGAAGTGGTTTTGAAGGAGGCGGACGTCGAGCGCGGGGCCCGGAGAACGGGACGCGGGGCGGACGCGGAACATGAAGGTGGCGCGGGGTGGGCGTAAGGCCCTTCTCCGCATCCGCCGCGACTTTACGAGGCCCTGCCAGTCGGCACGCGGCCCGGGGCGCTCGCCGGTAAAACTCCAAGGTGCCGGCGAGCGCTCTCTTTTTTGTCCCCGTGGAAGCACGCGCCCGGCGCCCTGACAGGTCGCACGTGGCGGTCCGATGCTCCAGGTGGGACGGCTTACCGGCTCAGGCGCCCGCGCGAGGACCTCTTCCGAGGCGCCAGCGGGCGCTCCGCCTGTCGGCCGTGACGTGGCAGGCGGGCGGACCCGCCTTGCCGTGTGCTTCGGCCGTCGCGGGCTTCGCGACGGCTACTTCAGGTTTCCAATCACCTGGATGGTGGTGTCGCTCTTGAGCAGGTTGGAGACGTAGGCGACGGTCTCACTCTGCTTCTGGAGCATGATCTGGGCTTCGGCGCGGGTGCGGTCATCGCCCGTGAGGCCCTGGAGCATGCGCTGCTCCACCGTGTTCAGGCGCTGGGAGGTGTTCATCGCGTCCAGCGGCGCCGAGGTCGGAATCTTCAAGCTCATGCGAACCACCTGTCCTGGGCCGCCCGGCGAAGGACACGTCCGGGCGGAGCTGCGAGTGTAGGGGATTATCGCGAAATCCGGCGGGAGTTGCCACCTCCCGGAAAATCAGGCGTCCCCGACGAGGTCGAAGAGCTGTCCGACGCCCTTCGCCCGGGCGACGTCGTAGAGCGCGCGGGCCAGGGCCACGTCCTGGACGGCGAGGCCGGTGGAGTCGAAGACGGTGACTTCGTTCCCGGTCCGCCCCGGCTTGCGGCCCGCGACGACCTCGCCCAGGGTGCCGGCGAGCTGCTCCTGCTTGAGGAGGCCATCGTGCAGGGGCACGTTGACCTCACCGGAGTGGAGCGCCTGCTCCGCGTCGTCGATGAAGACGCGCCCTTCGACGAGCAGGCGCGGATCCAGCTCCTGCTTGCCGGGGGCATCCGCGCCCATGGCGTTGATGTGGGCCCCGGGCTGGACCCATTCGCGGCGGACCACCGGGGCGCGGGCGGGCGTGGCGGAGCAGACGATGTCCGCGCCGGAGGCTTCCTGGAGGCTCACGACCCGGCCGCCCTTCTCCTTCTGGAGGGCCTGCGCGGCGGCGTCGGACACGTCCGCCATGAGCAGCTCCAGGTCCCCGAAGAGCGCGCGGTGCGCGTCGATGAGCACCCGGGCCTGCACGCCACAGCCCACGAGGCCCAGCGTGCGGGGCTGCTTCTTCGCCAGGTACTTGGACGCGATGCCGCCCGCGGCGCCGGTGCGCCACGCGGTGAGCAGCGTGCCGTCCAGGATGGCCAGCGGGGACGCGGTGTCCGGATCGCTGAGGATGTAGACGGCGCGCACGGTGGGCAGGCCGTGCTTCTGGGGGTTGCGGGGATGGGCGTTGACCCACTTCACGCCCGCGGCGCCGTCCAGGAACGCCGGCATGGCGCGGAAGTCGCCGTCGTACTTCGGCAGGGACAGGTACACCTTGGGGGGCATGAGCGCGTCGCCACGGCCATGGGCCAGGAAGGCGCGCTCCACGGCTTCCAGTCCGAGTTCGACGGTGTAGAGGCCGCGCAGCTCTTTGGCACTGAGGAGGAGGGTGGGCATGGCGCCGCTATACCCAACCGCGAGCGCCCGCGCACGCGCCCTGTCGACCCTCCCCGAAGGGTGGACACTTCGCGACGTGAGGGCATGCCCGCGGCACCTGGGGGCTCGGGCTGTCTGGGATTAGCTTGCCTCGCAATCCCTGCTCACGAGGTTTTTTCCGCCATGAAGATCGCCCAGGTGGCGCCGCTCACCGAATCCGTTCCGCCCAGGACCTATGGCGGCACCGAGCGGGTCGTGTCGTATCTCACCGAGGAGCTGGTGGCGCAGGGGCATGACGTCACGCTGTTCGCCAGCGGCGACAGCACGACGCGCGCGCGGCTCGTGGCGCCCTGCTCACGGGCGCTGCGGCTGGACCCGGACTGCCGGGATCCGCTGGCGGTGCACTTCGAGATGTTCGAGATGCTGGCGCGGCGGGCGGCGGGCTTCGACATCATCCACTTCCATACGGGCTACTGGCATGTCCCCTTCATGCAGCGGACCGGGGTGCCCTTCCTGACGACGCTGCACGGGCGGTTGGACCTGCCGGAGGTGCGGCGGCTGCACCGGTGCTTCGACACGCTTCGCCTCGTGCCCATCTCCGAGAGCCAGCGGCAATCCATGGCGGACCGGGCGTGGTTGGACGCGGTCCACAATGGCGTGCCCTCGCAGCTCTACCGGCAGGGGAAGGGCAGGGGAGGCTATCTGGCCTTCGTGGGGCGCATCTCCCCGGAGAAGCGCCCGGACCGCGCCATCGAGATCGCGCTGCGCGCGGGGATGCGCCTGCGGATCGCCGCGAAGGTGGACCGGGTGGATCAGCGGTACTTCGACGAGCAGATCCGCCCGCTGCTCGACACGCCGGGCGTGGAGTACCTGGGGGAGCTGGACGATGCCGGCAAGGCGGACCTGCTGGGCCACGCCGAGGCGCTGCTGTTTCCCATCGACTGGCCGGAGCCGTTCGGCATGGTGATGATTGAAGCGATGGCGTGCGGAACGCCGGTGATTGCCTTCGCGCACGGCTCGGTGCCGGAGATCGTCCGCCATGGGGAGACGGGCTTCCTGGTGTCCTCCGTCGAGGAGGCCGTGCGCGCCGTGGATGCCCTGTCTGGGATTGAGCGGGCCCGTTGCCGCGCGCACTTCGAGCGTCACTTCACCGCGACGCTGATGGCACGCCGGTATGTCGAACGCTATCAGGCGCTCCTGGAGGGGCCCGCCGTATGGGCCCGGCCAGCCCCGGGGGCTGGATGGCTTTCAGGGGGACTGGAGCCAAGGTGACATCAGGCGCCATTTCCACTTCCCGGCGCTGGATGAAAGGCGGGCCCCACTCCATGACCTACAAAGTGACCCTGAAGACTCCGTACGGAGGGCTCACGATCGACTGCGCTGACGACACGTACATCCAAGATGCCGCGGAGGAGGCTGGGATTGATCTCCCGTACAGTTGTCGTGCGGGCTCCTGCTCGAGCTGTGTCGCGAAGGTGTTGAGCGGCACGGTGGACCAGAGCGATCAGACCTTCCTCGACGAAGAACAGCAGGGGAACGGCTACATCTTGACCTGCGTGGCCTATCCCACGTCGGACGTGACGCTCGAAACGCACAAAGAGGAAGACCTCTACTGAGCGCGTGTCGCCCGCCCGGAGGCTGACCGTCCTGGCGGGGAAAGCGGGAAAATGCCGGATGGCACTAGGATGCCCGGCCGATGACCACCTCACGGCACCCCCCGGACACCGGGCCGTCCTCAGCCCCGAACACCGCTCACCCGACCGGTGATGGCGGGGGCCTGTCGGAGCGTCCCCTCCACGCGACGCGGGTGGGGCGCTACGTGCTGCTCGCGCGGTTGGGGCGCGGCGGCATGGGCGAGGTGTTCGAGGCGTTCGATCCGGAACTTCGGCGCACCGTCGCCATCAAGCTGCTGCATGAGCGCCGCCTCCCCGACGAGGAGGAGGACGCCCGCGCGCTGAGGCTGGTGCGCGAGGCCCAGGCGATGGCGCGCCTGTCGCATCCGAACGTGCTCACCGTGCACGACGTGGGGACGCACGACGGCCGGGTGTTCATCGCCATGGCCCGCGTGGAAGGCGGCACGCTGCGGCAGTGGCTGCGGGAAGGGCCGCGCCCGCGGCACCAGCTCCTGTCCGTGTGCCGGGCCATGGGGCGGGGGCTCGCGGCGGCGCACGCGGCGGGGCTGGTCCACCGGGACTTCAAGCCGGACAACGTGTTGCTGGGGCGCGAGGGCGGCGTCTGGGTGACGGACTTCGGCATCGCGTCGGATGCGAACGCGGAGGCCGGGCCCGGCGTGCCGGTGACGGCGCTCCTCGAAGGCCCCACGGATGCGCGGCTCACCGCGACCGGCGCGCTGGTGGGGACGCCCGCGTACATGGCCCCGGAGCAGTACGCGGGGCGGGGGCCGGACGCCCGCGCGGATCAGTTCAGCTATTGCGTGTCCGTCTACGAGGCCCTCACCGGCCAGCGCCCCTTCGAGGAGGGGACGCTGCGGCGCATGGCGGTGACGCTGCTGGATTCGCAGCGAGCGCCCCAGGGCGCGGGGGGGCCCCGGGTGGACCTGGAGCCGCCGGCGCATCCGTCGCTTCCGGGGTGGGTGCACCGCGTGCTCGCGCGAGGGCTGGCGGTGGCGCCCGAGCAGCGCTTCGCGACGATGGAGGCCCTGCTGGAGGCGCTGGAGCGCGACCCGGAGGCCGGTCGGCGGAAGCTCGCGGGCCGGTCGCTGGCGGTGGTGGCCGGGTTGATGCTGGGCGTGGGGGTGGCGTGGGTGCGTCCGACGCCGTGCAGTGGGGCGCCCGCGCTGTTCGCCCAGGTGTGGGGACCCGCGCGGAAGGCGGCGGTGGCGGAGGCCTTCGAGCACAGCGGCGCGACGGACGCGGAAGGGGCCTTCGACCGGGTGTCGAGCGCCCTGGATGCGTACGCGACGCAGTGGAGCCGGATGCACCGTCAGGCGTGCGAGGCCACGCGCGTGACGGGGGAGCAACCGGAAGCACACCTGGCGCTGCGCATGGCGTGCCTGGACCGGCGCCTGCGGTCGGTGGATGCGCTGGGCACGGAGCTGGCGCACGCGGACGCGGCGCTCGTGCAGCGCAGCGCGGAGGCGGTGGATGCGCTCCGGGGCGTCTCCGGGTGCGCGAACGTGGAGGCGCTTTCGGCGGCCGTGCCCCCGCCGGAGGACGCGGCGGCCCGCGCCCGCGTGGAGGCGGTGCGCAAGGAGGTGACGCACGCGCAGGCGCTGCTCGACGCGGGCCGGTACGCGCAGGCCCTGCCCGTGGCCAGGGCGGCGGTGGACGCGGCGCGCGCCACGCACTACCGCCCGGTGGAGGCCGAAGCGCTGCACGTGCTCGGCTGGGTCCACCACCGCCTGAGCCAGTCGCGTGAGGCGATGGCCACGTGGCACGACGCCATGGCCGCCGCGACGGCGGGACGCCATGACGAGGTGGCGCTCCAGGTGGCGACAGAGCTGGTGCTCGGATTGAGCGAAGCCCCCGAGTGGTTTCCGGAAGCCCACCTGTGGAGCGCGCAGGCGCACGCGCTGATCGAGCGGCTGGGCTCCGCGCCCGACCTGGAGGGGCGTCTGGCCAATCACGAGGGCATCCTCGCGCTGAGCGAGGGTTCGCTCGACGTGGCGGCGGAGCACTACGCGCGGGCCCTGGCGCTGCGGGAGCGGACGGTGGGCACGCGTCACGTGGACACCGCGAAGGTCTACAACAACCTGGGCATGGTGCTGCTGAGACAGGGAAGGCAGGCGGAGGCCACGGCCCTGTACCAGAAAGCCTTCGCCATCTACGAGGAGCGGCTGGGCCCCACGCACCCGCTGCTCGCGAGCGCGCTCACGAACCTGGGCTTCGCGGAACAGGAGGCGGGACACCTGCCGCAGGCGCTCCAGTGGTTGCAGCGCGCGTACACGCTGCGCCAGCAGACGCTGGGGCCGCTCAATTCCCAGACGCTGCTGCTGCTCCATGACCTGGCGCTCGTGCAGGAGTCGCTGGGCGCGCCGGACCGGGCGCTCGCGCTGCACCGGGAGGCGCTGGAGGGCATGCGTCAGGGCTTCGGCGCGGAGAGCCGCGAGGCCATCGATTCGCTCAAGGCCCTGGCGGGCGCGGAGGAGCGGCTGGAGCGGGACGCGGAGGCGCTCGCGCACTTCCAGGAGGGACTGGCGCTCCAGCGCAAGGTGCTGCCTCCGGAGGAGTTCGCGGTGGACACGCTGGGCGAGGACGTGGGGCGGCTGCTCGTGGCGCAGGGACGGCCGAAGGAAGCGGTGCCACTCCTGCGCGAGGCGCTGGAGTCGAAGTCGCGGTCACTGGGCGCGGAGCACGCGCGGACGATTCACAGCCGCACGGCGCTGGGGCTGGCGTACTTCCAGTTGGGGCAAGGGGATGCCGCGCGCGAGTTGCTGGAGACGTCGGAGCGGGTGCTGACCCCGCTGGGCTGGAATCCGACGGACGCGGCGATGACGCACTTCGCGCTCGCGCAGGCGCTCTGGGGGCAGCCCGCGGAGCAGGAGCGGGCGCTGATGCTGGCGCGCAAGGCGGTCGAAGGCTTCGCGCAGGGCGGGGCCATGACCCGGCGCGAGCTGGCGCAGGTGAAGCAGTGGCTCGCGAGCCGGTAGGGAGGCACCTCGGGTAAAGCCACGAGGTGCCTCCGGACGGCTTCAGCCAGACGTCGTCAGTGGAGACACTTCCGGGTGGAGGGATCGCACTCGTAACCGGTGTTGCAATACAGCAGCTCGCAGCACGGCTGCTTGAAGCCACCACAACCCGGGAGGATCTCGGCGGAGGTGTCCGTCGACACGGCCTCCGCCGCGGGCGACCGCGCCTCGGTGGAGACGCCCTCCGTCTGCTCGATGTCCGTCGTCTCCGCTCCACCACAGGCCAGGGCCAGGGCCAGACCCATCACAGCGAAAGCACTCGTCACGACACGCGTCAGCATGGGGAGCTCCTCTCGGTGAGAACTGCGTCTGCCTGAATATCGGAAATGGGGATGCTCTTGCAATTCAACACCTGGAATCGCCAACGGCGCACCCCGTTCGCTTGCCCATGATTGCTTCGCATGTTGGATGAATGGCTCACCTGTCAAGTAATGGTGGTGTCGAGATGGCTGACGGCGGTGAACGAAAATAGCGCCCGTGCGCGACCCTCAATGCGCCACGTGCACGAGGAAGGTCTTGTACTGCAACGAGGCGAAGAGCAGGCGGGGCTCCGTCAGTCCGGCCTCGCGCAGCAGATTGAAGAGCACCTCATCGGTGGCGGGTATCTCCAGGCTCGCGACCTCCTTGCGCCGCCGCGCGAGCTTCTCAGGAGTGGCTCCGGCCACGCGCAACTGCTCCTCTTCCACGGCCAGGAGGACAGGGTCGGTCCCCACGCACTCACCAATGATGAAGGGCGCTCCGGGCTTGAGCCGGCCCACCACTTCCCGCAGCAGTTCCAGGCGCCTCGATGCCCCCACGTGATGGAGGACTCCCACCATCTGCGCCCCGTCGAATGGGGCGCTGGTGGGCAGGTCGTGAAGGGTCCCTTCGTGCAACCGCATCCGGTCGCCCATGCTCGTGCTGCTCAATCGCTCGCGGGCCACGGCGAGCATGTGCGGTGACGTGTCCGTCCCGGTGAACCGCCACGTGGGTGCTCCGTAGCGGGCATAGGGCAGCAGCTCCTGGGCGGTTCCGACGCCCACGCAGAGCACAGAGGCGGCGTCGTTGCCTTTCAACGCGGAGGCCATCGCCGCCGCGATGATCTCGAGCATGGCGTGGTAGCCGGGCAGGCCGGTGGACACGCCCGCGTCGTAGCGGGCGGCGTGCTCCTGCCCGAAATGGTGTTCGTGATGATGTTCGTGTGAATGCACGGGAAGCTCCGTCGGGCCGGGGGATGAAGGCCGGCGCGTTGAATGGAAAGATACGCTTCGGTTTCCTTGTCGCCAGAGCGGCCCTTCGGGTCGGATCGGCGTCGATTCCGGTATCGCGGCGGTGTGGGTGTGAGGCCCGCCGCGACACGGCCGTTCATTCTGTTTCGCCTGCGCGTCGCCACCGTGCGGGTGTCTGCCCATGCACGCGGCGGAACTGGCGGATGAAGTGCGTGACGTCCGCGTAGCCCACCTGATGCGCGATGGTGTCCATGGGGGCGTCGGTGCCGCGCAGGCGGCGGCGGGCCTCGGCCATCCGCTGGGCCAGGATCCATTCGCCCACGGTGCGCCCGGTCTCACTGCGCACGACCGTGGCCACATGCGCAGGCGTGCGTGCGACGGCCTGGGCGACGTCGGAAAGCGACAGGGGCTTGAGCGCGCTCTTCTCCACGAAGGCGAGTGCCTGGCGGGCGAGGCTCGAAGCCTCGGTGCCCGAGCGCAGGGTGGAGGCGCTGGCGCGCACGAGCTCCACGAGCACCAGGCGCAGGAGCGAATCGAACGCCTCTGCCTGGCCTTCATCGCTCCCTGCGCATTCCTCCTCGAGCGCCTGCATCCACTGTTCGAGGCGGCGGTGCTGCGCCGGAGTGGGTCGCAGCACCGGATGGCAACCGCCGCGCACCTGGGAGAAGAGGCGCGAGGAGTGCTCCGCCTGCTCGGGCCAGAAGGTGAGGGCCCAGCCCGTGGCCTGCTCGAAGTGCGCCTCCGCGTGGGAATCTCCCGGAGGGATGAGGTGCACGTCGCCCGGCCGCAGCTCCAGCGCGCCCGCGTGCCGCACCCGCGAGCGGCCCGCGGTGAGCAGGACGACCACGGCGTAGGGGTGCACGCGCTTGCCGCTGCCTGGACGTCCCCGGCCGTGGAGCCCGTGCTGCGCGTGGCGTTCAAGGCGGGAGACGTAGAGGGGAGCGCGGCCCTGCTGGAAGGCCGCGAGGCCCGGAGGGCTGGGAGTCTGGCTCGTCACGGGTGGGGGGCTCCGTGGAATGGACGTCTCGCATCGGGGGCTGATGCGAACATTATCCGCGTCGGCCGACGGCATCCCCATGGCGGCGCATGGTAAAAAATCGGCGCCCCTTGGGTGAGGAGAAGAAGGAGGCCGATTCGTTGAAGGGGGGCGCTCCGGAATGTCCGGGACGCGCTTCTTTCGAGGTCCCCATGCCCCCATCCACCTCCCGCTCACTGCCTCCCATGAAAGGGCCGCGAATGAGATGCCTCCTCATCTTGATTCCCTTGCTTGCGAGCTGTGCCTCGCCCTCCAGGGGCGCCACCGCGCCGGAGACCGTGGCGGTCTCCGACACCGACCGGCTCGTCCGCGACCTTTGCGACAAGAGGATCGCGCTGCTTGGCGAGGATGCCAACCATGGAACCGGCAGTGCCTTCGCCTTCAAGGCGGAATTGACCCGCAGGCTCGTGGAGGAATGCCAATACGATGCCTTCTTCATCGAGACAGGTACCTATGACTTCCTCCACATCCAGTCGGGGGTGGAGGAGGGACAACCCGTCAGCGAGGGTGTCCTCGCTGCCGCGATTGGCGGCTTCTGGGCCAACGAGGAGGTGGCGCCCCTGATTCCGTTCCTGGCCGAGCGGATCAATGCGGGAACCCTCGTCGCTGGTGGGATTGATGACCAGCTCAACCGAGGCACCTACGCAAGTCGCCAGATGACGCGGGATCTCATGTCCTTGCTGGAGGGGCCGACGCAGGCCGAGTGCTTGGAGAAGACCGAGCGGCACATCTTATGGAAATACGATGCCGCCTCCCAGCCCACGGTGGAGAACGTGAAGTTCAGCCTGGGCTGTTGGACGGAACTGGAGTCGGTGCTCTCCAGGCCCGGAGCGACCGCGACGGCGCGGGCCCGGCGCCAACTGCAGATGGTCCGCAACCTGGAGCGGAATTTCACCCGGCAGGTCACCGCGATGTCCCGTCCGCCGGAGCAGAAAAAAGGGGGTTGGGACTGGAGGGATTTCAACGCGCGTGACCATTCGATGTTCATGAATCTGGAGTGGCTCCTGGCCCAGTCACCCAAGCCCAGGAAAGCCATTGTCTGGCTTGCCACCATTCATGCCGCCAAGGACCTCAAGGGCCTGGGGACGAACTATCGAAACATGGTGTCGATTGGAGCCCATGTTCATGAAAAATTTGGCTCGCAGTCATTCGTGCTTGGTTTTTCCGCGCTCTCCGGGCGCTATGCCCTCGGCCCCACGGATCGCACCCGTACCCTCGCACCCGCACAGGCCGACTCCCTGGAGGCCTGGGCGTTTTCAAGTCACATCACGGACGCCCGGTACCTGGATGGAAGCCAGCTTCGTGACCTCGGGGCAAGGGTGGCCCGTCCCGTGGATTACTCGTGGATGACGACCCCCTGGGCAACGGTCCTGGATGGACTGCTGATCTTCCGGGAAGAAGCCCCACCGCACCGGGTACCACCCTGGTAGGCGTTGGCGGAAGCCCGGCTTGAGTGAGCTGCGTCAGCTCAACCACCATGCCGCCACCGCCGCCGCGAGCAGGCCGCCCGTCACGGAGAATGCCACCCACTTGCGCCAGGGCTGTTCCTGCACGCGTGCGGGGAGGGCCCGGGCACCCACGAATTGGGTCGGTGCCTCTGAACGCAGCGGCGGAGGCGCGCGCTCCACGGGCCTCGTGGGCAGGGCCTCCGGCAACATCACCTCCGTCGCCGGCGCAGGCACGGGCCCGGGCGGGGCCCGGCGCGGCTTGGGCGGCACCGAGACGGGGGGCTCCATCAGCCGGGAAGGGAAGCGCGGAGACTCCCCCAACGTGGCCAGCTCCGCGCGCAGCGCCTTGGCCACTTCGCTCGCTTCCGTGGGCCTTGCCCGACGGTCCTTCGCGAGCAGCGTCTCCACCAGCGACACCAGCGACGCCGGTATCCCGGGACGCATCGGCGCGAGCGGCGGGGGCGCGTCGTACAGCACCGACTCCATCACCGCCCGTCCGCGCTGGATGGGAAAGGGCCGCCGTCCCGCCAGCAATTCGTAGAGACAGACCCCCAGCGAATACAGGTCCGCCCTCGCATCCAGGGGCTCGTCGCGGATCTGCTCCGGGGACATGTACGCCAGCTTCCCCATCACCACGCCCGAGGTCGTCTGCGTGCCTTCGGATGTCTTCACGATGCCGAAGTCCGCGATCTTCACCGTGCCCGTGAAGGACAGCAGCAGGTTGTCCGGCGACACGTCGCGGTGGATGAGCTCCATCCACTTGCCCGACTCCGGGTTGACGAAGCGGTGCACGTACGCAAGCCCATCACAGGCCTGCGCGATGGCGTCCAACACCGGCGCCAGTGGCAGCAGCTCCGGCCGGCTCGCCGCGTGGACGTGCGCCAGGCTGGAGCCCGCCACGTACTCCATGGACAGGTAGACCTGGTCTTCGATGACGCCCGTCTCCAACACCCGCACCACGTTGACGTGATGCAGGCCCGCGGCCACCTCCGCCTCCCGCAACAGACGGCGGCGGAAGCGGATGTCGGCCGCGTGCTCGGAGTGGATGCGTTTGAGGACGACCGGATCGTCCCAGCCCTCGCGCTCCGCGAGCGAGACGCGCCCCATGCCGCCTTCGCCAATCTCCCGCAGGATGCGGTACGGCCCCAGTTGCTGGACGTCATTCATTCCGGGGCAAGCCTACCGCCACTGACGCCAGGGCCGCTCGGGGAAGGCAGACGTTCCTGCCTCAGCCGTTGGACGGCAGCCGGGCGCTGTCCTGGGGCGGAGCCGCGTCTTCCTCCGCGCCCTCGCGGGCCTGCGCGCCCTTGGAGTGCGTCGAGCCCGACTTCCGGCTGCTGTCCCCGGTGGAGATCCGACCGCCGCGTGCTCCCTCGGCGGGCACCTCCGTCGAAGGTTCGGCCTGCATCGCCGCCTTCACCAGCTCCGCCAGGGCCCGGCCGAACCTGGAACCCCGCTCCGGGCTCTTCGACTCCGGTGCGCCTTCGTCCACCTTGCCGTCGGGCGGAACGAAGCTCGCGCACACGGTTCCGGAGTGGCCGCCCCCGTTCCTCACGCTGGAGCCCGACGCACACGGCCGGCTCCCATCGAACACAGGACGCGAGCCGCGCTCGAAGCGGTCCGGCATCACCTGGAAGGACTTGTCATCCGTCACAGGCGCGGTGGCGCTCTCCGGCTGCCTGGCCGACAGGACCGTGCTCGAGTTGCCGCGTCCACCCACCGCGATGCTGTTGCCCGATGCACCCAGGATGTCCTTGGAGGGTTCGGGTTCGCGGGGCACGGAGGGCGTGGCACTCGACGACGGGCGGAGGATCTTCACGGAGCACCTCGGACGGCGGATTTCCCTCACCCATCATCGTTCCGGGCAATGCCGGAGTTTCCCCTGTCTCCCAGGAAAGCGATTTTCAGTGCCCTACCTCCCACGGCGGGTTGCGTCAGGGCCAGCCGGGGAGGGGACCGCGCGGATCCGGATCAGGGGTTTCCCCTACGCCGGAGCCGCGCGAAGCCTGCTACCGGGCCTCGGGGGCCAGGGCGGGGCAGGTGACGTTGGCGGGCATGGCCCACAAGGCGTTGCCCGGGGGGCCACCGTTGGCGGCGAAGAAGATGCGGTTGCCGATGCGCGTGAACCACTCGGGATTGGAGCCTCCCTCTGGATTGATGTTCGCGACGCGGCCCGTGCCGGCGACCGTTCCGTTCGTCACCCAGGGCTCCAGACCGTCGTCGGGGGAATCGCTGGTGAAGATGAGCGTGCCGTTGCCGGTGCTGAAGAGCGAGGAGAAGCCATCCTGGTTGCGGCTGAGCTGATCACTGAGCTGCCGGGTCCCCGCCGCCGTGCCGTCCGTCACCCAGAGGTACGAGCGCTGAATCGCGGGGCCTCCGTTGTAGTAGTAACCCAGGGACAGGTAGATCTTGTTGCCCTCCTGCCTCACGTCCTGGAGGAAGGGGCCCGGGTCGGGCTGTCCCGCGAACGGATTCTCCAGCGTCGTCACGGTCGCCTTCCCGCCGCCCGCGAGCGACACGCTGGCCAGTTTGATCCGCTCCCCCGTGACGTAGGCCCCATACACCCGGCTGCCGATGAGCCCGAGCAACGTCACGGAGTGGCCGAAGGTCTCCAGGCGCACCGTGCCCGCCGCCGTGCCATCCGTCTTCCAGATCTCCGTGGTGGGCCCGGTGTCCCTCAGCGTGAACAGCACGGTGCCACCCACGGCGCGCACGTCGCCCAGCAGGGGCGTCCCCTGATCCAACGCCTTGACGAACACCGTCCCTCCGGCCGTGCCATCCGAGCGCCACAGCCGCGTGCCATTCACCTCATCCTGGAGGAAGAACAGCCGCTGACCGTCCGCCCGCAGGACGCTCCCCTCGACGGACGCCTGCGTCCCCAGATCCACCGTCCGGGCCGTCCCGGCCGCAGTGCCGTTCGACTTCCACAGCTCCAGCCGGCTGCTGGTCGACGTCAACGTGACCCTGCGGAAGAAGCTCAGCGCGCCGCCCACCTGTGCGGGGTACGACACAAAGGTGCTCGCGGCCCCCGGCGACAGATCCGCGACGAGCCGCGTGCCCGCCGTCGTGCCGTTGGTGACCCACAGCTCCCGACCGATGACCGCGTCGCCGATGCTGAAGAAGAGCTGCGTGCCCACGGCGGTGAAGTCGCTCAGGCTCCGATAGTCCGTGGTGCCCTGGGCGGGGAACTCCTTCACCGGGACGGTGCCCGCGCTCGTCCCGTCGCTCTTCCACAACGTCGACTGTCCACCGAAGACGTCCGTCGCGAAGTAGAGCGTGCCCTGCAACTCCGAGAAGCCGTAGGGACTCTGCTGCCAGGGCGGCGGCGGTGGCGTCCCCGGCGCGATGACGTCCTTCACCTTCACCGCCACCCCGGGAGCGCACGCCTGGGCCTGGACCGTTGCCTCGCCGGGGGCCGCGCCCACCTCCGTGCCGGGTTCCACTCCGCCACACCCCACCAGCCCCACACCCATCAGGGCCCACCAGGCCTTCACGCGCATGTCCGCTCCTTGATGTCAGGAAAACCGACGGACGTTGGGGACCCTCGGGGTGGAGGGACACCCGCCCACGAGGGTATGTAGGAGCGGTATACCCGACACTGACTCCTGCCACCGGGGTGCGGATGCAACCCGATGGCAGGTGTTTCAGCAGGAGGCTACGGGGACGCGGCCGCGGACGTGCCCGGATGGGCGTCCACGCCAATCACGTCGCGCACGGAGGCGAAGCCATCGCGGGCCAGCAGCGCACCCAGGTCGCCCAGGATGCGGCCCACCATGCCCGGGCCTTCGTAGATGAAACTCGTGTACACCTGCACCACGGTGGCGCCCGCGCGCAGCTTCTCGTAGACGTCCTGGGCGGTGAACACGCCGCCCACGCCGATGAGGGGCAGGGTGCCCCGGCCGCGCTGGTACGCACGGCGGATGACGGCGTTGGACAGCTCGCGCACGGGGGCGCCGGAGAGCCCACCGGCCTCTTTCGAGTGCTTGTGCTCGAAGGGGCGGGTGATGGTGGTGTTGGTGGCGATGAGGCCCGACAGCCCCCGCTCCAGGGCCACGTCCACCACTTCATCCACGGCCTCCGGGGTGAGGTCCGGGGCGATCTTCAGGAACAGCGGCGTGCCCGGCGCCACGTGGTTCATCCGCTCCTGCACCGCGCGCAGCAGGGCGGACAGCTGCTCCGGCTCCTGGAGCGTGCGCAGGCCCGGCGTGTTGGGCGAGGACGCGTTGACGACGACGTAGTCCCCCAGCGGCGCGAGCGCGTCCACGCACGCGACGTAGTCCTCCACCGCGCGCTCCAGCGGCGTGTCCTTGTTCTTGCCGATGTTCACGCCCAGCGGGCCGGGCTTCCACGCGCGGCCTGTCAGGTGGGACGCGGCGGTGGCCGCGCCGTGGTTGTTGAAGCCCATGCGGTTGATGACCGCGCGGTGCTCCGGCAGCCGGAACAGGCGCGGCTTCGGGTTGCCGGGCTGGGGCTTCGGCGTGACGGTGCCCACCTCCACGGCGGAGAAGCCGCAGGCGAAGAGCCCGTCCACGGCCTCCGCGTCCTTGTCCAGCCCGGCGGCGAGCGCCACCGGGTGGGCGAAGCGCAGCCCGGCCAGCTCCACGGACAGGTCCATGGGCGCCTGGCGCAGGGTGCGCTCGCGCATGGACTGGCAGAGGGACGGCATGCGCCCCAGGGCCGCCAGCCCCGACATGCCCAGCCGGTGCGCGGGCTCCGGGGGCAGGGTGAAGAGCAGCGAGCGCGTGAAGCCGTACATGCGCGTCAGGCCGGGATGAAGGACGCCTCGCGCGCCCACGCGAGTGCCTGATCCACCTGCTCGGTGGTGAGCAGGTTGTTGGACTCGACGATCTCAATCTCCCGCCGCATGTCCGTCTCCAGCAGGTAGGGGCCGTCCGTGTTGATGGTGAACTTCACCTTGCGGTCCCAGAAGGTCTGCATGATGTGCTTGAGTTCGGCCAGGTCCGCCACCGCCTTGGTGTGGATGTTGGACGTGGGGCACAGCTCCAGCGTGATGTTGTTCTCACGCAGGACCTTCATCGCGGACTCGTCGTACGCGGCGCGGATGCCGTGGCCGATGCGGTTCGGCTTGAGCTTCTCCACCGCCGCCATCAGGCCCCCGGCGCCCGTGCCGGCCGTCTCGCCGGTGTGCACGGTGCACTTGAGGCCCCCCTTGCGCGCGCGGGCGTACAGGTCCTCGTACTCCGCGAGCGCGGGCTTGTGCTCCATGGCGTCGCGCTCCGTGCCGGCCAGGTCGATGCCGTACACGCCGCGCGAGCGGTACTTGATGGCCTTGTCCACGATGATGCTGTTGAGCTTGTGGTCGAACTCGCGGGCCAGGCAGAAGATGAAGCCCACCTTCACGCCGTACTCCAGCACCGCGCGGTCCATGCCCCGGAGCGCGGCGTGGATGATGTGGTCCAGGTCCAGCTCGGAGGACAGGTTGCGCTTCATCGGGTTGAAGCGCAGTTCGATCTGCGTGACGCGGCTGCCCCGGTACTCCTTGCCAATCACCTCGTAGACGGAGCGCTCGATGGCGCTGGGAGAGGATTGGATCTTCTCCGTCCAGGTGTGGAGGATCTTCAGGTAGTC
>SECN01000796.1 GCA_004173515.1 Myxococcaceae bacterium | reverse complement strand
GGGTGGGGTGGGCAACGTGCGCTTCATCCAGGGCGACGCTCGCAAGGTGTGCGACGGGCTGGTGGCGGAGGCTCGGAGCTTCGACGTGTGCCTCGCGGACCCGCCTCGCGCCGGGGCACCGGGCCTGGCGAAGTGGATGCGCGCGTTGAACGTGCGCCGGGTGGTGTACGTGGCGTGCGACCCGGCGTCGCTCGCCCGGGACGCGGCGGGGCTGGTGGAGGCTGGTTACAAGCCAGTGGCGCTCCAGGTGGTGGACATGTTCCCCCAGACGCACCACGTGGAAGCCGTCATGTCGTTCGAACGGTAGGGCACGGAAAGGGGCTCGCCATGGACGCACGCATCGTCGAGTTCGCGGAAGTGCTTCGCCAGAACGGCGTGCGCGTCAGCACGTCCGAGGTGCAGGACGCCCTGAGCGCCACCGCCGAGGTGGGCCTCGTCGACCGGAGCCTGTTCCGCGCCGTGCTGCGCACCACGCTCGTGAAGCGCGAGCTGGACGTGGAGACCTTCAGCCGCGCGTTCGACTTCTACTTCTCCGGCGCCGCCCGCACGTTCGAGGCCATCGACCAGTCGCTGGCGAAGCAGTTGGAGGAAGAGGGCTACCTGGAGGGCGACCTGCTGAAGATGGTCATCTACCAGATGAACCTGCTCGCTCCGGAGATGTCTCCCCTGGCCCAGGCCATCCTCGCGGGCGACCGCGCCCGGCTGGCGCAGATCTTCCGGCAGGCGTCGCTGCAACTGGACCTGGGGCAGTTGGAGAGCCCGCTCCAGACGGGGTTCTTCACGCGGCGGCTGCTCGCGGGCGCGGGCATGGAGCGCGCCCGCTCCGATCTGAAGTCCATGGAGGACGAGCTGCACGCGCGGGGCTTGAGCGCGGAGGGCATCGAGATCGTCTCGCGCCACGTCGCGGCGGCGATGCGCAAGATTGAAGACGCCGCGCGCCAGGAGGTGAAGCGCCAGTCCGAGGCCCGCATCCGACGCCGCACGGACTCCGTCACGGAGAAGCCGCTCCACCTGCTGACCCAGGCGGAGGTGGATGAGATGGAGGCCGCCGTGCGCACCATGGCGGAGAAGCTGAAGAGCCGGCTCATCCGCAAGCAGCGCTCGCACCGCCGGGGCGCCCTCAACGTGCGCCGCACGCTGCGCCGGAACATGCCGTGGGACGGCATCCCCATGGTGCCGCAGTTCCGCTCGCGCCGGCCGGAGCGCCCGGAGCTGGTGGTGCTCTGCGACGTCTCCGACTCCGTGCGAAACGCGTCGCGGATGATGCTGCTGTTCATGCACACGCTGCAGTCGCTGTTCGTGCGCGTGCGCTCGTTCGTCTTCGTGTCCGACGTGGGGGAGGTGACGCACTTCTTCAAGGACCTGGACGTGAGCGAGGCCATCGACGCGGCGACCGCCGGGCGCACGGTGTCCATGAGCGCGAACTCCAACTACGGCCGCGCGCTGGCGGACTTCACGCGCGATCACCTGGGCAGCATCACCCGCCGCACCACGGTGATGATCATCGGCGACGGCCGGAACAACTACAACGCGAGCAACGCGTGGGCCCTCAAGGACCTGCGCCGCAAGGCGAAGCGGCTGTTGTGGATCTGCCCCGAGGACCGCGGCAACTGGGGCATCGGCGACAGCGAGATGCTCACCTACGAGAAGCACTGTCACCAGGCGGTGGTCGTCACGTCCGTTTCGGACCTGGCCCGCATCGCGGACCAACTCGTCCCCGCCTGAACCCCTTCCCCCGAGGT
>SECN01000323.1 GCA_004173515.1 Myxococcaceae bacterium | reverse complement strand
TCGCCTGGCTGTACCTGAACGGCACCATGGGCGTGTTCATGCTCGCCACAGGCGCTTCGCGGTGGCGAGCATGAACACGCCCATGGTGCCGTTCAGGTACAGCCAGGCGACATACAGCTCGTGCTTGGCCGTCCACATCCAGGCCATGAGGGCCAGATTGAGGGCGAAGACGAGCCCCACCACCGCCAGCGCGCTGATGATGCCCGCCCGCCGCTTGAAGATGAGCAGGAGGATGGTGAGGGGGTTCAGGAAGGTGAACAGCTCGTTGACGACGACGAACCCCATGGGCACCGGGTCCGCCGGGTCATTGGCGAAGAAGCCATGCGTCACGGCGCTGGAGATGTGCGCCAGCGAGCCGACCGAGAAGCACACGAAGTACACGGCGAGGATGAGGCGGTTGGGCCACACAGAGCCCCCGCTGGATGTCGAAGGTGTTTCAACGGTCATGACTTGTCCTCCAGGGCTTCACGCAGCAGCGCGGCCACGTGTTGCACGTACGGCTCCTGCATCAGTTGGTGGTGTCCCCCGGCGACGTCCCTCACGTCCAGTCCCCCCCGCACCCAGGGCGCCCAGCCCCGGTCGCGGGGCACGCCGGGTGTGGGCCGGGCTTCCGTGGCCGCGAGCAACAGGACGGGGCCTTCGTAGGGGCCGGGGACGTAGCGGTCCATGGCGCGGAGGTTGGCCTGATAGACGCGGAACAGGGCGCGCAATTGCTCGCGGCCTGTCGCTTCCTCCAGGAGGTGGGCCTGGACGCCCAGGGTGAGGAGCGTGCCCAGCATGGCTTCGTCGTCCATGTGCTCCAGCGCGTCGTCCGACACGGGCAGCGCCAGCGAGAAGGCGGCGGCGACCGTCTGGGCGAACGCGACGCGCACGCGACCGTCGGGGTCCTTCGCCTGGGCCTCGCCGGGGGGCGGCGGGACCACCCCGGGCACGAAGGCATCCACGAGCGCCAGCAGGCCCACGGGCTGTCCCTGAGCGCGCAGTTGCCGGGCCATCTCGTAGGCGATGACGCCTCCGAGCGACCAGCCGGCGAGCAGGTAGGGGCCTTCGGGTTGTTCGGCGCGGATGGCATCCACGTACAGGGCGGCCATCGCCTCCACGGTCTCCAGCACGGGCTGGCCGGCCAGGAGGCCCCGGGCCTGGATGCCGATGACGGGCTGGCCGGGCCCCAGCCGCCGCGCCAGCTCCGGGTATGCGAGCACGTTGCCGCCCCCCGGGTGCACGAGGAACAGGGGCCGCCGGCCCGGCTCCCCCTTCTCCAGCGGCACCAGCGGCGACCACGCTCCCGCCTCGTCGCGCAGCAGCTTCGCCAGTTCCTCGACGGTGGGGTGCTGGAAGAGCGCGGCCAGGGGCACGTGACGGCCCAGCCGTTCGCGCAGCACGGCCACCATGCGGACGGCGAGCAGCGAGTGGCCTCCCAGCGCGAAGAAGCTGGTGCGCACCCCGACGGGATGCACGCCGAGGACCTCTTCCCACACCTTCGCGAGTTGGGCTTCCAACGCATCGCGGGGCGCGACGAAGTCCTCGTTGCGGGAGGCGGAGACCTCCAGCTCAGGCAGGGCCTTGCGGTCCACCTTCCCGTTCGCGCTCAGCGGCAGGGCGTCCAGGACGCCCAGGGCCGAGGGCACCATGTACTCCGGCAGCCGCTGACGCAGTTCCGCTTCCACCGCCTTCGGGTCCAGGTTCTCCCCTGGCTTCGCCACGATGTACGCCACGAGCCGCTTGTCTCCGCCCACCTCCCGCACCACCACCGCGGCCTCCGCCACGCTGGCGTGTCGCAGGAGCGCGGACTCGATTTCTCCTGGCTCGATGCGGAAGCCACGCACCTTCACCTGGAGGTCCGTGCGGCCCAGGAACTCCAGCGTGCCGTCTTCCTTCCACCGCGCCTTGTCGCCCGTGCGGTACAGCCGGGTTCCGGAGGTCGGGCTGAAGGCATTCGGGACGAAGCGCTCCGCTGTCAGGTCCGCGCGGTTGAGGTAGCCCCAGGCCAGGCCTTCTCCGCCCACGTACAGCTCGCCGGGCACGCCCACTCCCACCGTGTCGCCGTGCACGTTGAGCACGTACGCCGTCGAGTTGGCGAGCGGTCTGCCGATGGGCACCGTGGTCCGCACCGCATCGTGCTTCGTCAGCGTGTGCGTGGCGGAGAACGTGGTGTTCTCCGTCGGGCCGTACCCGTTCACCAGCACCGTGCCTTCGTGGAGGCGGGCCACGTGTTCGCGCACCCGCTGCGCCGGCAGCACGTCACCACCCGCCAGCACCTGCGTCACGTGTGACAGCGCTTCGGACTGGTGGAACACCATCTGTTCGTACAGCGCCGCCGTCAGCCACAGCACGCTGATGCGCTCCTGGACCAGCAGGGCGCCCAGTTCCTCCAACGTCAGCGCATGCGGCGGCGCGAGCACCAGCTTCGCTCCGTGCAGCAGCGCGCCCCAGAGCTCCAGCGTCGAGGCGTCGAAGGCCACCGGCGCCAGTTGCAGCCAGACTTCCTCCGCGCCGAAGCGCATGAAGTCGTTGCCCACCACCAGCCGCGTGATGCCTCGGTGCGGGATGCACACGCCCTTCGGACGGCCCGTGCTGCCCGACGTGAACATCACATACGCCAGGTCTTCTCCTCCCACTTCCACGTCCGGCGCCGTCTCCGGATGCCGGGAGATGTCTTCCCACGCCGCGTCCACGCAGAGCGGTGTGCCCGCGCTCGCAGGCACATTCTCCAGCAGCGACTGCTGCGTCAGCGTCACCTCGACGCCCGCATCCTCCAGCACCAGCGCGATCCGCTCCGCCGGGTAGTTGCGATCCACCGGCACGTACGCCCCACCCGCCTTCAGGATGGCCAGCAGGCCCACCACCATTTCAAACGAGCGCTCCACGTACACGCCCACCCGCGTGCCTCGCGCCACGCCCAGTCCGCGCAAGTGGTGCGCGAGCTGGTTCGCCTTCGCGTCCAGGGCGGCGTAGGTCAGCGTCCCCTCCCCTTCCGCGAGCTTCAGCGCCACCGCGTCGGGTGTCTTGCTCGCCTGCGCCTCGAACAGCGCGTGCACCGATGTGGTGCGCGGGTACTCCGCCACCGTCCGGTTGAAGGTCTCCGCGACGTGCTGACGCTCGGTCGCGTCCAGCATTGGCAGTCGCGTCACGGTGGCTTCCGGGTGCTTGAGCACGGCCTCCAGCAGCACGCGCAGGTGGTCCACCATGCGGCGCACCGTCGCGGCTTCGAACAACTCGGTGCTGTATTCCAGCGAGCAGCTCAGGCCATCCGCGGTCTCCACGAAGAAGAGGCTCAGGTCGAACTTCGACGTGGCGCCTTCCAGCGACAGGGGCTTGAGCGTCATGCCCGGCAGGCGCGCTTCGCCCACCGGCACGTTCTGGAGCGCCAACAGCGTCTGGAACAGGGGCGTGTGACCACGACTGCGCTCGGGCTGGAGCGCCTCCACCAGCTTCTCGAATGGCACCTCCTGGTGTTCCTGCGCCTCCAGGACCGTCTCCCGCACCTGCTGGAGCAGGCCCCGGAAGCTGGGGTCTCCCGACAGGTCGGCGCGCAGCACCAGCGTGTTGACGAAGAAGCCGATGAGCCCTTCCACCTCCGCGCGCGTGCGGCCCGCGATGGGCGAACCCACGCTGACGTCCTGCTGTCCCGAGTACCTGGACAACAGCACCTGCCAGCCCGCCAGCAGCACCATGTACAGCGACGCGCCCTCTCGCTGGGCCAGGGCACGCAAACCCTGTTCAAGCGCTCGCGGCCATTGGAAGGAGTGCGTCGCCCCCGCGTTGCCTCGCACCGCCGGACGCGGATGGTCCGTGGGCAGCTCCAGCATCGGAGGCGCCCCGGAGAGCTTCCGCTTCCAGTAGTCCACTTCTCGCTGGAGCGTCGCGCCCTGCAACCGACCGCGCTGCCAGACCGCGTAGTCCGCGTACTGAATCGGCAGCTCTGGGAGCGGTGACGGCTGGCCCTGCGCGAAGGCCGCGTAGAGCGTCCCCACTTCACGGACGAGCACTCCGAGCGACCACCCGTCCGACACGATGTGGTGCATCGTGACGACGAGCACATGATCCCGCGCGTCCAGCTTCAGCAGCAGCGCCCGGAACAGGGGCCCGTGCTCCAGATCAAAGGGCCGTAGGACCTCCTGCTCCATTCGACGCCGGACCGCGAGTTCGCGCCCGTCGGAGGTCGTCGACTCCAGCACCTCCACCGAGACGGTGAAGGCACTGTCGGACGAGGTCCGCTGCACCGGTTCGGGATCGCCCGCCACGAACGTGGTGCGCAGGGCTTCGTGACGGCGCACGACTTCACGCAATGCACGCTCCATTGCCACCGGATCCAGGTCGCCCTCCAGCCGCACCGCCACGGGGATGTTGTAGAGCGCCGTGCCCGGCTCCAACTGATCGATGAACCACAACCGCTGCTGAGCGAACGACAGCGGGAGCGGAGCCTCCCTGGACACGGGCGTGAACGCCGGGAGCTTCGCGCGTTCGGCCGTCTCCAGACGCTTCGCGAGCGCCTCCACCGTAGGCGCCTCGAAGAGCGCTCGCAGCGGCAACTCCGCGCCCGTCTCCGCGCGCACCCTCGACACCACTTGCGTTGCCAGAAGTGAATGGCCGCCCAGTGCGAAGAAGTCGTCCTTCACGCCCACGCGTGGCACTCGCAGCACTTCCGCCCAGATGGCCGCCAGCGAGGCTTCCAGCTCCGTGCGCGGCGCTTCGTACGTGCTGCCCGACTGGGGCGCTTCCGGCTCCGGCAGCGCCTTGCGGTCCACCTTCCCGTTCGCGTTCAACGGCAGCGCTTCCAGCACCACCACTGTCCCGGGCACCATGTACTCGGGAAGACGCTGACGCAGGCTCACCTTCAGCGCTTCTGCTTCCAGCGTCGTGCCCGCCTTCGCCGCCACGTACGCCACGAGCCGCTTCTCCGCGCCTTCTCCCTTCGCCACCACCACCGCGTCCTTCACCGACTCCTGCTGACGCAGCGCGGACTCCACTTCGCCCAGCTCGATGCGGAAGCCTCGCACCTTCACCTGGAAGTCCACCCGCCCCAGGTACTCCAGCACCCCGTCCGCCCGGTACCTCACCCGGTCCCCCGTGCGGTACATCCGGCTGCCAGCAGGCCCGTGCACTTCCGGCAGGAACTTCTCCGCCGTCAGCTCCGGCCTCAGCAGGTAGCCGCGCGCCTGCCCTTCTCCCGCCAGGTACAGCTCTCCCGCCACGCCCACCGGCACCGGTTGCAGGAACGCATCCAACACGTACGCCCGCGTGTTCGTTAGCGGCCGGCCGATGTTCGGCACGTCCTCGCGCCCCACCAGCGACCACGTCGAGTACGTCGTGTCCTCCGACGGGCCGTACAGGTTGTACAGCTTGCGCACCGTCGGCACGCCGTACACCTGCTTCGCCAGCGTCTCTGGAAGGGCCTCTCCTGCGAGGTTCACCACTCGCACCGACGGCGGCACCGCACTCAGTCTCACCAACTGCGCCATCGCTGACGGCACCGTGTTGATGAGCGTGATTTCTGCTTCCAGCTTCTCTTCTGCGAGGTGCAATGCATTGCGCACCACCACCACGCTGCCGCCTCGCACCAACGGCGCGAACAGCTCGAACACCGACAGGTCGAAGTTCAGCGACGTCGCCGCTAGCACGGCCCGCGTCTCTTCTTCTTCGAACGTCTCCAGCGTCCACGACAGGAACGCCGCCGCATTCCGGTGCGTCACCGCCACGCCCTTCGGGCGCCCGGTGCTCCCCGACGTGTAGATCAGGTACGCCACGTTCTCTGGTTGCACTTCCGACGTCACGGGCTCTTGCGATTCGCCTGCCAGTTCCTCTTCCCGGTCCAGGCACACCGCCCGCGCCGTGAAGGCCGGCAGCGACTCCAGCAGGTGCGAGTGCGCCACCAGCGCAGGCCCTTGCGCGTCCTCCAGCAACCAGCCCAGACGCTCCTTCGGGTAGCTCGGGTCCAGCGGCACGTACGCGCCGCCTGCCTTCAGGATGCCCAGCGTTCCCACTACGACGTCCGTCGTGCGCTCCACGCACAGGCCCACGCGCACTTCCGGCCCTACGCCCAGCTTCCTCAACCGGTGCGCGAGCTGGTTCGCCTTCGCCTCCACCTCCCGGTACGTCAGACGCTTCGTGCCGCTCACCACCGCGACCGCGTCCGGCGTGCGCTTCGCCTGCGCCTCGAAGAGGTTCGGAATCGTTGCGTCGCGCGGGTACTCCGCCTGTGTCTGGTTCCACTTCACCAGCGCCTGCTGCCGCTCTTCTTTCGACAGCAAGGGCAGCCGGCCCACCGACTCCTCCGGCTTCGCCACCACGCCTTCCAGCAACACGCGCAGGTGCTCCACCAGCCGCTGCACCGTCACGGCTTCGAACAAGTCGGTGCTGTACTCCACTGCTCCGCTCAGCCCCTGCGGCGTCTCCGTCAGGAAGAGACTCAAGTCGAACTTCGACGTGCGGTTCTCGAAGTCCACGGGCTTCAACCTGAGCCCTGGAAGCTGGACCTCGCCCACGGGTGCGTTCTGCAGCGCCAGGAGGGACTGGAAGAGCGGCGTGTGGCTCAGACTGCGTCCGGGCTGCAATGCCTCCACCAGCTTCTCGAATGGCACCTCTTGGTGCTCGTACGCCTCCAGCACTGTCTCGCGCACCTGCGTCAGCAACTTCCGGAAGGATCCCTCTGCTTCCACCTGCGCGCGCAGCACCAACGTGTTGACGAAGAAGCCGATGAGTCCTTCCACCTCCGCGCGCGTGCGGCCCGCGATGGGTGACCCCACGTTGATGTCCTGCTGCCCCGTGTAGCGCGCCAGCAACGTCTGCCAGCCCGCTAGCAGCACCATGTACAGCGAGGCGCCCTCTCGCTGAGCCAGGGCGTGCAGCCCCTGAACGAGCGCTCGCGGCAAGAGGAAGCCCTGCGTCGCACCCGCGTTGCCTCGCACCGCCGGACGTGGACGGTCCGTGGGCAACTCCAGTGCCGGAGGCGCACCCGAGAGCTTCTGCTTCCAGTAATCCACTTCTCCCTGGAGCTTCGCGCCCTGCAACTCCTGGCGTTGCCACGCCGCGTAGTCCGCGTACTGCACCGGCAACTCCGGCAGCGGCGACGGCCGCCCTTGCGCGAACGCTTCGTAGAGCGCACCCAGCTCGCGTACCAACACGCCCAACGACCACCCGTCCGACACGATGTGGTGCATCGTGAGCGCGAGCACGTGCTCCTGCGCATCCAGCTTCACCAACCGCGCTCGGACCAGCGGCCCCGTTTGCAGATTGAACGGCCTCTGCATCTCCTGCCCGAGCTGGCGTCGAGCCTCTTCCTCCCGTGCTCCTGCGTCCAGACCGCTGAGGTCCACCGCGTCCAGCGACAGGTCCACCTCCGGATGAATGGCCTGGAGGGCTTGCCCGTTCGCCTCCGTGAAGGTCGTCCGCAAAGCCTCATGCCGTCGCACGACCTCACGCAGCGCCTGTTCCAGGACTTCACGCCGCAGCGTGCCTTCCAGGCGCACCGCCACGGGGATGTTGTAGAGCGCCGTGCCCGGCTCCAACTGGTCGATGAACCACAGACGCTGCTGCGCGAACGACAGCGGGAGCGGAGCCTCCCTGGACACGGGCGTGAGTGCCGCGGCCTTCGCGCGTTCGGCCTTCTCCAGACGCTTCGCGAGCGCTTCCACCGTGGGCGCCTCGAAGAGCGCTCGCAGCGGCAACTCCGCGCCCGTCTCCGCACGCACCCTCGACACCACTTGCGTCGCCAGCAGCGAGTGGCCTCCCAGCGCGAAGAAGTCGTCCTTCACGCCCACTCGCGGGACGCGCAGCACCTCCGCCCAGATGGCCGCCAGCGAGGCTTCCAGCTCCGTGCGCGGCGCTTCGTACGTGTTGCCCGACTGGGGGGCTTCCGGCTCCGGCAGCGCCTTGCGGTCCACCTTCCCATTCGCGTTCAACGGCAGCGCTTCCAGCACCACCACCGTCCCGGGCACCATGTACTCCGGCAGTCCCTTCCGGAGCTGCGTCTTGAGCGCTTCGGACTCCAGTGATTCACCGGCCTTCGGCACGACGTAGGCCACAAGGCGCTTCTCCGCGCCCTCCCCCTTCGCCACCACCACCGCGTCCTTGACGCTCGTCGCGTGGCGCAAGGCGGACTCCACTTCGCCCAGCTCGATGCGGAAGCCTCGCACCTTCACCTGGAAGTCCACCCGCCCCAGGTACTCCAGCACCCCGTCCCCCCGGTACCTCACCCG
>SECN01000030.1 GCA_004173515.1 Myxococcaceae bacterium | reverse complement strand
GAAGCGCTGGCGGACCTGCTGGGCGCCGCGGTGGGCGCGTCCCGCGCGGTGTGCGACGCGGGTTGGGTGCCCAACGACTACCAGGTCGGGCAGACGGGCAAGGTCGTCGCGCCCAAGCTGTACATCGCCGCGGGCATCAGCGGCGCCATCCAGCACCTGGCCGGCATGAAGAGCTCCAAGACCATCGTCGCCATCAACAAGGATCCGGAGGCGCCCATCTTCCAGGTGGCCGACTACGGCCTCGTGGAGGACCTCTTCAAGGTCCTGCCCGCGCTGCGCGAAGGCATCCAGAAGCTGAAGTAGGCCGCCGCCTCCGAAGCGGACGGTGAAGCCAAGGCGAAGGGCGCGTCGGGCCGGGAGGGCATCCCCGGTCAGCGCGCCCTTCGTGCGTCCTACAGGTCCTGCGTGCGGTCAGAGGTCGATATCGCTTTCGTGGCCGGGCTTCTTCTCCGGTGGCGGCAGCGGGGCCTCGGGGGCGTGGGGCTCCACGTCGTCGTCCGGCTCCTCCGGCGCCGCGTCTTCCGGCAGCGCGCCCGGTGCGTCGTCGTCCGGAGCCTCTGCGTCCAGCAGGTCCACGCGGCTGCCGTCCGCGAGCTCCACGTACAGGGTGCGGAAGGTCCACGACTCGCCGTCCTTGTCGGCCACGGCGTGCAGGGTGCCGTCCGCCTTGGGGCCGTCCAGCGGGACGACGAAGGACGCGTGCGTGCGGCCGTTGGTGGTGCTCACCTGGGTGTTGCTGGGGAAGCCCGGCTTGAAGGGGGAGCCCAGGGCCTTCTGCACCTGCGGATCGTCCTGCGCCTGGGCGAGCGCGTCCGTGTACGCGCCCATGTCCCGGAAGGACGTGTACCCGTAGCCGATGGCGATGGCGGCGAAGCACACGCACGAACCCATCAGGCTCAGGCATCCCACCGGCACGGCCCACTTCCAGTTCCGGTTCCACCACCCCTGTCGGGGCACGGGCGCGTAGTCACCCTCGGGCATCGTCGGCATGGGCCCTCCTGGCCTTGGCGTCGGGCCGTGTCATAGCCGGTTCCGGACGAAGCCGGGGTGGGGCATGTGTCACGGAACCTGTCGTCCCGGCGCCTTCATGACAGAGTGTCCGCCATGCCCTCTGGTGGCGTCTCGACGGCCGAGCTCGCGGACCTGCTTGCGGCGCTGCCCTTCGGCCACCGGCTGTGGGTGCGCGGCATGGGGCGGAGCCTCTATCCGCTCCTGCGCAGCGGGGACGCCGTGCGCCTCCTGCGCTGCGGCCCGGAGCGGCTGGCGCGCGGGGACGTGGCGCTGGTGCGGCACGGGCCCCGGCTGGCCGCCCAGGTGGTGCTCTCCACCCAACCCTGGGTGACGGAGCCGCTCTTGGGCGGGCCCCCCGCGCCGGGAGGCGAGCTGGTGGGACGCGTCATCGCGCTCAAGCGCGGCCGGTGGGTGATGCGGCTTCCCCGGCCCACGCGGCCGGCGCTGTTCCTGACGCAGCGGGCGCTGTCCGGCGTGTGGACGAAGCCCGCGGCCCGCGCGGTGTTCCGGCACCTGCGCGACCTGTTCTCCGGGTGGACCAAGCCGCTGCGCCGCCACTTCGTGGGACCGGTGGAGATCCGGCTGGTGCGCCAGGACGACCTGGACGCGCTGCTTTCCTTCGCCACCGAGCGGCTGGTGGTGTCCGGCACCTTCCTGCGCCGCCAGCTGCGTGACCGCTGGGGTCTGCCGCAGGAGCGGCGCGTGGGGGCGGCGGCGGGGGCCTTCGACGCGCAGGGGCGCCTGTTCGGCTTCGCCTGGGTGGACGACTACCGACAGGAGGGGCTGGCGCTGGACGGCCTGTGGGTGCGCTCGCTGGTGGTGGCGCCCCGGGTGCGGCGCATGGGGGTGGCCACCGCCCTGGTGCGCTGTCTGGTGGAGGAGGCCCGGCGCCAGGGGGCGGACCGCGTCCACGCGGACATCGACGAGGACAACACCGCGTCGTTGAAGACGTTCTCCGGCCTGGGCTTCCGCCCCGCGCCGGACGCGCTGACCACCAGGACCAACCAGCAGTGGGATGCGGCGGGCGGCAGCAAGCGCCTGGTGGTGCTGGTGCGAGCGCTTCCGGCGTGAGGAGGGCCGGGGGGTTGCGCTCCTCGGGCCCCTGGGCCAAAAGCACCCCCGTCCCGTTCATCCCCCGCGTTCCTTCGCTGGCGAGGCCCTTCGTGAGCACCCCTGCGTCCGTCACGCCGTCATCCCCTGGTACGCCGCCTCCCGCCGCGCCGGAGGGCGAAGGCACGGGGGGCTTCAACATCGACCACCTCTTCCTGGGCCTGCTGGCGGTGTTCTTCCCGCTGGCCGTCGCGTCGCACTTCTTCTTCCCGGGCACGTGGACGTTCGTGCTCTGCGCCATCGCGCTCGTGCCGCTGGCGCGCCTGATGGGCGAGGCCACGGAGGTCATCGCGCACAAGCTGGGCAGCGGCCTGGGCGGCCTGATGAACGCGTCGTTCGGCAACGCCGCGGAGCTCATCATCGCGCTGGCGGCGCTGCGCTCCGGGCATGGGGACGTGGTGAAGGCGTCCATCACCGGCGCCATCCTGGGCAACCTGCTGCTGGTGCTGGGCGCGGCCATCCTCGTGGGCGGCCTGAAGTACCCCCGGCAGACCTTCAACATGACGGCGGCGCTGTCCGGCTCCGCCATCATGTTCCTGGCGCTCACCGCCATGACCATCCCGGACCTGTTCCACGCGGTGCGCGGGCCGGCCGCGGAGCCCGTGCTCTTCCCGATGTCGGTGGCCATCTCCGTCATCCTGCTCATCGTCTACGCGCTGTCGCTGCTCTTCTCCCTGAAGACGCACGCGCACCTGTACGCGGGCGAGGAGCACGGCACGCCGGAGGAGATGCCCACGTGGAGCACGAAGAAGGCCAGCGTCGTCCTGCTGGCGGCGACGGTGGGCGTGGTGGTGGTGGCGGAGTTCCTGGTGCACGCCATCGAGCCGGCCATCGCCACGTTCGGCTTCACGCACACCTTCGTGGGCGTCATCATCATCGCCATCATCGGCAACGCGGCGGAGCACTCCACCGCCATCCTGATGGCGCTGAAGAACAAGATGGACCTGGCCTTCAACATCGCCTTCGAGTCCTCCAAGCAGATCGCCCTCTTCGTCGCGC
Organism: Myxococcaceae bacterium; assembly: GCA_004173515.1. GTDB lineage: Bacteria > Myxococcota > Myxococcia > Myxococcales > Myxococcaceae > Corallococcus. Next base: position 38,526 of record SECN01000030.1, on the reverse strand, counting down.
CGGTGCTGGTGCTGGTGTCCATCCCGCTGGGCCAGCACCTGACGCTGGAGTTCAGCCACATGGAGGTCGCGGGCATCGCCATCGGCACGGGCGCCGCGGCGCTCATCGCGCTGGACGGCGAATCCAACTGGCTGGAGGGCGTGATGCTGCTGGGCGTCTACGCCATCCTCGGCGTCGCGTTCTTCTTCATCCCGTAGGCCACGGATGACGACTCCGGGCGGGGATGGAGCACAGTGGCGGGCGGACGGGGCGCTGGTGCTCCTCACCGTGTTCTGGGGCGTGACGTTCGTGGTGGTGAAGGACGCGCTCGCGTTCGCGGACCCCTTCACCTTCCTCACCCTGCGCTTCACGGTGGGCGCGGCCGTGATGGTCGCGCTCGCCGGCCGGCGGATGTTCGCGCCCGGCGTGTTGAAGAAGGGCGCGCTGTTGTCGCTGCTGCTGTTCCTGAGCTTCGCGCTCCAGACGGTGGGCCTGACGGACACCACGCCGTCGCGCGCGGCGTTCCTCACCGGGCTCAACGTCCTCTTCGTCCCGCTGTTCTCCGTGGCGCTGCTCAAGCGCCTTCCCCGCTGGGGCACCAGCGTGGGCGTGGTGCTGGCGGCGGTGGGCCTGTACGCGCTGACGATGCAGGCCGAAGGCCCGGTGCGGCCGGGGCACCTCTGGGGCCTGTACCTGGGGGACTGGCTGTCCATCGGGTGCGCGGCGACGTACGCGGGGCACATCCTGCTCACGGAGCGCTTCGCCTCGCGCGACGGCGTGCTGGGGCTGGTGGCGGTGCAGCTGTCGGGCGTGGCGCTCTTGTCCGCGCTGTGCCTGCCGTTCGTGGAGCGGCGGCTGGAGCCGACCCCGGCGCTCATGGGGGCGGTGGTCGCGTGCGGCGTGCTCGCGAGCGCGGTCGCCATTGGCGTGCAGACGTGGGGACAGGCGCGCACCACGGCGGTGCGCGCGGCGGTCATCTTCGCGCTGGAGCCGGTGTTCGCCTCCGCCGCCTCCGTCGCCATGGGCCGCGAGGTGCTGGGGCTGCGCGAGTGGTTCGGCGGCGCGCTCATCCTCCTGGGCGTGCTCATCTCCGAACTGGGCCCCGGGGCATGGGACGGATGGCGGGCGCGGGGCCGCACGCCCGCCTCCTGAGCACCCGACGCGTGGGGTGGGCCCCGCCACGGGGGAGCGCGGACGTCGGGGGCGCGCTATGACAGCGCCCGACCCATGAGCGTGGAGCTGAGACGAAACGGGCTGCACCTGACGGGCACGCCGCTGTCGCTGGACGCGAAGCGCAAGTCGCCACTGTCCTTCGTCAGCCACGGGCACTCGGACCACATCGCCCGGCATGAGAGCACCATCGCCACGGAGGCCACGCTGCGCTTCATGGCCCACCGGCTGGGGCCGGTGCGCGCTCCCCTGTCGGTGCCGTTCCGCCGTCCCTTCGAACTGGGGCCGCTGACGCTGGAGCTCTTGCCCGCGGGCCACATCCTGGGCAGCGCGCAGCTTCGCGTCACCCGCGCGGATGGCCGGCGCATCGTCTACACGGGCGACCTGAACACCGCGCCGTCGCTCACCGCGGAGGCCACGGAGGTGGCCACGTGCGACACGCTCGTCATCGAGTCCACCTTCGGCCACCCGCGCTACCGCTTCCCGCCGCGCCCGGAGGTGCTGGGGCAGGTGGAGGCGTGGCTGCGCGCGCAGCTCAACCGGGGCGTGACGCCGGTGCTGCTGGGCTATCCGCTGGGCAAGAGCCAGGAGGCCATGAAGCACCTGGCCGTCCGGGGCTTCCCGCTCGTCGCGCACCCGTCCATCTTCGAGGTCGCCGGGCTGTACGCGGAGCTGGGCGTCCCCATCGAGAACCTGCGCTGCTACGAGGGCCGCGTGGAGCCCGGCGAGGTGCTCTTCTTCCCGCCGCACCTGGCGCGGGGTGGGGGCCTGGCGCCCCTCTGGCCCCGGGCGACGGCGGTGCTCACCGGCTGGGCCATGGATCCGGGTGGCGCTCGGCGCTACGGCGCGGACGTGGCCTTCCCGCTGTCGGACCACGCGGACTTCCCGTCGTTGATGCGCTACGTGAAGGACACCGGCGCGCGCGACGTCATCACCTGCCACGGCTTCGCGGAGGAGCTGGCCCAGGCGCTGCGGGACGTGGGCACGGATGCCCGCCCGCTGGGCAAGCCGCAGCAGATGACCTTGTTCTGAGCGGGCTCTGTTTTGCCGCGCCGAAGCGTTAGAACGGTCGCCCGATATGACCGCACCCGCTCCCTCGCTCACCGGCCATCTTGCCAACGTGCTGCTGTGCACGGACCCTGAGAAGAAGCGCTTCGTCACCCGCGAGGTGCCCGAGGTGCAGGTGTCCTTCGAGGGCTTCGTGGGGGACCGCCACGCGGGCCTCACGCGGCTCGCGGACGTGCGGGCGCCGTGGTTCCCCAAGGGCACCGTCATCCGCAACACGCGGCAGGTGTCGGTGGTGTCGCGCGAGGAGCTGGCGGAGGTCGCGCGCACGATGGGCATCCCCAACGTGCTCGCCTCCTGGCTGGGCGCGAACCTGGAGCTCGTCGGGGTGCCCCGGCTGACGCACCTGCCGCCGGGCACGCGGCTGTTCTTCCCGGAAGAGGCCACGCTGGTGATGGAGGGGGAGAACCAGCCCTGCATCCACCCGGGGCGCGCCATCGAAGCGCACCACCCGGACATGAAGGGGCTGGCCAGCCGCTTCGTGAAGGCCGCGTGGCAGAAGCGCGGGCTGGTGGGCTGGGTGGAGCGTCCGGGCATCATCCGCGCGGGCGATGAGGTGCGGGTGATGTTGCCGCCGCCCGTGACGTACTCGCTGCCCGCCGCGCCGGTGGAAGCCAGGCGCGAACAGGTGGGCTGAAGAAGGCCCGCTTCCGCTTCAGTGCACGGAGAGGAAGACGCGCAGTTGGTAGGTGTCCTTCCTCACGTCCGGGAACGCGCCGAAGCGGCTGTGGCGCTGGTAGAAGTTCACCTCCCCGCCCAGGCCCAGCCACCGGTACAGGGGCGCGTCCACCTGGAGCTGCCCGGTGCGCACTTGGTGCGAACCGCTGGAGCCGTCCAGCACCAGGATGCGGGACAGGCCCGCCTCCAGCGTGACGATGTCCCAGTTGTCGCGCGCGTAGACGGCCTGGAGCTGGAGCCCACCGCCGGAGCCGTAGTCGTAGTTGCGGCCCTCGGTGCCGCTGTGCTCGGAGGAGATGCCGGTGAGCAGGGCGCCATCCAGCAGCAGCATCGTCTTCAGCGTGGAGCTGGAGGAGAGCTGGCGCCGGTGCAGCAGGCCCACGTCCAGGGACTGGCCGCCCAGCTCGTACGCGAACGTGTCCACGTAGCTCATCTGCTGCAACACCCCCAGGCGCAGCTCGTCGCGCTCCGTGCGCAGCAGCGGCTTCGCCACGAGCAGGCCCAGCAGCCGGGCGTGGCTCACCAGGTTGTGCTCCTGGGTGGTGAACTGGACGCGCGCCTCGAAGGCGTCGAACGGGCGGTGGTGTTCGCCGTGGAAGGCGTCCCCGTAGCGCAGGGAGAACTCGGCGAAGAACTGATCCTCGCCCCAGGCCAGGGACTCGCCGTCCCCCAGCTTCAGGTAGCCCACCGTCCCCCAGCTCGCGAAGCTGTCCGGCGTCCATGACGGGGGCGTGGGTTCCCTGCGGGACACGTCTCCGCGCAGCACGCGGTTGAAGCCGCGCAAGGGGCTGATGAGGCCCGCGCCCAGCTCGCGCACGAAGCGCCTGCGTCCGCTGGCCTCGGTGTCGAGCACCATGGAGGACAGTCGGTAGAGCGCCTCCCCCATGGCGGCGCCGCCCAGGGTGGTGTTGATGAGGTCGTTGAGGGAGGGCGGCAGGTTCTCCCCGAACAGCTCCCACTGGAGGCTGCCCAGCAGCGTGAAGGGCAGGGCGCCCACGTAGGAGAAGCCGTTGTCCCGCGCGGCCGTGAAGTAGAAGTTGCCGTGGTAGGGGTGCGCGAACTGGTTCTCGGAGAAGCCGTCCCCGTCCCAGACGAAGCCCGTGCGCAGGTTGTCCTTCCAGGTGTGCAGGTCCACCCGGGCGAAGTCCTTGCCCCCCACCGTCCGGTTGTAGGTCCACACCGTCAGGTTGATGGCGGTGACCTCCGCCAGCGCGCGCCACGGGTGCCGCGTGGGCGGTGTCTCCCGCGCGACGGTGTCCTCCTTCAGCGGGGCATCCGCGGGGAGCGGTGCTTCTTCCGGGCAGTCGGTGTCACCCCGGAGGCTGAGCGCCTCCCAGGGCCACGCGGGTTGCTCCCCGCGCGCGGTGGCGCACAGCAGGGCGAGTGGCAGCAGCGCGCCACGCAGCATCCGGAGGCTGCTCCGGACTGCCTTGCGTCGCGGCCTGCGTCCGCCTCGCCCCATCGCCTCCGCCCACGCCCCGGAAGAACCGCCTGCCCCTCGCGACGCCACGCCGCGAACCCCCACGGTAGGCAGTCACGCACCCGAAAGCGTCCCCGCTTCCAGGGAGGGGCGATGACGGGAATCCCGCTCGCCACGCCCCGGCCTTCGAAAAGCAGAAGGCCCGGCACGAAGCGCCTCACGCGCTCCGACCGGGCCTCCACGCTTCACCTCCGCGTCACGGAGGTGGAGGGCTCACGCGTCCGGCGACTGGACGATGAGCTTCTCCTTGCCGCACACGTCGCAGCGCACGTGCACGAACAGGTCGCCGTCGCTGTCCTCGGGCACCTCGCCCTCGGGCACGCCCAGCTCCGCCTTGGCGAGCGCGGCCACCTTGGTCGGGATCTCCTGCGCCTTGAGCGACTGCACGTAGGTCATCTCGCGCTCGTGGCACTCGCGCGTCTCCGGACCGGTGAGCCACGAGGGCTCCATGCCCTCGGGCAACCGGCTCAAGAGCTCCAGGTTCGACACGGACTCCGCCAGGTACGCCAGCCGGCGCAGCCGCGCCTCCTCCGGCAGGGCCGCGAACACCTGGAAGCCCTCCAGCAGCGCCTGCCGGTCATCGCCGGTGGCCGCCTGCGCCAGCTCCATGGACGCCTCGCTCGACTCCAGCGCCTCGTCCCAGTTGTTCTCCGGGTTGAAGCCCGCCTCCAGCAGCGACGTGTAGAGCTGGGCGGCCGCCATGCGACGGCGGGCCTCGTGCACGTGCTCCACCACCTCGTGCGTCAGGCGCAGCTCCAGCAGCGCGCCCGTGGTGCGCGGATCGATGGAGCCCGTGATGTCGTCCACCTCCACCTCCGCGCGCAGCTCACCCTTGAGCTGCTTGGCGGCCGCGAAGCGGAACAGGGGCAGCACGCCCACCTCGCGCAGGTACACCGCCGCGACGTTGGCCTCCTTGCCGCTCATGCGCAGCGCCTTCTGCGCGCGCTCCACCGCGCCGGGGTCGGCCGCGGGCTTCTTGTTCTCCAGCCGCGTCTTCACCGCCTCGCGGTAGAGCGTCTCCAGGGAGCTGCCCGGAGGCAGCCGCTGGGGCAGCAGCGGACGCAGGCCCGGCACGTCCAGCACCCACAGCGGCGGGGCCCCCACGTGCTTGAGCGCCCGGAAGAAGAGCGAGCCCGGAGGATCCTGCGGGCGGAAGGGGGGCAGGTCGTCCGGGTGCGCCGGGTTCGAGCCCTCCATCGCGTTGCCGCCGCCGTGGCTCTGGCCCAGCATCTTCTCGCGCTGCTCGCGCGTGAAGGCCGTGATGCCCTGGACCGGCGGGGGCGGGGGCGGCGGGGCTTCTTCCCCGTCCAGGCCCGTCACGCGGTCCATGTCCACGTCGTCCAGCTCCAGGTCGTCCAGACCCTTGGCGCCGGTGAAGTCGCATCGCAGCAGCTTCAGTTTCTCGAAGGTACAGCCTTCCAGGTTGGCGCCGCGGAAGTCGCAGTCCTGCAGGCGGCCTCCGTGGAAGTAGGCGTTGGAGAGGTCGGCGTCCCGGAAGTTCATCTTCGACAGGTCACAGCGCTCCCACTCGGAGCCCACCAGTCCGAGCCCGGACAGGTCGGCGTTGGCGGAGAACAGCTGCGTGAACGTGGCGCCGGTATTCTGGAGCAGCTTCTCGATAGTTGGGGCTTTCGGCATGGACCGCGAATTATTCGTGTGGTCTGGTCCAGGCGCCAGCACAAATGATCGAGTACCGAATTGAAGCCGACACCGTCGGGATGCGGCTGGACAAGCACCTGCGCAAGCGGATGCCCAACGTCCCGGTCAGCCACCTCTTCAAGATGATCCGCACCAAGAAGGTGCGGGTGAACGGCAAGCGCGCGCAGCCGGAGCAGTTGCTCGCCGAAGGAGACGTGCTCACCATCCGCGGCACCGAAGAGCAGCTCACCCTCGCGGAGCGTCCGAAATCGGACCGTCCGCCCCCACCCCCCCCGCCGCTGGACCCCAGCCGGCTGGTCATCCTCCTGGAGGACGACTGGATGATGGCCGTGGACAAGCCCAGCGGCATGGCCGTCCATACCGGCAGCGGCATCACCGGGGGGACCCTGGTGGACTACGTCCGGGACTACCTGGGCCCCAAGGCCACCCGCAACGACTTCACCGCCTCCCCCGCCCACCGCCTGGACCGGGAGACCTCCGGCGTCATCCTGGTGGCCAAGCGCCGCCCGGCGATGGTGCATTTCACGGAAATCTTCACCAACGGCCACCCCAAGAAGCGCTACCTGACCCTGGTGAAGGGGAAGATGCCCAAGGATTCGGGGGTCATCGACCTGCCGCTCGCCGAGCACCAGCAGACGGCCGAGTCCAAGTCCCGTCGGGGAGTCAACATGCAGGCGGCGGTCACCCGGTGGAAGGTCGTGCGCCAGTCGAGCGAGGCAGCCCTCCTCTCCTGCACCATCGAGACCGGGCGCACGCATCAGATAAGAAGGCATCTGGTCGCCGTGGGTCACCCGGTGGTGGGTGACAAGAAGTATGGCGACTTCGCCCTCAACCGCGACGTGCGGGCGCGGTGGGGGCTCAAACGTCTGTTCCTGCACGCCGAGCGCATCGAATTTCCGCACCCCGAAGATGGCAGGAAGGTCGTCGTGGAGACTCCGCTCCCGCCAGAGCTGACGGATGTGCTGAAGCGGGCGGCGCTCCTCTAAGCCTTGAGCCCAGGACTCGACAGAACACGCATGGCCGATCCGAAGACTGACCGCAGCCGCTCCAAGCTGGTGCTCGACGGCGTTCCGCCCAAGCGCAACATCCTCGTGCGCCTCTTGAAGCTCGTCACCGTGTTGGGGCTCATGGGGGCCACCGCCGCGGTGCTGGCCGTCGTGGGCGCCTACTACATCTTCTCCGACGGGCTGCCCGCCATCCCGAAGGTGGACGAGTACTGGCCGCCCATCGTCACGGAGGTCTACACCGACGACGCCGTGCTCGCGGGCGAGTTCTACAACGAGCGCCGCAAGGTGGTGCCCTACGAGCGCATCCCCAAGCGGCTGGTGCAGGCGTTCATCGCCAGCGAGGACTCCAGCTTCTTCGACCACTTCGGCGTCGACGTGCTGGGCACCACGCGCGCCGTCACCAAGACGGTGCTGACGAAGCTGGGCCTGCGCGGCGGCGGCGTGCAGGGCGGCTCCACGCTCACACAGCAGACCGCGAAGGCGGTGCTCATCTCCGCGGAGGGCTACAAGGAGGCCACCGCGAAGACGCCCAAGCGCAAGATTCGCGAGGCCATCCTCGCCTTCCGGCTGGAGCAGGCGCTGACGAAGGAAGAGATTCTGTACCTCTACCTGAACAACGTCTTCCTCGGGCACCACAGCTACGGCGTGCAGAGCGCGGCGGAGAACTACTACCGCAAGGACGTGCGCGACCTGACGCTGGGGGAGATGACCCTCATCGCGGGCCTGCCCCAGGCGCCCAGCCGCTACTCGCCCTTCCTCCGGCCCGAGTCCGCCAAGCGCCGCCGCAGCTACGTGCTGGGGCGCATGCTCGTCGAAGGCATGATTTCGAAGGAGGAGCACGACACCGCCGACGCGGAGCCCGTGAAGGTGTACCCGGTGGAGGACGTCTTCCACGAGTTCGCCCCGTACTTCGTGGAGCAGGTGCGCAAGGACGTGGTGGACCGCTACGGCAACCCCGTGCTGCTCAAGGACGGCCTTAAAATCTTCACCACCATGGACAGCGAGCGCCAGCGCGCGGCGCAGGACTCCGTGCTGGACGGCCTGATGTCCGTGGACAAGCGCCAGGGCTGGCGCGGGCCGGTGCAGCAGCTGGCCACCGAAGCCGAGCGCAAGGCCTTCATCGACAAGTCGAAGAAGGCGATGGGCAAGGAGGAGCTCGTCGACAACCGGCTCTACGTGGGCGTGGTGACGAAGCTCGACGACGACGGCAAGGGCGCGGACGTGCAGGTGGGGCCGCACGCGGGCCGGCTGCCGCTGTTGGGCATGCGCTGGGCGCGCAAGGTGAACCCGGAGGGCTACTACCCGGCGATGATGATCACCTCCGTCAAGAAGGCCGTGGCGGTGGGCGACGTCATCGTGCTGCGCCACGTGACGAAGAAGGAGCTGACGGACGACCGCGAGCAGTGGGACAAGAAGCTGGCGGAGGACATCCCGGAGGAGGGCGTGAAGCTCTTCCGGCTGGAGCAGACGCCGGAGGCGCAGAGCGCGCTGGTCTCCATTGATCCGCACCGCCAGTACCTGACGGCGATGGTGGGCGGCTACGACTTCGACGACAACGAGTTCAACCGCGCGTTCCAGGCGTGCCGGCAGCCGGGCAGCTCCTTCAAGCCGTTCGTGTACTCGGCGGCGCTGGAGCAGCTGGGCTGGACGGAGGCCACCGTCATCGTGGACTCGCCCATCGTGGAGCACGACCCGGACAACAAGGTGTCGTGGAAGCCGGCCAACTACAGCGAGGAGTTCGTGGGGGACGTGCTGTTGCGCACGGCGCTGGTGAACTCCATGAACATCCCCGCGGTGAAGACCTTCGGCGCGGTGGGCGTGCACAACATGTCCGACTGGGCGAAGAAGCTGGGCCTCACCACGCCCATGAACATGGACTTCTCCGCCGCGCTGGGCTCCTCGTGCGTGTACCCGCTGGACCTGGCGAACGCGTACGCGACCTTCAACCGCTACGGCCGCAAGAAGCCCACGTACTTCATCCGCAAGGTGGAGGATCGCTTCGGCCGCACGCTGGAGGACCACACCGCGTTCGACGACGCGTGGGCGCCGCTCCAGGACCGCGTGGCCGCGGGCTACGCGCGCCTCTTCGAGCCGGGCGAGCAGGTGATGAGCTCGGAGACGGGCTTCATCCTCACGCACCTGTTGCGCGGCGTGGTGCTCCAGGGCACCGGCGGCCCCGCGCAGAAGCTGGGCAAGCCGGCGGCGGGCAAGACGGGCACCACCAACGACTCCTTCGACGCGTGGTTCTCCGCGTACACCAAGGACCTCGTGACGGTGGCGTGGGTGGGCTACGACCTGAACCCGCACCCGCTGGGCCGCTATGAGACGGGCGGCCGCGCGGCGCTCCCCATCTGGCTCAACTACATGAAGCGCGCGCTGGAGGGCCGGCCGCAGCCGGAGTTCTATCCCTGGCAGTCCATGCAGCTGGCGCGGCTCTACATCGACAAGAAGACGGGCAAGGTGTCCCACCCGGGCGCCAAGGGCGCGGAGCTGATGTTCTTCAAGAAGGGCACCGAGCCGAAGGAGGCCGTGCCCGACAAGAACCAGGTCGGCGTGGACCAGTTCATGATGGGCGCGCAGTAGCCCGCGCGCCGCACCCCCGGCGGTACCCCGTCAGGCGCCTTCGCGGAACACGCGCGAGGGCGCCTGATGTGCTTCCAGGGCCCGCTTCAGCGCGGCCGTGTCCGGCCCCGCCTCCAGCACCGAGCGCGCGGCGGTGGGCAGCACCTGCCGCTCGCGGCGGTAGAAGAGCTTCGGCAGGTCGGAGAAGCCCGCGCCCTGTGAGCCGATGCCCGGCGTGAGCAGCAGCGCGTCGCCCAGGCGCTCCACCACGTCGCGGTCCTCGGGGGGCAGCGTGGCGCCCATCACCGCGCCCGCGGGCAGGACGCCGGGGCCCGCCTTCGCGTTGAGCTCCCGCAGGCCATCCGCCACGGCCTGGGCCACGGTGCGGCCGTCGGCGCCGGTGGCGTTCTGCACGGGCACGCCCTCCGGGTTGGACGAGCGCACGACGATGAAGGCGCAGGCGCCGTGGGCCTTCGCGCGCTCCACCGTCTTGGCGAGCGCGCCCAGGCCCAGGTACGCGGTGAAGGTGGCGGCGTCCACGTCGTACGCGCTGCCCCTGCCGAAGAGCGACTCCGCGTAGGCATCCATGGTGGAGCCGATGTCGCCTCGCTTCACGTCCAGCAGCGTGAGGGTGCCGGCGGCGCGGAAGCGCTGGAGCACGCGCTGGAGCACGACGAGCCCCTCGGGGCCGTGGCGCTCGAAGAAGGCGCTCTGCGGCTTCACCACCGCGAGGCTCTCCCCGGCCGCGTCGGCCAGGCGCTCACAGAAGTCGGACAGGCCCTGCACGGTGTCCGGCAGGCTCCAGCGGGCGAGCACGTCGCGCGACGGGTCCAGGCCCAGGCAGAACGGGGAGCGTGCGTCGGCGAGCCGGGCGAAGCGCTCCGCGAAGGAGACAGGCGTCGTCGTCACGGAGGGCTCCTTCACTTCAGCCGGCGCGCGGTGGCGTCGAACAGCGGGTTGGGCAGCGCCTTGAGCACGCGCATGGAGGCGGACACCTGCCAGGGGAAGCTGACCTCCGTCTGCCCCGCGAAGATGGCGCGGCCCATGAGCTCCACCGCGTCCTCGGTCTCCATGAGGAAGGGCATGGGGAAGCGGTTCTTCGCCGTCAGCTCGCTCTTCACGAAGCCGGGGAAGACGCAGGTGACGTTGACGCCGGTGCCCTTGAGGTCCACGCGCAGGCTCTCCAGGAACGTGGCGAGGAAGGCCTTGGACGCGGAGTAGGCCGCGTGGCCGGACAGGCCCCGGTGGCCCGCGAGGCTGGAGATGCCCACCACGTGGCCCCGGCGGCGCTCCACCATCTGCGGCAGCACCGCGCACAGCGTGGCGGCGGCGCCGGTGACGTTGGTGTCGATGATGGCGCGCGCCTTGTCCCAGTCCATGCGCTTGCCGTGCGTGGGGCCGCCCACGCCCGCGTTGGCGATGACGAGGTCCAGGCCGCCGCACTCCGCGTCGATGGCGCGGATGCGCTCCTGGGAGGCCTCCGCGTTCGTGACGTCCATCACGACGGGCTCCACCATGGCGCCCGCGGCCTGGGCCTCCGCGGCCAGGGCCTGGAGCTGGGACAGCCGTCGTCCCGTCGCGAACACGCGCAGGCCGTGCTTGGCCAACCACAGCGCCAGTCCCCGTCCCAGCCCGCTCGAGGCGCCTGTCACCAGCGCCGTCCGGTAGGTCATCTCCGCCATGCCGTCCTCCAGAGGGTGTCGCAGCGGGTGTCTTGTCGCACGGTTGCGCGTCCAAGGGCACGCAAAACCCCTCCCCCCACACCGAAGGACGAGGCGCGAGTCCCCGGTGGTTGACACCTTCGAGGGCGGAAGCGAGCACCCCATGTCCTGGTGGAACAGCATCCTCGTGGTGGACGACGACCTGGACCTGCTCAGGGCCTACCAGGAGGCGTTGCAACTGGACGGGCACACGGTGGTGTTGGCCCGCGACGGGAACGAAGCGCTGCGCCTGCTCAAGCAGGGCCTGCGCCCGGCGCTCATCCTGCTGGACCTGAAGATGCCCCGCATGGACGCCTGGGAGTTCCGGGCGAGGCAGCGGGCGGACCCGGCGCTCGCCTCCATCCCCGTCATCGTCCTGTACGCGCTGGCCGTGGGCGCCCGCTCCATGAACGCCCTGGGGGTGGAGGGCTTCCTCCAGAAGCCCGTGGACCTGGACGTGCTCCTGCTCGCCGTGGCCCCCTACATGGCGCGCGGCGGCTGGGACGTGCATCCCCAGTAGCGCTACCGGAAGGGGGGCGCCTGCTGGCTCGCGAACCACTGCTTCGCGTCCACCAGGTGCAGGCCGTTGTTGCCGGGCCTCAATTCGATGCCGCCGGTCACCGGTCCCAGCGTCGTCAGCAGGGCCCCCGTGATGTTGCCCTGGACCAGGTCCAGGTGGCCCTCCATCCAGAAGCCGTCGCCCTTCGCCTTGAGTTCGCGCACCTGGAGCCCGCGCTCGTCGATCTGCACCTGCCCCGTCACCTCCACCTGGGAGATGTTGAGCAGCGAGGTGAGGAAGGGGGGCAGGTTCTTCGACGTGGTGATGAGCGCGACCAGCGGCTGCGTGTCGGTGAGCTGGCTTGTGAACTTCGCGGATAGCACCGTGGGCGACAGGGCCAGGCTGGCGCGGGGCAGGGTGAACGTGCCGTTCCAGGCGCGGATGGGGACGGGGCCGTTGGAGGAGACGTTGCTCAGCCGCAGCGTGGTGCCGGCGAGTCCCAGCTCCTTCATGTCCCAGGACAGGTGCCGCGCGTCCACCTCCACCTCCGCGCGCAGCAGGACCTTGTTCTTCCCCATGCGCCCGGACACGAGGTCGGTGTCCATGCGCAGCTCCACGGCCTTGCGCGCCTTCGCGCCCTTGGAGCGCTCCTCGCTGCGAATCGTCACGTGCCCGGAGTCGATTTCGAGCGTCTGCTCCAGCCACGGGTTGATCAGCCGCAGGTCCAGGGGCCGGCTCTTCGCCACGGACAGCTCCGGCTCCAGGTCGAAGCCCGGCTGTCCCTCGCGCCGCCGCGCGAGCACGGTGAGGGCGATTTCCGGAACCTCCACGCCATTGCCCTTGGAGCCGGAGACCTTCACGGGCGCGAAGGCGACCCGCAGTTGTCCTGCGGGCGCACCGGGGCGCTCCTCGTCCATGGACGCCTTGAGGCTCCAGGGGGCCCGGGCGCGCATGGGGCCCGCGCGCAGGTCCAGCTCCGTGCCGGAGGCCTCCAGGCGGCTGCCCGGCGAAAGCGTGTTGCGCTCCATGCGCACGTCCAGGTCCAGCCGTCCGCTTCCGCCGCGCAGGGACACGGGGGCGCTGGGGCCCAGCAGCTCGTTCACCCAGTCCAACGGCAGCACGTCCACCTTCACCTGGGCCTGTCCTCCAATGGCCTTGGAGAGGTCGTAGCCGTCCTGCTCACCCTGGAAGGGCGCGTCCAGCCGGGCCTGGGCGGACAGCGCCTCCAGCCGCGCGACCCGCTTGCCATCCACCTCCATGAAGCCCTCCGCCACGCGCACCGACGGCAGGTCCACCTGGATGCGTTCGCGGGACTGGAGGTTGAGGGCGCCCTTCACGTCCAGCGCGCCCACGAAGCGCACGCGGCTGAAGTCCAGCTCGCGCACCTCGTGCAGCGTCACGTCCTCCAGGTTGATGACCCAGGGGCGCGCGTTCGGATCCGGCGGGCCTTCCTCGGGGGCGGGGGACGGCTCCAGGTGGAAGCTCGCCCCGTGTCCGTCGATGCCGTGCACGTCCACGCGCTTGCGCAGGAGGCCCGTCAGCGACATCCCGGCCGTCAGGGCATCCACCTCCACCTTCCACCAGCGCTCGGTGTCCTGGTTGGTGAGGGTGAAGCCCTTGAGGTGCAGTCGGCCCACGGGCCACAGCCACCAGGCGCGCTGCCACGACAGCTTCGTGCGGTCCGTCCCCCGGCCCATGATGGCCTGGACGACGCCGACGTTGAGCGCCACGTTGATCAGCACCTCCAGCACGACGACGCCCAGGAGGATCCACAGGGGGACGCGCCACCACCGCTTCTTGCGAGGGGCTGCGTCCGGGGCATCCAGGGTCGGGGAGACGGTCATGGAGAGGGCGGGGAGCGTATCGCGGATGTCCTGGGCCGGATGGATTGGTAGAACGCCAGGGCATGGACGCGAACACCCAGAGTCACTTCGTCAACCTTCGAAGCAAGGACGCCGACTCCCGCTCCGAGTCCTACCGGCACCTCATGGCGGTGACCGATGCGCCGGTGGACTGGGCCGCGGAGGTCTGGGCGGAACTGCTGGCGCTGTTGCGCGAAGGTGACAACCACCAGCGCGCCATCGCGGCGCAGCTGCTCAGCAACCTGGCGAAGAGCGACCCTGCGCGCCTGTTGAAGGACCTGGACCAGGTCCTGGTCGTGACGAAGGACGAGAAGTTCGTCACGGCCCGCCACTCCCTCCAGACGCTCTGGCGGGCGGCGGTCGTGGACAAGGCCCTGCGGGCCGCCGTGGTGGACCGTCTGTCCCAGCGCTTCCGGGAGTGCTCCGAGGAGAAGAACGGGACGCTGGTCCGCTACGACATCCTGGAGGTCTTCCGGAAGACCTACGACGTGGTGAAGGACGACGCGCTCAAGCAGCTCGCGCTGACGCTCATCGAGGAGGAAGAAGACCCGAAGTACCGCAAGAAGTACGCGGGTCTGTGGAAGGACCTCGTCGCGAAGAAGCGCGCCGCGAAGGATTGAACGGCCCCCTGCGCGACGCGCTCCAGCGACGGATGGCTTCAGGTGGCGGAGGCTACTGACAGCTCAGGAACGCGGGCTGGGTCGAAGCCGTGTTGAGGTTGCACAGCAGGCTCTTGCTCGATTTGTTTCCCCACGTGTCCTCGGCCACGAGCGAGAACGGGAGCTGGGTGTTGATGGCTGTCGTGCCGGGGATGACCCACTGGTAGGAGTAGGGGGTCTGCGTGCGCGTGATGTTGAAGCTCGGGATCACCCCTCCGGACAGGATGACGGACTTGATGCCACGGGGATCGCTCACCGTCCCCGCGGAGACGAAGTAGGAGCGGCCGGAGCCGTAGACGGTGAAGCTGTAGGTGGGGCCGGTGTTGTCCGCCGTCACCGTGCGCGTCTCCGGGGTGCTGGCCGCGCCCTGGACGTCGCTGCAATGGAACAGGACCGTGAAGTTCCCGTCCTGCCGGGCCGTGGTGTCGACGATGAACTCATAGGGGGCGGTGGTGTCCGTCTGCACCACGACGCCGTTCTCCCGCATCTCCACGTGGTGCACGCCTTCGGTGTCGGTGCACTGCACGGTGAACTTCGGCTTCTTCGGCTGGGTGTCGTCGCGCAGGACGCCGGTGATGACAGGCGGGGTGAGGCCCTTGAAGAACACCGTCTGGAAGTTCGTCGTGTTGCCGCAGTTGTCCTGGACGAGCGCCTGGAACGCATGCGTGCCGTCGGCCATGGATGCGCCGAAGTCCAGCACGTAGCCAGGCGTGGTGGGCTGGGCCACCAGGTTCCCATCCACATACAGCGCATACGGAGAGCGCAGCCCGCAGGTGTCCGAGGCTCCGACGGTGAGCCTGACCGCGGAGCCCGTCTGGACCTTCTCGAAGGTCACCGCCGGAGGCGTCAGGTCACGAGGCGCCCCGAGCGTCGTCACGCCCACGTTGCCAAAGGCATCCGTCACCTCGACATGGAGGTTGTGGGCCAGCGGGTCGATGGGCGTGTACTGCGCCTGGTACGACGTGGCGGAGTTCGTCCGCGTGGCGAAGACGACCCCATCCATCTTGAAGTCCACGCGCGTGATGTCCGAGACATCCGACACGGTGGCGCTGACGGCGAAGGGCGGAGCCCCCGTCCCCACCGTCATCGACACGGAGGGCCGGGTGTTGTCCACGACCAGCGCGTGGTGGAGCTCCCTGACGTTCGAGAAGGGGTCGTAGACCTTGAGCATCATGTCGTGGGTGCCGTCGGTCCAGCTCGACGTGTCGAAGTCGTTGTCGAAGGGCCCCACGTACACGACCGACCTCAGCACGGCGTTGTCGAAATACTCCACGCGCGCGACGCCCGCGTTGTCATGGGCGGTGACGGAGAAGTGGGGCTGCTTGGGAGGACCCAGGCGGGTGACCGACGCGGTGGGAGGCGTCTTGTCCAGCGTGAGGGACACCGTCTGGGTGGCCCGGTTCAGCCAGCGGTCCCACGCCTTCAGTTGGACCGTGTGGGTCCCTTCCGGGAGCCCAGCCCCCGGCAGGCGCTGGGTGAACTGCCAGCCCGGCATCGGGTACGACTGCCCGTTGTCCACCACCAGCAGCGGCGGCGTGTCGAACGAGTTGGGGGACTCCGTGTCGGTGACGGTGCCGGTGCACTCGATGTCGGGTCCCACCTGCGCGCAGCTCAGGGTGGTCGTGGGCGGGTTGGACTCGGGCGGCCCGCCCACGTTGATGGCGGCGAACGCGGAGCCTACCGCCTTGAGCGGAGTGCTTCCCTCGGAGCCGTACTGGAATCTCACCGCATCCAGCGTGGCCTGACGGGCCTGCAGGTAGTCCGCGCCCATGGGGAGCGCCTGCACCGCGAGGCTCCAGAGGCGCAAGGCCTCGGTGGGGCCGAGACCGGAGAAGCCCTCGGGGACCGGGGGGCAGCTCCACGGGTTCGTGCTCTGCTCTCCGGTCCAGGGGGCGCAGCCGTAGGCCAGGAGCAGGAACATCCGGGACAGGGGGCTGCCGGCGCGGTGGCTCTCCTCGGAGCCAATGCCGTTGAACCAGGTGTCGATGGCCGGCGTGAGGAGATTCCAGTGGGAGAAGCCTGTCTCCTCGCCAATCTCGAGGTTCGAGGGCTTCAGGGGCAGGCCTTCGAAGTCGCTCGGATTTCTTCCTGCCCGCACGCCATCGCGGCTGAGTTCGGTGACAAAACCGAAGATGTCCCCTGAGCCTTCGTTCATCCCCGCCAGTTCCGAGAGCCCGGAAGGGAAGTCCACGGGGTTGCCCGCCACCTCTCGCATGAAGAAGTCATGGCCCATCTCGTGGCCGACGATGTCGGTGGTCGACAGCGGAACGAGGAGGTCCGGAAGGGTCCCGCCGCCCACGGGAAAGAAGCGATAGCCAATCTTGATCCGCGGCAGGGTCTTGTGGGGGATGTACGACGCGTTGCGCATGGGATGGTGCAGCCAGAACTCGAACGGCCGGCCGTTTCCGGTGGGTCCCTGCCGGCCTAGGATGTCTTCGTAGATGCTCCACGCCAGGTTCGCGGCGAAGAGCGCATCCACCGCCGCGGTCTCTCCGTTGTCACTGTCCGCTCCGCCAGGGGAGAAGAGCTCGCCGTCGCCGAACCTCGCGTCCGTGCTCTCGTAGTCGACGACCTCCAGGCCCTCACTTTCGTCCTCGCCCAGGACCGCCCGGTACTTGTTGCCTCGCGGATCCTGAAGCACATAGACGCCGCGGGCGTAGAGGACGGACAAGGTGCTCTTGCCCGAGTAGTAGCCGCGACCCGCCGCGGGCTTGTAGTCGCCGAGCCCCACGTCGAAGACGAGCGGATCCAGCCGCAGCAGTTGCCCGGAGCGGGCCTCCACCTGCGCGCTCCAGTACCGCTCCGTCCCGGAGGCCGCGTCACCCGTGAGCAGCGTCAGTTGGTGGATGAGCGTCAGCTCCGTCACCACCCGTTCGAAATGGTCGGCGTTGTGGGCACGTCCGGCCGCGGGAACGGGCGAGCCGGGCTTGAGTCGGCGTTCCTCGTGGGGCAGGAGCACGAGCCGCGTCGCTTCCACCCGAGCGGACGGGTCCTTCAACCGGGCGAGGACGGTGGCTTCCGCTTGTGCGGCGGTGACCCGGGCTTGTGTCTGCGTGCGCGCGGCGGGTTCGAAGCGGACGTTGGTGACGGAGGTCACGCCGTTCGCCGTCTTCGCCTCCAGGCCCTGGATGGGAATGCCCTGGAAGTGGAGCGCGTGGCGGTCCCCCACGTCGCCGGGCACCGGGACGACCGCGACCTCCTGGAGGTCGAAGCCCCGCTCCGAAACAAGCCGTTCCGCCTGGACCTGCGACGGAGATTTCTCAAGCGCCGGAGCTTCCGGTGGCGCGGAACCACAACCCGCGACCATGAAGACAAGAGCGCACCGCATCCACGTGCTGAACCGCATCGGACTTCCCCCTCTGACTGAGGACACCCGTCCCGAAATGCCGGGACTTCGGTGCCCTGCGGTCCATTGTCGGAAGATGGGGGGAAAAGATGCTCACGCGCTCAAGTCGTCTAGGGTCTCGCGTCCTGGAGGAAGTCATGACCTCGATGTCGTCCGATGCTCCCGCCGCGCCGAAGAAGTCCGTGTTGCCTGGGGTCGCCCTGGGATTTGCCATCGCCAGCCTGTGCCTCATCTGTCTGTGGCCGGTGGGGCTGGTGCTGTCCATCGTCGCGATGGTGAAGACAGGCAAGCCGGGGCAGCAGCAGGGCCGGGGGCTTGCCATCGCGGCGCTGGTCGTGTCGGTGTGCAGCATCTTCTTCAGCGGCATCGTGGCCGCCATCGCCATTCCCAACTTCCTCAAGTACCAGGCGCGCTCGAAGCAGACGGAGTGCAAGGTCCAGCTCAAGTCGCTCTACGTGTCGGCGATGTCGCGGATGCAGGAGGAGCAGCCCGTGGGTTCCTTCGCGGACCTGGGCTTCGAGCCGGGGCCCCGCAACCGTTATGCCTATGTGCTGGGGCTGCCGGACGGCATCTTCCCCGTGGGCGGGAGCTTCACCGCGCTCGACCCGTTCGCAATCCAGGCGGCCCTGAGCAACGCCGGCCTGGAGACGGGCGTGAAGGGCGAGTGCCCCGAGTGCACCCTGACGGCCGCATGCGTGGGCAACGTGGACAACGACGACACGCTGGATGTGTGGAGCATCTCCACGGCCGAGCGCACCGACGCCGAGGGCAAGACCATTGCCCCCGGCGTGCTGCTGCAACACGTGGATGACGTCCAGAACTGACCGCGCTTCGTCCTGACTCAATCCAGCCGGACGTGCTGTTCCAGGCGTTCGGCGGGGGTGAGTTCGCGGTTGGCGTTCACCAGGTCGAACTCGAAGGTGACGTGTTCGATGCGGCCGGTGAACTTGAAGGGCATCCGGTCGCGGTACTTCGGGCTGACGGGCGCGCGGTTGTCCATGCCCACGTCCATGCACTCGACGCTGAAGCGGGCGCGCGTCTGTCTTTCCAGATGCACCTCGCCCACGCCCCGGCCGTTGATGAAGAGCTGCACGTTGGCGGGGCCGCCCAGGGTGGTGGACTCGTTGGTGAACACCATCGACAGCTCCACGCGTCCGGACGGCACCTCCTCCGACGACACCGCCTCCGAGCGGACCATGTCGAAGAAGTTGTAGTGGTACACCAGCCGCCGGTCCTTCACGTACAGCGTCCAGCCGCCCACGTCCCCGCCCAGGCAGATGATGACGCCCTCGGCTCCGCCCTCCGGGATGTCCACCACCGCCGTGAGCGTGTAGCTGACGTTGTGGGTCTTGGGCGCGCTGCCCTCCGGCAGGTACGTCATGCCTTCGTAGAACGTCACCCGCTCGCGGCCATGGAACCAGCTTGGGCGCAGGGACACGTCCGCGCGCTCCACGAAGCGGTCGTCCAGCGGGAGCACGTTGTACTTCGCGGCCTCCACCATGAAGAGGTCCTGCAACTCGCGCAGCTTCTCCGGGTGCTTCGCGGCCAGGTCCTCCGCCTGGCTGAAGTCCTTTCGGAGGTCGTACAGCTCCCAGCGGTCCTCCTCGAAGTCCACGCTGCCCATGTTCACCCACGGCAGCCGCCCGTGCCGGCACGAAGCCATCCACCCGTCGTGGTACAGGGCGCGGTTGGCGAACATCTCGAAGTATTGCGTGGTGCGGTGGCTGGGGGCGTCCGCGTGCTTCGCGTCGAACGTGTACGCGAGGCTCGTGCCCTCGATGGGCTTCTGCGGCACCCCGTGCATCACCGTGGGCTCGCTGATGCCAATGACCTCCAGCAGCGTGGGCAGGATGTCGATGACGTGGTGGAACTGGAAGCGCACGCCGCCCTTGTCCTCCACCTCGCGCGGCCAGGAGACGATCATCGGGTTGCGCGTGCCGCCGAAGTGGGAGGCGATCTGCTTGGTCCACTGGAAGGGCGTGTCCCCGGCCCAGGCCCAGCCGACAGGGTAGTGTGGTGAGGTGCCCGGCAGGCCGATTTCACCGATGCGCGGCAGGATGTCATTGATGTCCGGCACGTCGCCGCCCAGCACGGCGATCTCGTTGAGGGTGCCCGTGAGCGAACCCTCCGCGCTCGAGCCGTTGTCTCCAATGATGTACATGACGAGCGTGTTGTCCTTCTCCCCCAGGTCCTGGAGTGTCTCCAGGACGCGGCCCACCTCGTGGTCGGCATGGGAGAGGAAGTCGGCGTAGTTCTCCATCAGGCGGATGTAGAAGCGTTGCTGCTCCGGCGTGGCCTCGTCCCAGGCGGGGATCTCCGAGGGGCGCTCGGTCAACTGCGTGCCGGGCGGGATGACGCCCAGCTCCAACTGCCGCTGCCACACCTGACGGCGGTACGCGTCCCAGCCCATGTCGAACTTCCCCGCGTGCCGGCCACGCCAGTCGAGCGGGGGCTGGTGCGGCGCGTGCGCGGCGCCGGGGGAGAAGTAGGTGAAGAAGGGGCGGCCGGGCGCGATGGACTTCTGCTGCTTCATCCACTGGATGCATTCATCCGCCAGGTCGCGGGTGAGTTGGTAGCCCTCCGCCGGCTTGCGGTTTGCCTCCACGGGCGTCGTGCCCCGGTAGAGCGCCGGGTAGAACTGGTCCGTCTCCCCGCCGATGAAGCCGTAGAAGTAATCAAAGCCGCGCTGCGTGGGCCAGTTGTCGAACGGGCCCGCGGGGCTCGTCTGGTTGTCGGGGACGTTGTGGTTCTTGCCGAACCAACTGGTGGCGTAGCCGTTCTCGCGCAGGACCTCCGCGATGGTGCAGCAGCTCTTCGGGATGATGCCGGTGTAGCCGGGGAAGCCCGTGGCGACCTCCCCGATGTTGCCGGACGAAACGCTGTGGTGGTTGCGGCCGGTGAGGAGCGCGGCGCGGGTGGGGGAGCACAGGGCCGTGGTGTTGAACTGACAGTACTTCAGTCCACCCCGCGCCAGGCGCTCCGCCACCGGCATCTCCACGAGTCCTCCGAACGCGCTGGACCAGCCGAAGCCCACGTCATCCAGCAGCACGAGCAGGATGTTGGGCGCCTTCTCCGGAGCGCCCTGCAACGGTGGGAAGTCCGCCTTGGAGTCCTTGTACGTCAGCCCGATGCGGGCCTTGGGGAAGCGGTACTCGGGGCGGGGGTAGACGTTGCGGTCCACCCTGCGAGGGAAGCGCGTTTTCTTCGCCATGGTCTGAGTCCTCGTTCGAAGGGAATGGGGTCAGTGGACCGCGGGCTGCTCCTCGGTCGCTGACGTCTCCTCCTCGGGTGGGGCCGCGACGGCGAGGGTCGCCTGCTTCTTGCGGGCCCGCTCCAGGGCCTGGTCGATGCTGAAGCTCGCGGGCCGCTGGCGGGGAGGGAACTGCTCGAAGGTCTTCAGGAATTCGCCGACGATGGCCTGCGCTGGCACCAGGATGAAGCCACGCGCGGCGAACCACCGGTCGTAGAAGACTGACGCGTCCGTATCCGCCCGTTCAAACGGATCGCTCCGGAGGTTGAAGAGCTTCGGGATGCGCAGCTCCGACAGCTCCTCCCGCCACACGCTCAAGCCATGGGCGCGCTGTTCCATGAAGACGATCTTCCACGCGTCGAAGCGCAATGCCATCAGGTCGCCGTCATCGCTCCAGTAGAAGAAGGCCCGGCGCGGGTTCTCCTCCACGTCGCCCTTGAGGAAGGGCATCATGTTGTAGCCGTCGATGTGGACGTTGAAGGTCTTCTTCCCGGCCGTGTGGCCCTTGAGGAGCTTCTCCACGATGTCGGGCTCTCCGGCCGCCGCGAGCAGGGTGGGCAGCAGGTCGGTGTGCGAGACCACCTCATTGGAGATGGTCCCCGGCTCGATGACGCCGGGCCAGCGGATGACGCAGGGCACGCGCCAGCCGCCCTCCCAGTTGGTGTCCTTCTCGCCACGGAAGGGCGTGCTGCCGCCATCCGGCCAGCTCATCACCTCGGCGCCGTTGTCGGTCGAATACACCACCAGGGTGTCCTCGGTGATGCCCAGCTCATCCAGCTTGTCGAGCAGCGTGCCGACCATGCCGTCGTGTTCCACCATTCCGTCCGGATACAGCCCCAGGCCGGTGACGCCGCGTGACGCCTCCTTCAGGTGCGTGAAGACGTGCATGCGGGTGGAGTTGAACCAGATGAAGAAGGGCTTCTCGTCCTTCTTCGCCTTGTCCATGAAGTCCAGGGTCGCGCCCAGGAACTCCTCGTCCACGGTCTCCATGCGCTTCTTGGTCAGAGGACCGGTGTCTTCGATGCGCTGGGTACCGTCGGGATTGGCCCAGCAATGCAACACACCGCGCGGTCCGAACTTCTTCCGGAACTCGGGGTTCTTGGGGTAGTCCACGTTCTCCGGCTCCTCCTCCGCGTTGAGGTGGTAGAGATTGCCGAAGAACTCATCGAAGCCGTGCATCGTGGGCAGGTACTCGTCGCGGTCGCCCAGGTGGTTCTTTCCGAACTGGCCCGTGACATAGCCCAGCGGCTTGAGCAGGTCGGCGATGGTCGGATCCTCGGGCTGGAGGCCCAGCTTCGCGCCGGGCAGTCCCACCTTGGTGAGTCCCGTGCGGATGGGTGACTGGCCGGTGATGAAGGCCGCGCGTCCCGCCGTGCAGCTCTGCTGCCCATACCAGTCGGTGAACCGCGCGCCCTCCTTCGCGATGCGATCGATGTTCGGGGTGCGGTACCCCATGGCTCCCTGGTGGTAGCAACTGGGATTGAACCAGCCGATGTCATCTCCGAAAATGACCAGGATGTTGGGTTGCTTCTTCGCCTGCTTCTTCGCCATGGCTGCTCCTTCGCCGTGTGGACGTCTGGTTTGTGGACGCCCCAAAGGTGGAGTGCCCTGCCGGTAAAGAAGAGGTGCGGGGAGGCAGGAGGTCGCGACGGTTGCTTCCGAGCGGGACCGGGAGCGGTTCGGGAGGCCCTGGCGCTCGGTGCACTCGGCGGCCCTGGATTGCCTGGGTGTCCACGTGCTTCCACCCTTCAGGGAAACGCTCTTCATCCGCCGGGGCAGCGCCGACGGGAAGGATGGGTGGGGGATGCAGGGCAGACGGTTCACGGGCCCGGTCGAGGCGCTTCGCAACCTGTCGCTGTCGCTGGCGCGCCTGGCCGCGAGCGAGGCCGCGAGCGGCGCGGTGCACGGTTCCGCGGATGGGCTGCGCAAGGAGCTGCCGGAGTTCGACGGGCAACTGCATGCTCTCCTCCAGGACTCGCTCACCGTGCTGGGGAGGCTGGCGCACGAGGCCGCCGCGCGTGAGCAGGTGGCGCCGGCGGTCGCGGCCCACACGCTGGCGGGCGCGGCGATGACAGGCGCGTTGGAGGCGCTGTCACGGGAGTGGAAGGATGGGAGCCTGCCGCTCCACGCCTTCATGGTGCGCCTGAACCAGCTCTTCGACGAGGCGTTGGTGTTCGCCCACTCCCGCACCGATGAGATCCGCCAGCCGGGAGAGCGGGCCCAGGCCATGGCCCGGGGCGTGGTGAAGGCGGCCACGGAGCAGTTTCACGACTCCGTGTCGATGCTCGCGGAGGACGCGCGCGGGCTGGTGCCGCTGGGCGGAGAGGTGGCGTCGAGCGTGGGCCGGGGGCTCGTGGACGGCGTCGAAGCCAGGCTCCGGGAGGATTCCGGAGCGGGGATGGCGCTCATGGAGCGCGCGGGCCGGGGGCTGGTGCGAGGCCTGGCGGCGGGCCTCCGCGAGGAACTGGCAGCCAGTCAGGTGCCCACGGGTGAGGCGCTGGTGGCCTCCGTGGAGAAGCTCGTGGAGCGCGGTGTCGCCGCGACCGTCCGGAGCGCGGGGGACGCGCTCGTGGACGAAGCCACGCGCTGGCGGGAGCTCCCCGTGGAAGGGCGGCCCCTGCGCCGTGCGGGCCGGGAGTTCACGTCGGGCGTGCTGGAGGCGCTCGGCGCGAAGCTGCGCGTGCCGCTCCTGGCCCTGGCGGGCACGGGCAGCGCGCTCGTGGCCCTGGTCGTGGTGTCCTCCGGGCGCGGGCGAAAGGCCTGGGCCCTGGCCGTGGCGTCCGGGCGTTGGCGCAAGGCCTGACAGCGCGTCCGGGTGGGGCGGCGGCCCGAAGGGCTCTTCACGCACATCTTCATGCGAGCCGATGAGAGGGAGCCGTGGATGCTGTCTTCAGTGCGCGCTCCGGATGCATAGGGTTCAAGGCAGTTCCTGCCACGCGTGGAGGCGGACATGGATGGGTTCGAGAATGCCTTCGCGCTCCTGCTCGATGGCGAGGGCGGGGCCAGTCCCCTGCCGTTGGAACAGGTCCGGGATTGGAAGCCCTCGGATGGCCCGCTCTGGCTGAACCTGCCCCCGGACCTGCCGGACCTGCCCCGGGTGCTGGAGCAGATGTTCCTCCTGCCCGCGGAAGTCCGCGACCCGCTGCTGTCGGAGGTGGGCCGGGTGCGCGTCGACGTCATCGACGGCGATCAGATCATCCTGCTCATGCTTCATCCGGATGCCGAGCGCGCCGGGGCGCCTGAACGGACGCTGCGCGCCTGGGTGTCATCGGATCACTGTGTCACGGTCGCCCACGCCGACCAACCGGCCATCGCGTCGCTGCGCCACGGACTGGAGCAGGGCCACGGGCCTCGTGCTTCGGACCTGTTCCTCGCCTTCGCCAGCACCGCCCTGGCGCAGGCCGCCCTGCGCCTCACCGACTTCGACGACAGCCTGTCCGACCTGGAGACCCGCTTCGAGGCGCGCCGCCCGGAGGAGGACATCGCCCAGCGCCTGCGCAGGCTGCGCCGCGGCCTGTTGGAACAGCGCCGCTTCGTCTCGCTCTCCCGCGACGCCATCGTGCGCGTCAGCCTGCTGGATGTGGACTGGCTCCGCGTCCAGGAGCCCCAGATGCGGCAGAGCACCGAGCGCGCCAACACCCTCCTCAAGGAGCTGGACGCGCTGGTGGAGCGCGCCCGCATCCTCCACGAGGACGAGAAGGCCCGGCAGGACGACCGGAGCCAGCGCATCCTCTACCTGCTCACCATCATCTCCGGCGTGTTCCTTCCCCTGTCGTTCATCACCGGCCTCTTGGGCGTCAACCTGGGCGGCATCCCAGGCACGCAGTGGAACGGCGCGTTCCTGCTGCTGGTGCTCGTGCTCATCGTCCTCGCCGTCATGGAATGGCGGGCCCTGCGCCGCCGGGAGCTCGTCTGAAGTTGAAGCAGGCGGGACGCCCCGTCAGAGGACAGAGCCCTGCGACCCTCGGGCCCATGTGCGAAGCCCCCACTTCCTCACCAGCTTCATCCCGGGCGCAGCTCAGGCGGGGAGAGCACAATGGCGGGAGCTCGAACGCGCTGGATGCTGCTAGGGCTCATGGGGGGCCTGTGCTGCGCCGCTTCTTCCTTCGCACAGACGACGGAAGCTCCCGCCACCGGGGCGGGGGCGGCTTCCGAGCAGGACCTTGCCAAGGCCACCCAGAATCCCGTGGGGGACCTCATCAGCGTTCCGTTCCAGGACAACCTGGATCTGGGCATCGGACCGTTCGACCGGGCGCGCAACACCCTCAACATCCAACCGGTGGTGCCGCTCGCGCTCAACGCGCGGTGGTCGCTCATCAACCGGCTCATCCTCCCGCTGGCCTGGCAGCCCGACGTCGGCGCGGATTCAGGAGGCACCTTCGGCCTGGGGGACACCTCCGCCACGTTCTTCATCGCCCCCAGCAAGCCGGGGGCCTTCATCTGGGGCATTGGCCCCGCGCTCTTGCTGCCCACCGCGACCGCGGACGTGTTGGGCACCGGCAAGTGGAGCGTGGGGCCGTCCGTGGTGGGCCTGCTCCAGCCGGACCCGTGGACCTTCGGGGTGCTGGCCAACAATGTCTGGTCCGTGTTCGGTGACGGCGACCGGGCGGGCGTCAACCAACTGCTGCTCCAATACTTCATCAACTACAACCTTCCCAAAGGCTGGTACCTGACGTCGGCGCCCATCCTCACCGCGAACTGGAAGGCCGACAGCGACCGCTGGGTCATCCCCTTCGGCGCGGGCGTGGGGAAGATCTTCAAGCTGGGGCGCCAGCCCCTCAACGGCTCCGTGAGCGCGTACTACAACGCCGTGCGCCCCGACGGCGCGCCGGACTGGCAATTGCGTGCGCAACTCGCCTTCCTGTTTCCGAAAGGCAAGCCGAAGGCGCCGCCAGCCCCACCCTGAGGGGCCGTCCTCGCGCGGGCGGACACAGCGGCCCCTTCCTCCGCGCCTCACCTGCCGTGTTGTGAAGCCTCCATTGCATTCCCACCCTCCTGGAGTCGGTGTCTGGGATGACGCGAAGGGGAGGCGACCGTGGCTCGAATCACGCCGAAGGGCTCGTCAAGACAGGCCTGTCTGCTCTGGGCGCTCACGCTGCTGGTCGCCGTTCCGGTCCAGGCGCTCGCGGCGGATCCATTGCCCTCCTGGAACGACGGTCCGGTGAAGCAGTCCATCCTCGACTTCGTCACCCGCTCCACCACCGAGGGCAGCCCCGGCTTCATCCCGCCGGAAGAGCGCATCGCCACCTTCGACAATGACGGCACGCTCTGGCAGGAGCAGCCCGTGGTGCAGGGCGCCTTCCTGAAGGAACAGGTCGAGGCCCTCGTGAAGAAGGATGCCTCGCTCGCGCTCAAGCAGCCCTTCAAGGCCGTGCTGGAGGGAGACCTGGCCCTGCTGTCGACGATGGCCGAGCCGGAGCTGATGGCGCTCTTCGCGGCCACCCACAAGGGCACGACCCAGGAGGAGTTCGCCGAGGAGGCGCGGGCCTTCTTCAAGACCGCGCGTCACCCGAAGTTCGGCGTGCCGTACACGCAGCTTGCCTACGCGCCCATGCTGGAGCTGCTCCAGTACCTGCGCGCCCACGGCTTCCAGACGTGGATCAGCTCCGGGGGCGGCACCGACTTCATGCGCGTCATCTCCGAGGACACCTACGGCATCCCTCCCCAGCAGGTCATCGGCAGCGACCTGAAGGAACACTTCGACGACCAGGGGGGCCACCCCGTGCTGCGGCGCGAGGCCAAGGTGGAGCACATCAATGACAAGGCGGGCAAGCCGGTGGGCATCCAGGAGCACATCGGCCGGCGGCCGGTGTTCGCCGCGGGCAACGTGCGCTCCGGTGGAGACATCCAGATGCTCCAGTACACGAAGGAGCAGCCGCGCGCGGGCTTCACCCTGCTCATCAACCACGACGACGCGGAGCGCGAGTTCGCCTACCAGGAGAAGAACGACGCATCGCTGAAGGCCGCGAAGGCGGGCGGTTGGACCGTGGTCAGCATGCGCCAGGACTGGAAGCGCGTCTTCCCGGAGGGGCGCTGATGCATGTCGTGCAAGCCATCATCGGCCTCCTGCTGTCGGGCTTCATCCTCGCGCTGGGACTGACGCAGGGGCTGGCGTGGCACCTGGAGGACCTGGGCCGGGGCGTGCGTCAGCCGGCCTTCAAGCGCGGGCTGTGGGTGTCGTTGGTGGCGGTGCCCGTCCTGGCGGTGTTCGTGGCGAAGGTGCTGCCGCTCCAGCCCGTCGCGGCGGGCGTCATCGCGCTGATGGCGTTCTGCCCGGGCCTGCCCATGTCGCTCAACGTCGTGCACCAGCAGAAGGGGAACCTGCCGCTGGCCCTGGCGCTGTCCGTCACCCTGTCGCTCATCGCCATCATGTTGATGCCCTTCTCGTTGGCGGTGCTGGGGGTGCTCTTCCCGGTGGCCATCCAACCGCCGTCGTACGGCGTGCTCCTGTCCAAGGTCATCCTCCCGTTCCTCGTGCCGTTCGCGCTGGGCATCGGCCTCCAGAAGCTGTCGCCCGTCTGGGCGCGGCGGCTGCTCAAGCCCGCGAAGGTCTTCTTCAACGTCGCGTTGGGGGTGGCGGCGCTGTTGATGATCGTCGCGGGAATCCCGCTCCTGAAGCACCTCCACTTCTGGGGCTTCGTCGCGATGGTCCTGGTGACGCTGGGGTCGGCGGCCCTGGGGCATCTGGCGGGACGGCCCCGGCCACAGGACAGCACGGCGCTGGCCATCTCCGCCGTCTTCGGCAATCCGGCCTTCGCCTTCTGCCTGGGCGGCAGCACCTATCCGATGAGGAGCCTGCTGGGCGTCATGGGCCTGTACCTGCTGGTGCGCACCTTGGCGCTGTTGCCTTATCAAATCTGGAACAAGCGCCACCTGACATCCGAGCGCGGCGGTGGGACGTCGCTGCCGGCGGGCAGGCGGGCCCCCGCTTGAACGCGCATGTGGCCGGGCAGGCGATGCCACGGGCCGCGAGCGTCCCCACCCTGCTCGCGGAACGGGAGCACGCACCCGGGCTGAACCAGACGCCGCGGGCGGTGCCGGAAGGGGACGGGCCATGAAGCTGTCGTCGTCCACGCTCGGCCACGCCCTGCAGCACGCGCTTCCTGGCGTCGCGCAAGTGAAGACATATCAACAACGGTGGCTGCGCGCGGACGTGCTGGCCGCGCTCACCGTCGGGGCCATGCTCATCCCCCAGGGGCTGGCGTACGCGCAGATCGTCGGCGTGCGCCCGGTGGCGGGGCTGTACGCGGGCGTCTTCGCGATGCTGGCCTATGCGCTGTTCGGCCCGTCGCGTCACCTCCTGCTGGGTCCCGAAGCGGGTGCCGCCATCCTCACCGCGACCGCGCTGGCCCCTCTCGTGGCGGGCGGAGGGCCGGAGCGGCTGGCGTCGCTCGCGGCCCTGCTGGCGTTGATGGTGGGCGCCATCAGCCTCATCGGGGGACTGTGCCGGGCGGGGGCGCTCGCGGACTTCCTGTCGCGGCCCATCCTCATCGGCTACGTCAACGGCGCGGCGCTCATCATCATCGGCAGCCAACTGGCGCGGATGCTGGGGCTGGAGCGCAAGTCGAACGAGTTCGCGGGGCAGCTCTGGGAGGTGGCCTCCAACGTGGGCCGCACGCACGTGCCCACGCTGCTGCTGGGGCTGGGCATCGTCGCGGCGCTGGTGGCGATGCGGCGCTTCCTGCCGCGCTGGCCCGCGCCGCTGGTGATGGTGGTGCTCACCACGCTGGCGGCCTCGGTGTTCGAACTGGAGCACGGGGGCGTGAAGGTGGTGGGGCGCATCTCCGCGGCGGCGCCTGCCTTCGGGCTGCCCTCGGTGGGCTTCGCGGACTTCCGCGCGCTGCTGCCGGCGGCGTTCAGCATCGCGCTGGTGAACTACGCGAGCTCCGTGCTCACGGGGCGCATCTACGCGGACCGGTTCGGCTACCGCCTGGACTCGAACCAGGAGTTCTTCGGCCAGGCGGCGGCGAACCTGCTCATGGGCCTCACGCAGGGCTTCCCGGTGACGGGCAGCGATTCGCGCACGGCGGTGAACGCGTCCATGAAGGGCCGCACGCAGTTGGTGGGGGTGGGCGCGGCGGTGGTGGTGCTGGTGTTCACGCTGTTCCTCACGCCGCTGCTGGCGAAGCTGCCCCTGGTGACGCTGGGGGCCATCGTCATCGTCGCGGCGGTGTACCTGCTGGAGGTGCAGCCCATCATCCGGCTGTGGCGGGTGCGGCCGGTGGAGGCGGTGCTCGCGGTGGTGACGATGCTGGGCGTGCTGCTGCTGGGCATCCTGCAGGGCATCCTCATCGCGGTGGCCCTGGCGCTGGTGGACCTCATCCGCCGCGCGGCCCATCCCCACGACGCCGTGCTGGGCGAGCGCGAGGGCGTGCCCGGCTGGCACGACGTGGAGGGCCACGCGGATGCGGAGACGGTGCCCGGGCTCGTGGTCTACCGCTTCGATGCGCCGCTCTTCTTCGCCAACGCCCGCTTCCTGCGCGAACAGGTGCGCAAGCTGGTGGCGGAGTCCCGCGTCCCGGTGAAGTGGTTCGTGCTGGATGCGTCCTCCGTGTTCGACCTGGACGTCACAGCGGCGGAGGGCCTGGAGAAGCTGCGGCACGAACTGGAGGGCGAAGGCATCGTGCTCGTCGTGGCGCAGGCACGGGCGCCGATGCGCTCGATGCTCCGGCGCTCGGGGCTGCTCGCGCGGTTGGGCAGGGAGCGGCTCTTTCCCACCGTGGGCGCGGCCGTGCGCGCCTTCCAGGCGGAGGAGGGGCCCCGGGCTGCCGTCATGGAGGCGGACCTCCGACCTCCTCCGGTGCACCACTGACGCCATGATGCACGCGAGCCGATGGGGGGCGGTGCTGGCGATGGGGATGCTGTTGTCGGCGTCGGCGCTGGCGCAGGACGCGCACTACAACACGCGGCAGTTCGGCAACCGGGCGTGGCTGCTGGGCGGTGCGTTCGTGGGCAACCCGGACGACATCAGCGCCGTCTATTACAACCCCGGGGCCCTGGGGCTGCTGGGCGCGCCGGAGCTGGAGCTCACCGGCAGCGTGTATGAATACACGCATGTCTCCGTGGTGGATGGGGCGGGCGAGGGTTGGGACCTGTACCACGCGGCCACGGGCCTCCACTTCCTCGTGGGCCGTTCGCGCTTCACGCTGGGCACCAACCTGGCGTGGGGCGGCAAGAGTTCGCAGCGGTTGTCGGAAGCGCTTCAGCAGGCGGGCGTGGACGCGCCCGTGCAGTCCCACTCCATCCGCTACTTCCAGGCCACCGTGCTGCTGGGGGCCAGCTTCTCGCTCCTGGACAAGCGGCAGACGGGCGGCGAGGCCGGCGCGGGCGACGACAGCGACGCGGAGGCGAAATGAGGCGGGAACACCCCCTGGACATGCCGGTGGACGAGGAGGCCGCGTCGGCCTTCCTGCTCGACCTCGCGAGGGCCTTGCACCTGGCCTACCAGCCGTCGCTGCTGGTGGAGGCGCGCGTGAGGCGGGCGGCGAAGGCGTGGGGACTTCAAGTGGAGGTCTTCACGCTCCAGAGCCTGGCGATGACGGAGGTGCTGTCCGCCCGGCGTCCCCGCGTGGCCTTCGCGCGGCTGCCGTTCAACCCGCACTGGAACCTGGGCCGGTCGGCGGCGCTGCTGCGACTGGCGGACGCCATCGCGGAAGGGGGCGTGCGGCTGCCGGACGCCCGTGTGCGATTGGATCGCATCCTGACCACGCATTCGCCATATCCCGAGTGGCTGGTGTTCCTGGCGTACGGCGTCTATGGCGCGGCGGTCGCCGCCCGGGTGGGTGGGGCGTGGCTGGAGATGGGCGTGGCGTTCGTGGTGGGCGTCATCGCGGGCGTCATCCACTTCGGGACGTTGCGCTCCCAGCGTCTGGATTTGCAGAAGAGCTTCCTGGCGGCGTTCCTGGGCACGCTGGTGGCGTTCGGTTTCACGCTCGTCCTGCCGTCCTTCGACGCGGTGCGAGCGCTGTTCGGCGGCGCGACGCTGCTGGTGCCCGCGATGGTGGTGACGCTGGGCTCGCTGGAGCTGGCCACCGAGTCGGTGGAGGCGGGGCTGCCCCGGCTCACCTATGGCCTCTTGCGCTTCCTGATGCTGGGCGTGGGCATCACGGCGGCGGGGACGCTCTGGAGCTTCGCCTGGCCCCTGCCGCCCCACTTCGCGGCGCATGCGCTGCCGCCGCTCGTGACGCTGGTGCTGGTAGGGATTGGCGGTGTGGCGCTGTCGGTGTGCATGTCGGGGCGGCCCCGTGACGTGGGCTGGATTTTGGGCGGGGTGCTGTTGGCCTATGCGACGCAGGCGGTGGCCAAGGGGTTGCTCGGGGACAAGGGCAGTCCGCTGGTGTCCGCGTTCGTGCTGGGCGTGGTGGGGTTGCTGTATGGGCGCGGGAAGGACCGGATGCCCATGACCGTCATCATGCCGGGGCTGCTGCAACTGGCGCCGGGGTTCGTGGGCACGCAGGCCATCGTCGCGCTGCTGGGAGCGGGGAGCGCGGGCGCGAACGCCCGGCTGTTCGACGTGCTGCTGGTGGCGCTCCAGCTGGTGCTGGGTCTGGTGTTCGCCTCGGTGGTGGTGCCGCCGCGCTTCCCGGTGAACCGGGAGGCCCCGGTTCCCCCGCGCGCTGGCAGCGCATAGGCGCTACGGCGAGGGCGGACGCACGATGCAGCGGAAGCCGATGTGGCTGGCCCCGCTGTCCACGGCCTGGGGCGAGCGCGCGGCGGGGCGGTAGCGGCGACAGTAGTTGGGCGCGCACAGGTGGCTGCCGCCCTTGAGGACGCGGCGGGGGATGGGCACGGGGGGGGTGAAGGGGTCCTGGCTGCCGGTGGGCGTGGCGGGGCCGCGCGGGTTGACGGGGATGCAGCACGCCTTGCCCTTGTTGCCCTGGTGGCGCTCCTGGAACCAGTCGGAGGTCCATTCCCAGACATTGCCGGCCATCTCATACAGGCCGTAGCCATTGGGAGGGAAGGCGCCGACGGGGCAGGTGCCTTCGTGGCGGTCCTCGCGCAGGTTCTGCCAGGGGAAGTAGCCCTGCCAGGTGTTGGCCAGGTGTTCGCCGCCGGGGGTGAAGTCATTGCCCCAGCAGAACTCGTTGCGGTCCAGGCCGCCGCGCGCGGCGCGCTCCCACTCCGCCTCGGTGGGGAGGACCTTGCCGGCCCAGGCCGCATAGGCCTCCGCGTCCTCATAGGCGATGTGGACGACGGGATGGTCGCGGCGGTGTTTCACGGAGGAGCGGCGGCCTTCCGGGTGCTTCCAGCACGCCTCGGGGACGTAGCTCCACCAGTTCGCCACGTTGCTCAAATCCACGGGCCCCTTCGCCTTCTGGAAGACGAGCGAGCCGGGGACGAGGGACTCCGGGGACGCGCCGGGGTAGTCCGCCGGGTTGAGAGGACGCTGGGCGACGGTGACGTAGCCGGTGGCTTCCACGAAGCGGGCGAACTGCTCGTTGGTCACGGTGTGCTGGTCCATCCAGAAGCCGGTGACGGTCACCTGGTGGGCGGGGGCCTCTTCCGGATAGTGGTGGTCGGAGCCCATCCAGAAGGTGCCGCCGGGGACCCAGACCATGTCCGGGGCGGGGGCGCGGCCGGGCCGCTGGGTGGTGTCGGTGGTGGGCTCGGCGTCTTGAGCCACGGCGGAACCGCTGAGGTCTTCGTCCCTGTGCATGGCATGGCCCCCGGAGGACGCACGGTCCTCTCCGGGGACAAGATCCGACCGGGGGCGGGGAAAGACACTCGTTCCGGAGGCCGTCGGGTGTGTCGGGCAGTGGGTGATGGACCGGCGGAAGGGGGAAGAGTGTCCAACCGGCGACGCGGGCACCTCTTCGTCCCCGACCCGAGGATTTTCGAACCATGAGGCAGAACCTGAAGCGGTGGCTGTGCGTAGGAGCATTCGCGGTGGCTGCACCTGCCTGGGCGGATGCGCCCACCCCGGTGGACTGCGGCACGGCGGAGTGCGAGGGCATCCGGGAGACGCGGGCTTTGGGCCTCGCGGAGCTGTCGTACTTCCAGGAGAAGGACTTCTACACCCAGGACCTGGCGGTGCTCATGGCCTTTGGCGACTTCGCGTTCGCGCCCGCGCCGTGTGCGAACGGCACGCGCGCGCCGGTGCCGGGGCCGGAGTGGGTGTCGGGTTGCAATTTCTCCTACCGGATCGAGCGCATCACCCCGCACCCGACTCCCACGTTCATCGCGGTGGCGCAGGGCGCTCCGAACACGCCCGCCGCGGGCATCACGCTCCAGTTCACCACCCACCCCGCCGTCGGCTCCGTCTTCTGGCTGCAGCGCGACGGGGTTCGCCGGTACGTGGACGCGGCGGAGTGTCTTCCCGCGCAGTCGTTCATCTGTGATGCCCAACTGCGGGAGGGGACGCATGGAATCAAGGCGCTGTTCACGTCGGAGAAGTCGTACTTCCAGGAGAAGGACCAATACACCAGCAACTACGCGCTGATCGGCTTCTCGCCGCCGGGCTGCGCGGATGGCACCCGGGCGCCGGTGCCGGATGCGTCATGGATTGCCGGTTGCAAGTTCATCTTCCGCGCGGTCGTGACGGGTCCCTACAGCTTCACGCTGAACGCGCGCGCCGTGGCGGGTGCCGTTCAAGGCTCCGTCGTGAACATGTCGGATCAGGGCGTGTTGACCGTCACGCCCGCCTACGACTCCGTTTGCAGGTAGGCGGAAGGCCCTTCGACCCCTGAACCCTCCTGTCGTTATGGCAGGAGGGATCCTGGCTTCAGCAGTTCCGCCCGCTCCAGGAGTTCATGAACGCGCTTTGCGAGCGCCAGATGCTCGGGATTGCTGGCCGTGAAGCGCTCGGGCATGAGGACGATGAGTGAGCCTTGGTCTTGCACGTGCTCCACTCTCACGGGCGCCGGGAGTGGCGGCACCGTGCCCCTGGTTCCAGCGAGGTAGGTGACCCAGCCGACGTAGGGCGCCCGCTGAGCGCGATGGGGTTCCACCAGATCCCGATGTGCGTGGGACATGGCCACGCCCCAATCAGGTGCCCAGGCGATAGCCGTCTCTCGCAACATCGCTGTCAGGACAGATGCGCTCAGGATCCGTTCTGTGTTGGGTCCCATGCCGGGCAAGGCGAAAACACACGTGTTGCCCACCACATCGGTATGGCTCCCGCATTGGATATCGAAGCCAGTGGCGTCGTGGTCGTCCGCCACTCCGTTCCAGCCGCTCACGCGGAAGCCCAGGTCCGCGAACACGCGGTCCCTGCCTCGGGCAATGAGCTTCTCCAGTTCCTTGGGGCTGGGCTCGATGGGGCTTTTCAAGGCGTCCTTGCGAGACCTGCCGGGTCGAAACCAACGCACGAATGAAGGGTCGACTCCGGGCAGGGCCGTCAGGAAGCCCGCCATGCGCCTTGCGCACTCCTCCGGCGACTCCTTCCTCGGCCCCCAGTAAGCTCCCGCGTAGTAGGTCTCATCCACGCTGCTATCCTTCCTCAAGGCATCGGCGGACTGAAGACGATTTCAATCCCGTGGATTTCCCTGTCCTTGAACAGTCTCCGGAGCGCGTCCGCCGTGGGTTGCTCCGCGACGTGCCACCGGATGGATGCGCCCGTTCCCTTGGCAGCCCGGAGTTGTCGCTGCGCCTGCTCGACAAGGGCCTTGGCTCCCGACTTCTCGAACCAGACCCTGGGTTGGAGGTTGTCGAGGAACTTGTTCGCATAGCCTGGGCCCTTCGCCTCCAGTAGCACGCCCTCCTCGAAGCCGTCGAATTTCACTCCCTCTACCCAATAGGCCTCGTCGGCGGAGTGCTGAGAAATCTGCTCCTGGTAGCGCCTGGCTCGCGCGGACATGGATTCATTCGAAGGACCCCACCTGCCAGGACCTGCCGGAGGCGTCGCGCCCTGCGTGGCGGTATGGGCCCGCTGAAGGATGACGGCCGCTCCGGGCCCGCCACTCAGCACCGTCGCCGCGCTTCCCACGGGGACTGCGATTCGCTCCAGCGCGAGCATGCCCTCCGCGGAGAGGGAAAGCACCGGGACGGTGGCTTCCGCACTCACCATCAACCCCTTCACCGCGCGCGTCGTGGCCGAGGCCGCGCCCCAGGTGACAATGACGCTCGTCGTCAGTCGGGCCAGCTCGCGAATCTGCTCGCCCTTCGTCATGTACAGGAAACGCTCCAGATACTCGGGCGACGAGGTGATGAGGGCGACCACGCCTGATGGCAGGTGGGGGAGTGCCGCGAGAACGTCTCCCGGAGAGCGTGAGAGCAGTCCGCCCACGGCGAGCACCAGCTCCTTGAAGGCATCCTCGGCACCGTCCAGCGAGCGGTTGATCACATCCGCGTCGTCGTAGACTTCGGCCAGGGGTGGACCGTCCACGGAGCGAAGCTGCCCATCCACGTGGCGGAAGACACCGCCCCGGCCGCTGTAGAAGCGGCCCAATTCGAAGTGGCCTGCTCGAAATGCGCCCTGCTTCCATTGAATGGGGGCGACCTTCTGCTGGGTACTCCCGTCGAGCGCCCATGCGAGGTATCCGTCCGGACGCAGCACCGCCACCTGCTCGCGTGCGAAGCGCCTCATCCGGCCCAGCAACTCTTCGCGCGAGACTTCGCCTCGCTCCAGCACTTCACGCAACAGGAAGCCCGCGGCCAGGCGAGGTGGGAAGGTGCCCAGCGTCACGGGCTTTTCGAGCAGCAGCCCCAGCACCTCGATCGCATCGTCAGGCGTGAACGGATTGCGACGCACCGGCAGCTCTTCCAGGTCGTCGAGTCCTGCCCGCATGAGCAGCTTCTCGAAGGCATCGACATCGAAGAGCCCCAACTCCACTGCCTGCCGGGAAAGCTCACCGGGACGGGTGTCCATGAGGGTTGTCCCCGGGGGCAGCCGCGTTGGGGTTCGGTCGTGAAGGATGACGTCTTCTGATTCGGATTCCCGTTGCCCCGTTCCGGGCACATCCGATGCATGGGATGCGCGCTGACGGAGCATCCGGGATGCTCCGCGTCCCGCTGATGTCTCGCCCCCCGTGCAGCCTGCAATGAGGAGGGACATGCACAGCATGATGAGGTCAACACGCAGGGGCCACTCCGCGGGTCGCCGAAGTGTGAAGGTACGCTCAAGGGTCATCGCGGCTGGGCATTGTACCAGTCGCGTGCGCCCTTCAGATGGATGTGGTGGCCGTCTGGCTTCAGCTCCACGGCCCCCGTGGTCGGGCCCACCGTCGCCAGCACCGCTCCCGTGCTCTTGCCCTGCACCAGATCCAGATGCCCTTCCAACTGGAAGTCCTGGCCCTGCGCCTTCAATTCGCGCACCTGGAGCCCGTTGCGGTCCATCCGCACATGCCCTGTCACGGACAACTTCTTGATGTCGAGCAGCGGCGCGAGGAACGGCGGCAAGCCCTTCCGGGTCGCCAGCAGGGACGCCAGGGGCTGGGTGTCGGTCAGCTCACTGGTGAAGCGCGCCTCCAACACCACCGGCGACAGGGCCAGCGTGGCCTGCGGCAGCGCGATGGAGCCGCTCCATCCCCGGATGGGCACCGGCCCGTTCGACGAGACATCACTCAGCCGCAGCGTCGTCCCGTCCAGCCCCAGGCCCTTCGCCCCCAATGACAGGCGCCGTGCATCCACCTCCACGCCGGCGCGCAGCAACAGACGGTTGTCGCCCATGCGCCCTTCGACCAGGTCGGTGTCCAGCGACACGTGCAGCCAGTTCCCGCCGTGCTGTGTCCGGGGCCGCCCCTCGCCCCGCAGCGTGACGTGCCCCGAATCCACCTGGAGCGTTCGCGACAGCCACGGGTTGAGTGCCCGCAGGTCCATGGGGTGGCTCTTCGCCACATGCAGCTCGCGCTCCAGGTCCAGGCCGGGCGCTCCCTCACGGCGCCGCGCGTGCAAGGTCACCGCCACCTCCGGCACCTCCACGCCGTGACCTTCAGGGCCTTCCACGTGCACGGGCGCGAACGCGAGCCTCAACCTCCCCTCGCGGTGTCCGTGCGCTTCCGACTCCACCGATGCCTGGAGGGTCCAGGGCGCTCGTGCTCGCGAGGGCCCCGCGCGCACCTCCAGCGTCTCGCCCCGGGCCTCCACGCGACTGCCAGGCTCCAGCTCCCCCTTCCGCATGCGCACGTCCAGCTCCAGCCGCCCCTTTCCTCCATGGACGGAGACCGACGCGTGCGCACCTGGCCGGGCGTTCACCCAATCCAACGCCAGGACCTCCGCCCCGGCCTGGAGTCGCCCGCTCACGGCGGTCGTGATGTCCCAGCCCCCCGTCGGGCGCCACCCCGTCTCCAGCGACATCCGGCCCGACGCCGACTCCACGCGCGCCACCCGGTGGCCCCGCACCTCCACGAACCCCCCGTCCAACCGCAGCGACGTCAGCTCCACGTGCAGCTTCTGATGGAGCTTCACGTCCAGCGACCCTTCGGCCTCCGCTGTTCCCGTGTAGCGCGCGGGGCCCAGGTCCAGGTCCCTCACGTCCCGGAGCACCACCTCCGTCAGGCGGATCTCCCACGGCGGTTTTCCGCTGCTGGTCCGTGCCGGCGCGGGTGGCGCCTTCTCGGGCTCCACGCGCACGCGCACCCCGGTCCCCTCCACCCTCCGGGCCTCCACGCGGCGGCGTGTCAGCGCGCTCAAGGACAACCCGGCCTCCAACCGCTCCACGTCCAATCGCCAGCGCGCATGGGCGTCCTGCTGCTCCAGCGCGAACCCGCGGAACTGGAGCCGTCCCGGCCACACCCACCATGCCCGCTGCCATGACAACCGCGTGCGAGGCGCCGCCCGGTGCACCAGCGCCTGCACGGCCCCGACGTTGAGCGCGAGGTTCAACGCGCCTTCACACGACAACACCGCCACCAGCGCCCACAGCGGCATGCGCCACCACCGGAAGGCTGCATGCGCGCGGGAGGCCATGGCGGGAGGTCTTGAATGTCCACGGGCGGTGACGGCACCCTCTCGTCACCGCCCGCGAAGGACCGGTCGTTACGTGTGCGACTGCTGGAAGCGGTGGATGAACTGCTCCACCTCGTTGGCCAGCGACATCACCTGATCCCCGATGCTCGGCTCGCTCTCGTGCTTGCGCGCCTCCATCATCTTCTGCTTCACGCGCTCCTTGAGCGGCCCGATGCTCAGGCTGCCCGGCGCCTGGCTGGGCAGGAACTCGATGAGGCTCTCCGCGAACTTCTTCACCAGCATCTGCGCGGGCACGAACGTGAACATGCGCTCGCCGTACCACTGCGTGTAGATGCCGGAGTGCGGCCCGTACTCGAACGGGTCCGAGCGCAGGTTGATGAGGTAGGGCCACGCCGGGTTGAAGCGCTTGCCGCTGAACCACATGTCCGGGCCTTCGCCGTCCTGGTAGCTGAAGATGATCTTCCAGTCGTCGTAGCGCACCGCCGCGATGTTGCCGCTGTCGAGCACGTAGATGAACTCGTGCCGGTCGCCCGGCGCCGTGCCGGCCAGCAGCGCGCTCTGGTCGTAGCCATCCAGGTGGACCTTGAAGGTCTTGTCCCCCACCTTGTGGCCCTGCTTGCACTTCTCCACCAGGTCCGTGGGGCCACCCGCCGCCGCCACCATCGTGGGCATCCAGTCCTCGTGCGCGAAGATGTCGTTGATGACGCGCCCCGGCTCCACCACGCCCGGCCAGCGCACCACGCACGGCACGCGCACGCCGCCCTC
>SECN01000322.1 GCA_004173515.1 Myxococcaceae bacterium | reverse complement strand
GTGATGATCGTCACCAACGGCGGCATGCTCATCCGCATGAAGGTGAAGGAGATCTCCGTCATCGGCCGCAACACGCAGGGCGTGCGCCTCATCGCGCTGGAGAACGGCGAGGAGAAGGTCATGGCCATCTCCAAGCTGCCCGAAGGCGAGGAGTCGGAGGAGGAGACCGAGGGCGGTGACGCTGGCGCTCCGGTGGACGCGGCGGCCGGCGGTTCCTCGGACGCGGCGTCGGCGGTGGAGGCCTCCT
Organism: Myxococcaceae bacterium; assembly: GCA_004173515.1. Taxonomy (GTDB): domain Bacteria; phylum Myxococcota; class Myxococcia; order Myxococcales; family Myxococcaceae; genus Corallococcus. The sequence continues at coordinate 7,975 of SECN01000322.1, read as the reverse complement.
CGGACGCGACGCCGTTCGATGACGCGGCGGAGGCCTCCGGTGAGGCGGGTCCGGCAAGCTCGGACGACGAGCCCGGCTCCGAAGGCTGAAGTCGGTAGCGCGGTGTGACGTTCCGGAGGGTCGGGAGCGGGCGGCGCGAAGAGGCGCCTTCCGGGTCCCGGCCCTCTTCGTTCGTGGAGGGCTACTTGCGGGTGAGATCCGCGGGCACCTTGATGCCGGCGTTCTTCTCATCCATCCACACGATGTGCATGACCCACCAGCGCTGGCCGTCGTTGAAGACCTGGATGCTGTTGACGCCCTTGATGATGGGGGGGCCGTCCTGCGTGGCCCGCGCCTCGTAGGTGCTCATCACCTGGACCAGGTCGCCGTAGCCCAGCATCTGGCGCTGGGTCTCCTTCTCGAAGAAGCCCTGCTTGGAGGTCGCCCCGCTGGACAGGGTGATGAACTCCTCCACATTGAAGGGCCGCGCGTGGAGGCCGGGAGCGGTGGGGATGTGCGCGAGCGGCACCAGCGTCGCACCGGGGTAGAAGAGCGAGCGGAAGCGCTGCCAGTCGCGAGGCGCGCCCGCGGGACCGCTGATGACGTCGTAGATGGCCTTGAGCAGCGAGTCGATGGACTTCACGTCCTCGGGCTTCGGCGCGGGAAGCTGGGCGAGCCCCGCCTGGGTGCGCTCCGCGACGGCCTTGCGCGGATCCGCCTGCGCTGGGGCAGGAGCGGTCGGCGCGGCGGGCGCGGTGGCCTTGGGCGCGGTGGGCGCGGCCTTGGAGGCGGGAGCGGCGGGGGCCTGGGCGAAGGCGGACGTGGCTCCCAGGAGGACGGCACAGGCGACGAGCAGGCGCGACATGGGGACTCCCTGTGACAGGGGAAGAACGCGGCGGCACGCTAGCCCCGTCGTGAGTGGCGCGGGAAGCCGTGAGGGCTCCGTGTGTGCACGGGGACAGTGGGATGGGAACGATGGCGCGAGGGTGGACTTCGCCTTCGTGGCGCGGTCGGGCGTGAAGGTCTCTGCTCGCCTCGAGGCGTCCCGGCGGAAGAAGCGACGCGGAGACAGACACCCCGCTTGTGACCGGGGCGCGGGGCCGTGGCCGCGAACGACCACGGAAGGCCGGGGCCGTGCGGGCCTGTTCATACCGCCGGGCCGCTGGTGCCGGAGATGGGCGTGCGGCAGCCGGTGTGAGCGTCCGGCATCACGCAGCCCCCGGGACGCGGCGCTTTGCCCGGCCGGACGCGCACCGTAGTGTGCCCGCCGTCATGTCCCTGCTCTCACTCGACGCCGTCTCCCTGACGTATCCCGGTGCCCCGTCCCCGGCGGTGCGGGATGTGTCACTGGCGCTGGAGCCGGGTGAATCGCTGGCGGTGATGGGCTCCTCCGGCTCCGGCAAGACGGCGCTCCTGCGACTGGTGGCGGGCCTGGAGCGTCCCAGCGCGGGCACCCTCACGCTGGAGGGCCGCGTGCTCGCGGGCCCGGCCGTGTTCGTCCCTCCGGAACAGCGCCCGCTGCGCCGCGTGCTCCTCGACGCTGAACTGGAGTCCGGCCTCACCGTGCGCGACGTCGTGATGGGCGCGCAGCCGAAGGGCGAGGGCGTGGCGCACGCGCGCGGCCTGCTGGCGCTGTTCCAACTGGAGGACCTGGAGTCGCGCTCCTGTGGAACGCTCTCCCGGGGACAGCGGCAACGCGTGCTGCTCGCCCGCGCGCTGGCCTCCGGCTCGAAGCTGCTGGTGCTGGATGAGCCCTTCGCGGGGCTCGACGCCGGACTGCGCGCCGCGCTCCTGGGCGAATGGCGCCGCGTGCTCAAGGCCCGGGGCGCCGCGGTGCTCTTCGCCACGCACGACGTGGCGGACGCGCTGGCCTTCGCGGACCGGCTGGTGCTGCTGCGCGGGGGCACCGTGGAGCAGCAGGGCGCTCCGGAAGCCGTCTACGACGCTCCGCGCACCGCCTTCGCCGCGTACTTCCTGGGCGGCACCAACCTGCTGCCGGGCTCCGCCTTCGGGCGCGTCGCGCGCACGGTGCTGGGCAACCTCCCGTTGAACGCGGACGCGCGCGGCCAGGTGATGCTGTCGCTGCGCCCCGAAGCGCTGAAGCTGCTGCCGGACACCGACGGCGTGGCGGTGGGCGGCGCCCTGCGCGCCGAGGTGCTGGAGCGCGCCTTCCGGGGCGCGCACGTGGACTTCACCGTGTCCTGCGCCGGCATGGCGCTGGTGGTGCGCTCCTCCCCGGCGTCCCCGCTGCGCGAGGGCAGCCGCGCCCGCCTGGAGGTCGCCGGCCGCGCGGAGGTGTTGGAAGAGACGACCGTGTAACGCCTGCCTGTACACCGGGCGTGCGAGCACCGGGCACGGGAAGTGCAATCACCCGGGCCCCCCATGCGTAGGGAGGGGTATGAACATCGCAGGCCTTCGAGGAATGGGAACCCGCTTCTTCCACTACGTCCGCGACCCCAAGGTGGGGACGTGGCGGAAGCTGGCCGGGCTGCTGGCCGTCCTGTACTTCGTGTCGCCGGTGGACGCGATTCCGGACTTCATCCCGGTGTTCGGCTGGCTGGACGACCTGGGCGTGCTGTCGGCGGCGGCCTTCTTCATGGTGCGCGAGGTGCAGCGCTACCGCCCCGGCACGCCGGAGGTCTCCGTGGACGGCTTCCCCGGGGACGGGCTGCCGCGCGACGAAGCAGGGCGCCCGCGCGTGCCCACGCTGCGCCGCGAGGGCTAGCGCGTCTCAGCCGCCGCCCTTGTCCTCGAAGTGCACGAAGTCGATGAGGAACGTGGCGGCCACCACCAGCGTGCGGACGTGGGCATCGTCCAGCCCGTTGAACTGGACGCCGAAGTTGTCGGCGTCCGTGAACATCTCCTTGCCGAAGCCGCTCCACTTCTTGGCGATGGTGCCCACCTCGCGCCCCTGCTGCTGCACGTGGAAGGTCCACGGCTGGAAGAACGGGCCGCTCAACTGCGCCAGCTCCTCCTCCCGGGGCCCGAGCACGTCGTAGGCCCGGGCGAAGAAGCGGAAGCGCTGCTGGATGGCGCCCAGGTGATTGCCCTCGCCGTCCTCCACCTCCATCCGCGACAGCCAGAAGCGCCACGGGCGGCGCAGCCGCAGCAGCGTCTGCCCCCGCGCGTCCTTGAGCTCCAGGGTGAAGGGCCGCTTCGACTTGAGAAAGCTGCGCAGCAGGAACAGCCCCACGCCGCCGCCCACCTCGCCCGCGAAGAAGAGCGGGTGTCCGTCGTCGCCCACCACCTCGTAGCGGTTGCGGCCCTCGAAGCCGGAGAGGATCTCCCCCCACTCCTTCACCTGCCGCACGCGCAGCGCACGCTCTCCGCGCAGAAGGGTCAGGGCCTGGGATTCGACGGGCATGGGCGGCTCCGGGACGGCGGAAGGTGGAGGTGGGACGGCCGGGAGACAGTCTAGAACCGTCCGAGCATCGCGAGGCCCATTCCGCCATGGCGCCCCATGACCGCCGGGACGATGGACACGGCCGGAGCATCCGGCGCATCGAAGTTGCGCGTGAGGAACGCCGTGGCCGCCAGCCCCGCCACCACGCCCGTGGCGGCGCCCACCAGGTAGACGTCCTCGTCCGCGTCATCCCCCAGCAGCAGGAACAAGGCGCTCAGCCCCGTCAGCCCGCCCAGGATGCCGCCCGAGTCGATGAGCAGCATCCGCCCCCGGGAGATGTCCAGGTTGCGCGACACCAGCGCCATGCTGACGAGCCCGCCGGCCACCACGACCTGCTCGACGGCGAAGAACGTCTGCGTCTCGTTGCTCTCCTGCGTGGCCATCAGCAGGCCCGCGAGGACGCCCGCCCACAGGCCGCCGGAGTTCGCCATCGACACCTGTCCCGCGGTGGGGTTCGCGAACTCCGCGATGAGGATGCCCAGGCCGGTGAAGCCCAGCCCCCCCACCATCGCCGACGCGATGGCGTTGTCTCCGTCCAGGTCGAAGGAGCCGATGGACGACAGGCCGTAGCCGAAGCCCCACACCGTGCCGGAGTTGATGGCCGCCGCCTGTCCCGGCGTCAGCCCGCTCTGCGTGAGCAGCAGCGCCGCCGCAGCGCCCGCGCCGCCGCCCAGCAGTGACACCGCCACGTATGCGCGCGAGTCGTCACAGCCCGCGATGCTGCACAGCAGGATGCCCTGCGTGATGCCGTGCATCGTCTGCAGGATGGTCAGCGAGGCCCGAGCCCCCCGCGACGTCCCTTCCTCCGACACCACCACCGGCCTCGCCAGCGTCTCCTGCGCCAGCCTGCCCCCGGGCGTCAGCCGCGCCCGCGCCAGCCGCGCCAGCTCCGGCGCGTACGGATGCCGCGGACACGCCTCCACCACCCGCTCCAACGACTCCACCGCGCGCGCGTCCTCGCCCCGCACCAGCGCATCGAAGCCGGCCACGTAGTCGGACTCGGCGGCGCACGCCTCCAGGGGGGCCTCCACGAGCGGCGGGGAGGGCATGGTCCGCAGCACGGCGGAGTCGGGGGGCACGGCGGGAGCGTCGTCGCGCGCGGGAGACCCGGGCTGCGCGGCGACGAGGACGGCCAGGACGAAGGGCGCGAGGAACATGTCGCCACCACCCTAGTCGACCCCCGGGGAAAGACGGGAGCACCGGACCCCGGCATTCCTCCTGGGAATGCCGGGGCCCTGGATTGACACCGTGCAGCGGCCTACCGCGTCGCGAGCGTCTCCACGTGCTGCCGGAGCGCGTCCGCGTCCGCCAGCCGCCCGTCCAGGCCCGGCAGCGGCTTCGCGGCCTGTTCGATGCGGCCCCGCGTGCGGTGGCCCGCCGCCACCAGCCACGCCACGCCCAGCGCCAGCTCCGCCACGTCCGGGGCCTGGGTGAGCTGCGGGGCCAGGGCCAGCAGCGCATCCACCGCCTTCTTCACCTGCGCGCCGTGCAGCGGGTGGTTGCTGGTGATGCCCTCACGCAGGAGCACCAGCAGCACCCGCGCGGTGGCACGGGCCTGGCGCACCGCCTCCGGACCCTCGCCCGTGCCGGCCCAGAGGCCGTTGGCGAGCTGCTGCCCCAACAGGCCGCCCACGTCCTCGGCGGCGAGTCCGCTGGCCGCTTCGGCCACCGAAAGCATCGGGGCCCGCTCGGCTTCCTCGTAGAGGGCTTCGGGCCCGGCCGCCGCCTTGTCCATCTTCTTCTCCTGTTCACGCCGGCGCCCATCCTTCGGCGCGGCCGCCGACTTCTGCGGCATCGCGGCGGACAGCATCCGGCCCAGCAGGCCGCCCTTCTTCTTGGCGGTCTCCTGATCCTTCATGGGCGCGAACCCGTCCCGTGCCTCGGCCTGGATCGGCATGGCCGCGGGGGGGGCCATGGGGGCGAACGAGGCGGGCGACGGTGCGGGCCTGCCCGGAGGCGGCGGGGGCGGCATGGCGCCTCCGTGGGACGCCGCCGGCGCGGAACCCCGCCGGACCTGCATGCTCGGACGCGGGGGGCTTTCCAGAGCGGGGGGCATCATCATCCCCGAGCCGGTGGTCGGCTCCGCATCATCGTAGTCGTCATCGACCTCCTGCGGCGGCGCCATGCCGCCCTCCAGCTTGCCCTGGTTGAACATGGCCCAGCCCGCGGGGGCGTTCACCGGGACGACGCGCGTCTCCGGCGTGCCCGACGCGCGGCGCTCACCCTGGCGCTCCTCCACCACCACGAAGGACGTGTAGCGCGTGGCCAACTGGTGCGTGAGCGCCAGTTGCACGATGCGCTCCTTCATCGCCTCCGCGCGCCGGCCCACGAGGCCCGCGTCCATCCAGCCCCGGATGCGCTCGGCGGCCCACAACTTCTCCACCACCGGACGGTCCGACACGGCGGGCAGGTCCAGCCGCACCGTGAGGGAGAAGGGCTCCCGGCCCGAGCGTCCCTTCAGCGTCACGCTGCCGGTGCCCGGTTGCGCATAGCGCCCGAAGAGCGTCCACGGCGTGCCGTCCACCAGCGGCGGCAGGGTGGCCGGCCCCAGTTCGCTGGCCTCCACGCCGTCGAAGCGCACCTCCAGGTCGGTGACGCGCGGCGCGAGCGCCTTGGAGAACTGCGCCACCACCTTGTCGTCGATGCGCTCTCCCGGATGGATGAACTCCACCGCGCCGTCCGTGCGCCGCGCCAGGTCGCGCAGGAGCGCGTCGCTCACGTTCGTCCCGATGCCGAACGAGAACACCCGGCCGGACCGGCGCGCGGCCAGCACCGCTTCCAGGATCTCGCTCTCGTTGCCCACCTGACCGTCCGTCAGCAGCACCACCACGCCGTCCGGCGCGGCCTTCATCGCGGCGACGAGCGGCTCCAGGAGCTCCGTGCCGCCACTGGCGCGCAGCCCGGCGACCCACGCGTCCGCCTGCTCCAGCGTGCGCTGGGTGAACGTCACCGGCGCCGGGGTGAAGGTGCGGAAGCTGTTCTCGAAGGCGATGACGTTGAAGCGATCGCCTTCGCGCAGGTGGCGCAGGCACAGCCGGAGCGCGGCCTGGGCTTGGGGCAGGCTGTCGCCGTCCATGGACCCGGAGGTGTCCACCACGAACACCACCTCCTGCCGGGGGGGCGCCGCCGCCAGGTTCAGCAGGTCCGGCACCACGGTGAGCGCGAACGTGCCCGGCCCTTCCGCCTTGCGGTGCGTGACGACCGGGGTGAGCATCACGTCCGGGTTGGCGTTGCGCAGGTTGAGCACCACGTCCCGGTCCAGCGACACCTTGTTGAGGCCTTCGTGCGCGCGGTCCGGCTTCAGGCCCACGCGCAGGCGGGTGCCTTCCTTCGTGATGTCCAGCGCGTGCGACGGGCTCTCCACCACCACCTCGTGGCCCACGTCGATGAGCAGGCTCATCTTCAGCCCGTAGTCCGGGGTCCCGATGGGCGGGGAGATGCGGTCCGCGTCCGGCACCCGCGTCGTCGGGGCCGCGCTGCCGTGCGCCGTGCGGTCCCCCTGCACCGCGCCGGGCATGTACCGGGGCGCCACCAGCGTGGGCAGCATCCAGCGCACACTGCCTTCCTCCGCGGTGAGGGCCTGGAGGAACTCCACCTCCACCAGCGTCTCCTCGCCGGGCAGGAGGTTTCCCACCTGCGCGGTGAAGACGTTGGGGCGCTCCTGGTCCAGCAGCGCCGCGCCATGGCCCTCCGTGATGGCCGTGTCGTAGGTGCGGAAGGCCTCCTCACGCTCCTTCACCACCCCCGCCACGCGGCGGCCCGCGCACGTCATGGAGAAGGCGCTGAGCGTCGCGTCCGAGGGCAGCGGGAAGGTGTAGACGGCCTCCACCGGCTTCTTCTCGGTGTTGAGGTAGCGCTGCGTCACGCGCACCCGCGCATGACCCCCGAGCAGCTCGCCGGAGACTTCCACCCCTTGCAGGGGCACCTGGGCCCCGTCGCGCGTGAACAGCCCACATTTCGCCTGCTCGTTCATGACTGCTTCCCCTCTTGGGATTCGGATTCCTGGATGAGGGCGCGCACCCGCTCGGCCAGCGCCCGGACCTTCACTTCAGCCTGCTCCGACACGTGCAATTCCAACCCCGGCGCCAGGAGCCAGCGCTGGTAACGCGCCACCTCCACCGTCGGGTCTTTCCCCGGGATTTTCACCGGCCGCCTGGGCAGCACCTCCGGCACCGGCATGGGCAGCACCTGCGCCTCCGACAGCCGGCGCAGCTCCTCCGGCGACAGTCGCAGCAGCTCCGCCTGGATGGCGTCCAGGGGCAGGAACCGCGCCTGCAACACCCGGATGGCCTTGAGCCGCACCAGGTGCTCCTCCCCGTACACCGTGTCCGGCCCCTTGAAGGGCGGCGCGGGCAGGAGGCCCCGCTGGACGTAGTAGCGGACGGTGCGCGGTGAAATGCCCACCGCCTCCGCCAGCGCCGTCAGCTTCCACTCGGTCTGTGTCTTGGGCGTGCTCACAGACCGAACAGTAGGTTGTGACAGTCATGCTGTCAAGTCGTCAGTGATGACTCGACATGGACGGTGTCGCGATGAGGCGGGCTGGCGGAGGCGGTGGGCATTTCACCGCGCACCGTCCGCTACTACGTCCAGCGG
>SECN01000321.1 GCA_004173515.1 Myxococcaceae bacterium | reverse complement strand
CTTGACAGGGGCGGTGGGGTGCTCTCACTTGGGGGGATGCTCGCCCTCGCTCTTGCCGCCACCCTGGCGGCCGCACCCGCGCCCCGCGTCGCCGCCTCCACGGTGACGGTCCTCCACGTTCCGCAGTTCGACCAGCTCCGGGGGCTGACCGCGTTCATGACGCGGGCGGGGGCGTCCTCGCAGATGTTGAACCCCGCGTCGTGGCGGGGGGAGCTGCACCCGTTCCTGCCGTTGGATCCGACGCAGCCGGAGTCGCTGGAGGCGCTGGGCATCGACGCGACGGGGCCCTTGTCCGTGTCCATCCGGCAGGACGGTCGTCTGTCGTGCACGCGGGTGAAGGACGCGAAGGCGTTCCAGGAAGCGTCCGCGAACGTGCTCGCGAAGAACGGCGATGTGAAAGCGGGCACGGTGAAGGGCGTGACGACGCTGCGCGCGCCCACGGGCCTGGGCGGCTTCGCGGGCTACGTCATCAAGGGCCAGGAGGCCTGCGCCTTCCTGAGCGCGGACGCGGACGATGCCCTGCGCAAGGAGGCCACGAAGCTGGTCACGAAGGCGCCGGCCGCGGATGCGCGGATGGGCGCGGTGCCCGGCGTGCTGTACGTGGCCACGCAGCAGGGCGTGGTGGGGCTGGATGGCACGGCCAACGGGCTGAAGGTGGAAGGCACGGCGACGAAGCTGCCGCTGCCGCCCTTCCAGTCCGGGGGCACGAGCCCCTACGGCGCGATGGCGCCCACGGGCCTGCTCTTCTCCCGCGCGAAGGTGGCGCCCACGGGCGTGGCGCAGGCGACGGGGTCGATGCGCAGCGTGGCGCGGACGGTGTGCCCCGACTGCCCGGACGACCAGGTGAAGGGCGTGACGGACGCGCTGGCGAAGCAGCTGACCGGGAACCTGTTGTTCGCGGTGGACTCGGTGCAGGTGAAGGGCTCGCTGCGCAAGCCGGAGGTGCGGTTCTTCGCCGCGAAGCAGGCGATGGCGGCGGAGGTGCTGGACGCGGCGGCGGTGAAGGCCGCGCTGGCCCCGCTGGCGCAGCTTCCGGGCGCGAAGCCGCTGGAGGACGGCTACACGGTGGACGCGAAGGGCGGGCGCATCTACGTGCGGCTCAAGGGCAAGCACCTGGTGGTGGGCAACGATTCGGCGGTGACGCAGGCGGTGATGACGTCGCTGCCGGAGAAGGGCGCGCCGCTGGCCAAGGCGGTGGAGTTCACGTTGGATCCGAAGAAGCTGGCGCGCGCCCTGTCCCAGGTGTCCCTGATGGACGTCATGGGCGATGAGACGCTGGCCGCCTTCTTCGGAGCGAGCACGGAGTTGGGGCCGCTGCTCGCCAAGAGCGAGCGCATCACAGGGTGGCTTGACAGTGCACCCAATGACTCACACCGGTTCTCTGTGAACTGGACGCTGCCGGAAAAGCCCTAAAGACAATCATTGCCACTCGGCCCCGGCTTGCCAATCCTCCAAACCGGATAAACTTGCAATCCAGGCTCTCCTTGCAATGAGCCTGGATGGGCAGGCACCGCCCCTGGCGGTTTCCCTGGAGGATTCATGTCCACACCCAAGAGCATGGGATTCGTGCTGGCGACCGCGTTGATGTGGGGGTCGCTCGCATTGGCATCCCCCCCGAGCCCCCCGGACGACGAACCGACCACGGCGCAGGAGCTGGCCGGACAGGAGCTGGCCGGTCAGGGACTGCCGGGCCTCTGGAGGGTGTCGACGACCTGGACCTCCGGCTGGCTCGCGGGCAACAGCGGAACCTCCCGGCTCACCTTCTACGGTGATGGTTCCTATCGCATCGACGACCGGGCCATCGATACGCGGGATTCCTGGGGCGGCTCGAACCCGAACTACGTCTACCGGAACTTCAATCCGAACACCCCGGGCTCCTCCGAATATGCGGACCGGGTCTTCACCCTGAATGCGAACGGGTCGGCCTCCACCACCTGCCAGGCGACGTACTACCACCCGTCCAACGGCATCTCATACGGCACATGCCAGTTGATCCGCGTCATCCAGTTCCCCGGGAGCTGGGAGGTCTATACCTACTGGACCTCCGGGTGGATCGCGGGCAACAGCGGGACATACATGGTCGACTTCTTCGACAATGGAACCATCCGGGTCAATGGCCAGCCCCTGGAGGCGCGTGACTACTGGTATGGCAGCTACCCGAACTACGGCTACGTCGACTACAACATCAACGCTCCCTATTGGGATGAGCGGGGCGTCCGGAGCTTCACCCTGAACGCGGCGGGAACCAATACCATTGCGTGCCAGGCCACGGCGTACCACCCCTCCAACGGCACCGCGTACGGGGTCTGCGCGCTCCGGCGCCTGTCCTATTTCGACTACAGCGCGTCGAACACCAACAGCGGCCAGCAGAACACCGTCGACGTGCCCGTCTCGCTCGATGCGGGTCAGACGCTCACCGTGGGAACCTGTGGCCTCGTGGGCGTCTCCGCGACGGGCGACACCTACCTGAGGCTCTTCGGCGCGCAGGGACAGCTCGTGGCCCTGAACGATGATGCTTGCAGCAGCTACAGCTCCAACCTCGTCTACACGGCCCCCTCCGCCGGAACGTATGTCATCAAGGCGGGTTGTTACTCCGGAGGAAGCTGCGGCGGCAGGGTCGGCTACATCGCCCGGTGACGTCCAGGCCGCACGCCGCATCAACACGGACTTGAAAGTCGAACGGCCCGCTCCGGGAAACTCCCAGGGCGGGCCGTCGTGTATGGGAATGGTACTGAAGCCTACATGCGCACGAGCTCGACCTTCATGCCGATGAGCTCCCGACTCTCCCCCTGGGTGCCGCAGACCGCTTCGTCCGAGTAGGGGCCGCTGGGGCGGGAGGCGCCGTCCACCTGGCACCAGTACCGGAGCTGGTACAGCCGCGCCGCCGGTCCCGACAGCCGCATCGCGAAGGACTCCAGACGGCGGGCCTCACCCTGGGTGCCGCACGGGGTGCCCGCGCTCAGCCACTGCGTGTCGCCGGTGTCCTGGAGGTGGCAGCGGTATTCGATGTGCAGGCCCTTGATGGGACGGGGCAGGTGGAACTCGAACTGCTCGATGCGCCGGGGCTCCGAAGGCAGCCACACCGCCCCGACCGACTGCTGATTCCCAATGTCCGCGCTGTGCACCGTGCCGGACAGGGACACGACTCGGGAGGGGGCTGCGTTCAGCGTCGAGGCCAACATCATTCCAACCAGCAGGCTCTTCATCGGCGTTCCTTGAAGGAGACACCGGTCATGACGCGGCGGCAGCGCGAGTATTCACCCGGAGGACTTCGCCGCGTCCACCTCGCCCCGCGACAGGAACACGGTGAACGTGGTGCCCGCCCCGGCGGTGGACTGGACGTCGATGCGCCCGCCGTGGGCCTCCACGATGGACTGCACGATGTAGAGCCCCAGGCCCACGCTGCGGCCCGCGTTGTCGATGTCCGCCGTGCCCCGTTGCAGGGGCTGGAAGAGGACCCCCAGCCGCTCGGGCGGAATGGGCGCGCCCTGGTTGTGCACGGACAGCACCACGCGGTCCCCCTCCGCGCGCGTCTCCACCCGGACCGGCGTGGCCTCCGGGCTGTACTTGAGCGCGTTGGTGACGAGGTTCTGCACCACCTGCGACAGCCGGTCCGGATCCCACCGCCCCCGGCCATCCCCGGACCGGTACACCCGCAGCTCCCGGTGCGGATGGGCCGCCTCCACCTCGTCCACCACGCCGCGCGTCAGCTCGTGCAGGTCCGCCGGCCGCCGCTCGATGCGGATGCCACCGCCCAGCCGCGCCTGCGTGAAGTCCAGCAGGTCCTTCACCATCCGCGTGGCCCGCTCCGCCGCGTTCTGGATGCGCGTCACGCTCTTGCGGCTGCGCTCGTCCAGGTCCTCGCGCCGCGCCATCGCGGAGACCCCCAACTGGATGGCGGACAGCGGGTTGCGCAGGTCGTGGCTCACGATGCCAATCAGGTGCTGCTCGAAGTCCACCTGGCGCTTGACCGCGACCTCCAGCCGCCGCTGCACCGTGATGTCCTGGAGCAGCGCGATGTAGCCATCCGCCTTTCCTTCCGCGTCCCGATAGGGATGGAAGGTCACCCGCACGTCCCGCGTGCCGCCCAGGCGATAGGGCACGCCGTGCTGTTCGAAGGAGAAGCTCTCCCCCGCCAGCCCCCTGCGCACATAGGGCCCCAGCACCGCGTAGGCCGCCTCCCCGATGACCTCCCGGATGGTGCGCCCGATCAGCTCCTCGCGCGTGTGGCCGAACCAGTCCTCGTAGGCCTTGTTGGCGAAGCCGTAGCGCTCCTCTCCGGTCACCAGCGAGACGAGGAGCGGAATCCCATCCGTCACCTGGCGGAGCTGGGCCTCACCCGCGCGGACCCTCTCCGCCAGGGCCTCCGCGCGCTGCCGGGACTGCACCGGCTCCGTGATGTCGAAGCCGAAGACGACGATGCCATCCACCTGCCCCTGGGCGTTCTTCAACGGCTGGTAGACGAAGTCGACGTACGCGTCCTCCAGCACGCCCTGCCCCGTGCGGTCGAAGCGCACGAAGGTCTCCCGACCGACGTGCGGCGTGCCCGTCGCGTAGACCTCGTCCAGCAGCTTCACGAACCCCTGCGGCACCAGCTCCGGCAACGCCTGCGCGACGGGGAGCCCGAGCAACTGGCGCTCGGTGCCGACGTGCAACTGATAGGGCGGGTTGATGGCCTCGTACACGTGCTCGGGACCGTTCAACAGGGCGAGGAACGCGGGCGCGTGTTCGAAGAGGCTGCGCAGCCGGTTGTGCGCCGCCTCCACCTCGCCCAGCAGCCGCTCGCGCTCCAGGTCCGCCTGTTTGCGCACGGTGATGTCGGTGATGGTTCCCGTGGCACGCGCAGGACCTCCATCGGTGCCGGGGAGGACCTGGCCCCGGGCTTCCACCCAGCGGACCTCCTGTGAAGGCGGCGAGGGCTGGATCCGGTGCTCCACCTGGAACAGGCCCCCGTTGTGCCCCGCCTTGGCGGCCTCGAACGCCTGGAGGACCCGGGGCAGGTCCTCCGGGTGACAGGCGCGGGTGGCCTGCTCGAAGGTGAAGGGCGCGTCCTCCGGCAGACCGATGATGTCGCGGAAGCGCGGATCCGCGTCCCCCTCGCCGGTGCGCAGGTCCATGCGGAAGCTGCCCGCGGCCAGGCCGTCCACGACGACGCGCAGGCGCGCCTCGCGCTCCGCCAGGGCCTCCGCGTGCTGCTGATGTTCCAGCACCGCCTCCGTGATGACGGAGGAGAAGAAGTCGGAGAGGACACGCACCTCACGCAGCGTCGCCGCCAGCCCCCGCGCCTCCGCCAGGTCCAGGATGAGGCCGCGCAAGAGGTCGTATTCGTGGACGAGCGCCTCCAGCTTGAAGCCGCTGCGGTGGCGCTGGCGCCCGTGCTCCCGGGCGGTCGGATTCGTCGCCGGGACGGCGCCCCGTCGCAGGCTGGAGGTGAGCTCGAGCAGCACCTCGGGAATGTGGTCGCGCAGTTCGGGCTTGGAGTGCGTCGGCGGATGCAGGTGCTCCTGGAGCAGGTCGGTCCAGCGCCGCACCAGCGCCTCCCGCTCGGCTTCGATCAGCGCCGCGAGCTCACTCACGGCCCCTCCCCGCTGGCAGCCAACAGCCTCGGCACGCGGATCCTCCCCGGGCATCCAGGTCCCCGGCACGACGGATGGATTCTCCAGGGACGGTGGGCGGCATCACGTCCACAAGCTACCCGCCGCGCACGGTCATGGCGACCGTTTCAGCCCCCACGCTCCGCCCGCGAGGAGGACGGCGCTGCTCACGCCGGCCGCTCGCGTTGCCATCCCGGCCGGGTGCCCGCCCGCTCCGCGTCCTGCTCCGCACGCGTCATCCCCCGCTGGAGGTCTTCCCACCCCAGCGTGCCCGCGAGCAGCCCGTCCTCATCCACCACCGCGACCAGCGGCACGCGCGCTTCCGCCATCCGCCGGAGCGCCGTCCACCCGTCCTCGCGCAGCTCCGCCACCACCCCGTCCTCCATCGCGTCGCGCACCATGCACCCGGCCCGCTGCTCCTCCGGCAGCGCCTGCACCGCCGCCCACGTCACGCGCCCCACCGGATGCCCTCCGCTCGTCACCGGCAGCACCGACACGTGCTCGCGCCGCAGCGCCCACTGCGCATCCAGCATGGACAGGTCCAGGTCCACGCCCACCACCCGGGGCGTCATCAGAGTCCCCACCTGCACGCGCTCCAGCGCCACCCGCATCCGCACCTGCTTCGACTCGGCCTCCGCGCCCATCAGCACGAAGAAGGCGATGACCAGCGTGAACGGGTTGAACGTCACCACGCCCCACACGCCGAACAGCAGCGCGAACACCCGGCCCAACGCCGCCGCCACCCGCGTCGCCTTCACCACCCCCAGCCGGGGCGTCAGCGCCGCGCGCACGATGCGCCCCCCATCCATCGGGAACGCCGGCAGCAGGTTGAACACCCCCAGCACCAGGTTGAGCATCGCCAGCGTGAAGCAGGCGAACTGCCACTGGAACGCCCCCAGGCCGTGCATCAGCCACGTCACCCCGCCCAACACCAACGCCAGCCCCAGGCTCGTCAGCGGCCCCACCAGCGCCATCAGCGCCTCGTCGCGCGGCCGCTTCGGCGTCTCCGCCAGCTCCGACACGCCCCCGACGATCATCAGCGTGATGCCGTGCACCTCCCCGCCATGACGCAGCGCATAATACGTATGCGCCATCTCGTGGAGGAGCACCGACACGAAGAGCCCCACGGCGACGCCCAGGCCCCAGAGCAGCGGGTGTCCGCCCAGGGTTTCGGGGGCCACCTCCGCGGCGCTCGCGGCCTTCTGGAACGCCTGCCCGAACGACAGGGCCAGCAGCGGCAGCGCCAGGAGCAGCGTGAAGTGGACCCGGATGGGGACGCCCCGGAACGAACCCACCTGGAGTGCTCCTGGCCTCGCGTGCATCGCCGCCTCCCCGCTCCCTCGCGCGCCCCACCCGTGGGACGCGTGTCGGAAATCCTGAACATCCATCCCACCCCCCGTGGCGGCACGAAAAGCCCGCCCGTCCGCCCGTCCCTCCGGGAGCAAGGGAAGCGCTGCGACCGCCCCTGCAATCGTGTTAGAGCCGCCCGTCATGGACGCGACCCCCGAGAAGGATCCTCTCCGCGCACGGCTCCAGCAGATGGAGAAGCAGGCCGAGCAGGGCGGCGGTGCCGACCGCATCGCCAAGCAGCACGAGGCCGGCAAGCTCACGGCCCGCGAGCGCATCGACCTGCTCCTCGACCCCGGCTCCTTCAGCGAGCTGGACAAGTTCGTCACCCACCGCAGCCACGACTTCGGCATGGGCGACAAGAAGATCCTCGGCGACGGCGTCGTCACCGGGTACGGCACCGTGGAAGGCCGGCAGATCTTCGTCTTCGCGCAGGACTTCACCGTGTTCGGCGGCTCGCTGTCGGGCGCCTACGCGCAGAAGATCTGCAAGATCATGGACCTGGCGACCCGCGTGGGCGCGCCCGTCATCGGCCTCAACGACTCCGGCGGCGCGCGCATCCAGGAAGGCGTGGAGAGCCTCGCCGGCTACGCGGACATCTTCCTGCGCAACACGCTGGCGTCGGGCGTGGTGCCCCAGATTTCGCTCATCCTGGGGCCGTGCGCGGGCGGCGCGGTGTACTCGCCCGCCATCACCGACTTCATCATGATGGTGAAGGACACGTCGTACATGTTCATCACCGGCCCGGACGTCATCAAGACGGTGACGCACGAGGAGGTCACCAAGGAGGCCCTGGGCGGTGCGCTCACGCACAACCAGAAGTCCGGCGTGGCCCACTTCGCCGCGGAGAACGAACAGGCCGCCATCGCGATGACGCGCGAGCTGCTCTCGTACCTGCCCTCCAACAACCAGGAGGACCCGCCCGCGCAGCCGTGTGACGACGACGCGTTCCGCGCCGAGGAGTCGCTCAAGACGCTGGTCCCGGCCAACCCGAACAAGCCCTACGACGTGAAGGAGATTGTCCGCGCCATCGTGGACAACAAGCACTTCTTCGAGGTGCAGGAGCACTTCGCCAAGAACATCGTCGTCGGCTTCGCGCGCATGAACGGCCGCAGCGTGGGCATCGTCGCCAACCAGCCCGCCATCCTCGCCGGCTGCCTGGACATCGACGCCAGCGTGAAGGCCGCGCGCTTCGTGCGCTTCTGCGACTGCTTCAACATCCCCCTGCTCACCCTGGTGGACGTGCCCGGCTTCCTGCCCGGCACCGACCAGGAGTGGGGCGGCAT
>SECN01000795.1 GCA_004173515.1 Myxococcaceae bacterium | reverse complement strand
CCGGAATCCTTTCCGAGATCCGCAAGCGCGAGCACTACGAGAAGCCTTCCGTGAAGCGGAAGAAGAAGGCCCTCGCCGCCAAGAAGCGCGCTGTGAAGAAGGCCCGCAAGTCGTACTAGCAGGCCCGCTGTAACGGAGCCGGGGCGCCCTGGATGTCAGGTGCCCTGGCTCTTGCCGTCCCATCCCCTTGGCTTGGCGAACCCCTTCGCCGCCTGTGAGGAACCCCGACATGGCCACCCTGAAAGAGCGCATCGCCGCGGACCTGAAGGACGCGATGCGGGCAAAGAACGAGCTGACCCTGAGCGTGCTGCGGATGCTCAAGAGCGCCGTGACGTACAAGGAAGTCGAGCCGGGTGGCTCCGCCCTGGACGACGACGCCGTGCAGAAGGTCATCAACACCCTCATCAAGCAGCGCCGCGAATCCGTCGACCAGTTCAGGTCCGGCGGCCGCCCCGAGCTCGCGGAGAAGGAAGAGCAGGAGATCGCCGTCCTGCAGAAGTACCTGCCCCAGCAGCTCTCCGCCGAGGAACTCTCCGCCCTCGTCAAGACCGCCATCTCCGAGTCCGGAGCCCAGGGTCCCAAGGACATGGGTTCGGTCATGAAGAACGTGAACCCCAAGATCCAGGGGCGCGCGGAAGGCCGGGCCGTCTCCGACGAAGTGAAGGCCCAGTTGTCCAAGATGTCCTGACGCACGGCCGCCCCCGGGAGCGGGCGCCGGAGGATTTCCTCCAGGCGCCCTCCCAATCCACCGGGCTCTGGAGCGGATTTTTTGATCCCTCGCCCGCTCGCCGCTAACTGCTGATCCGTGAAGGTCGTCCGCTTCCGGTGCCGCTTCCCTGCCCCACGCCCTCTCCCCAGGAGGGCAACCCGGCAGGGAGGCCACCGGTCCGGACGTGTCAGGCCCTGCCGTCAGGATGGCAGGCGGTTGGCCGCGCTCATGCGGATGCAGGGAGGGGCGTCGTGATTCCAGAACACAAGATCCAGGAGGTCCTCGACCGCGTGGACATCGTGACGCTGGTGTCCCGCCACGTGGAGCTGAAGAAGGCTGGCCGCGAGTTCAAGGGCCGCTGCCCGTTCCACCAGGAGAAGACGCCCTCGTTCTACGTGGTGCCGGAGAAGCGCTTCTATTTCTGCCACGGCTGCCGTGCGAGCGGTGACGCCGTGTCCTTCATCCAGCGCTACCTGGGCAAGACGTTCCAGGACGCGGTGCGGGACCTGGCGCAGGAGGTGGGCATCGACCTGGAGGCCGCGCAGGACCCGGGCCTCAAGGAGCGCCAGCAGGTCAAGGAGGCCACGGACTTCGCCTCGGAGCACTTCCGCTCCCTGCTCTGGGATGACGGGGGCCGCGCCGCGCGCGCCTACCTCGCCAGCCGGGGCGTCACCGACGAGGTGGCCCAGGGCTTCGGTCTGGGTTGGGCGCCCGCGGAGTGGAGCCTGCTGGCCGACCGCCTCCAGAAGAACGGGATGATGGAGTGGGGCCTGAAGGCGGGCCTCATCACGAAGCGCAACAGCGGCGACGGCTGCATCGACTTCTTCCGCAGCCGGCTGATGGTGCCCATCCGCGCGCCGGAAGGGCGGCCCATCGCCTTCGGCGGGCGGCTGGTGGCGGCGGAGGACGGCCCCAAGTACCTCAACTCGCGCGAGTCCCGGCTCTACAACAAGAGCGAGACGCTCTTCGGCATGGACCAGGCGCGCGACGAAATCCACAAGCGCAAGACGGCGGTGCTCGTCGAGGGCTACTTCGACTGCATCGGCCTGCA
>SECN01000794.1 GCA_004173515.1 Myxococcaceae bacterium | reverse complement strand
GCGAGGGCCAGCAGGGCGACAAGGGAGGTGAGGACACGCATGGCGGCGGCCGAAACCTTAGACAACGGCCGGAAAGTCCTCAAGAAAACGCCTTGTTTCCAGCACTTACCGCCATTAAGCCTGTTCGCCATGCCCCATCGGTTTGATTTCCTGGTCCTGGGCGGAGGCGTGGCGGGACTGTCGTTCGCCCTGCAGGCGGCGCAGCATGGCACGGTCGCCGTGCTCACCAAGCGCGAGCGCGGCGAAGGCAATACCGCCTATGCGCAGGGGGGGATCGCCGGCGTGCTGGCCCCCACCGACACGTTCGACTCCCACATCGAGGACACGCTCGTGGCCGGCGCCGGCTTATGCCACCGGGACGCGGTGGAGGTCACCGTCCGGGAAGGCCCCGAGCGCCTGCGGGAGCTGGTGGCCCTGGGCGCGGAGTTCGACCGGCGCAGCGGCGGCGAGTTCGACCTCACGCGCGAGGGAGGCCACTCCGCCCGCCGGGTCATCCACGCGGGCGACATCACCGGCCGCGAGGTGCAGCGCGCGATGCTGGCCGCGTGCGACGAACACCCCAACATCACCTTCTTCCAGAACACCGCCGCCATCGACGTGATGCTGGATCGGAAGCCCCACTCGCCCTCCGCCAGCCGGTGCGTGGGCGTGTACGCGCTCCTGGAGGACGGCACCATCGAGCGCTTCCTGTCCAAGGTGACGGTGCTGGCCACCGGGGGCGCGGGCAAGGTGTACCTGTACACGTCCAACCCGGACGTGGCGACGGGGGACGGGGTGGCCATGGCGTACCGCGCGGGCGCGCGCGTGGCGAACATGGAGTTCTACCAGTTCCACCCCACCTGCCTGTTCCACCCGGAGGCCAAGAGCTTCCTCATCAGCGAGGCCCTGCGCGGCGAGGGCGGCAAGCTGCGGCTCAAGAGCGGGCAGACCTTCATGGAGCGCTACCACGCCATGAAGGACCTGGCGCCGCGCGACGTGGTGGCGCGCGCCATCGACGCGGAGTTGAAGCGCACGGGCAACGACTGCGTCTACCTGGACATGACGCACCTGGGCCGCGCGTACGTCACCGAGCGCTTCCCCAACATCTACGCCACCTGCAAGGCCTTCAACATCGACATGGCGGTGCAGCCCATCCCCGTCGTGCCCGCAGCCCACTACCAGTGCGGCGGCGTGGTGACGGACCTGCACGGGCGCACCAACGTGCCGGGCCTCTACGCCATTGGCGAGGTGTCCTCCACGGGCCTGCACGGCGCCAACCGGCTCGCATCCAATTCGCTGCTGGAGGGCCTGGTGTTCGGCCACCGCGCGGTGAAGGTGGCCGCAGAGGAGATTTCAGCGCTGTCGCACCCCCGGGAGGAGCCGCCCGCGTGGGACTCCGGCAGCGCGGTGGACTCCGACGAGAGCGTCGTCGTCACCCACAACTGGGATGAGATCCGCCGCCTGATGTGGAACTACGTCGGCATCGTGCGCACGGACAAGCGGCTGATGCGCGCGCGCCGCCGGCTGGAGCTGTTGCGCGAGGAGATCCGCGACTACTACTGGCGCTTCAAGGTGACCCGCGACGTCATCGAATTGCGCAACATCGCGGAGGTGGCGCACCTCATCGTGGACTGCGCCAGCCGTCGCAAGGAGAGCCGGGGCCTGCACTACACCCTGGACTACCCCCACACCGATGAACACCAGGGCACGCGCGACACCGTGCTGTCCCGGGAGCTGTGAGCCGTCATGTCGAGTCCGCGCCGTACGCAGAATGATCTCCC
>SECN01000320.1 GCA_004173515.1 Myxococcaceae bacterium | reverse complement strand
CTGCAGACGGACCTCATCGGGCCGGTGGACTTCAAGGTCCTCACGGAGACGGGGCGCACGGAGTACCTCACCGACGAGGGCATGCTGGGCTCGGTGCACGCGTTCCTGGACGAGGTCTTCGACGGCCGGGACATGCTGCTGCGCTCCATCCTCAACGTGATGTACGAGCGGGAGCTGAAGCACGGCCGCAAGGTGACGGCCGGACGCACCGAGTGCGTCGTGATGACGAGCAACCGCTACCTCACGGAGGTGCTCGCGCGCTCGCCGGAGCTGCTGCTGGCGTTCGCGGACCGGCTGAGCTTCATCTGCTTCGTGCCCAAGGCCTTCGCCCGCCGGGAGAGCCGGGCCGCGATGCTGCACCGCTTCGTGCACGGGACGCGGCCGGACCTGCACGCCACGCTGACCTTGCAGCAGTTGGATCTGCTCCAGGACGCGGTGGCGCTGGTGAAGGTGCCCGGCAACGTGCTCGAAGGCGTGGAGATGCTGACGGACGCGCTGGAGCGCTCGCTGGTGGCGCAGGTGTCGAAGCTGCCGGACTACGTGCCCACGAAGTACTTCTCCCAGCGCTCGGTGGTGAAGGCGCTGTGGACGCTGAAGGCGGCGGTGGTGCGCGATCAGATCTACCGCCGCCCGGACCGGCCCCTGGAAGCGACGGTGGAGGACCTGGACGCGCTGCGCTGGTTCTTCCTGCTCGGAGGCCCGCCCGCGGCGGAGGCGGACGCGCTGCTCAAGGCGGCAGTGGATCCGCGCGAGCGCGCGCAACTGGAGATCGTCCGGCTGGAGCAGCGCACCTTCGACGAGGTGCTGGGCAAGGTGCGCCAGGAGCTGGGCGGAGGCGTGGAGCGCGAGGCGACGTCGCTCGCGGCCGCCGACGATGTGACGGCCGCCGAGGCGCTGAGCCGCAACTGGCAGGCGGGCGTGGTGTCCAGCACCGCGCGCGGCGTGCTGGGCAAGCTGGTGCCGGGTCCGCGCCACGGTCAGAACCGGGCCCCGTTGCTGGTGGCGGCGCGTGCGCTGGTGGCGGCGCTGGAGCAGCGGCTGTCGCGGGGCATGGCGGGGCAGGGGGAGGGCAGGGGCGGTGTGGCGCTGTTGACCGCCATCCGTGATGTCCTGGAGCTGTGCCGCGCGGTGCCGGAGCTGCGGCCGGGCCATCCCGCCCTGTGCGAGGCTTCCGCGCGGTTCCTGGAGCAGGCGCTGGAGATGAGCGCGTCCGCGGCGGAGGGGCTCGCGTTCGAGGACGGCGTGAAGATGGAGTGGCTGGTCGGGCTCGCGGAGAACCTGGAGGAGGAGCTGGGGGTGATGGGCTCCCTGGCGGTGCTCCTCACGGAGACGGTGCCCTCCCTGCACGAGCCCCTGCGCGACGCCGACCGGAACACGCGCCAGCGGGTGGTGACGGCGCTGCGGCGTCGGGTGTCGGCGGCGTTCCCGGCGGGGTCGCCCCGGGCGCGCAAGGACCCCCTGGACGCGCTCTCCGCGGACTCGCGGCGCCTCACGCAGTTGGAGAAGGCGCTGACGGCGTTGGATCCCGCGCAGGCCGGGTTGAAGCAGGAACTGCTCAAGCCGCTGAGCGTGGCGTACGCGCGCGAGGTGCTGGGCGCGACGCCGTTCGAGCGCATCGAGCAGTACGGCCGCGCGGTGCAGGCGGTGGCGGAGAACCTGCGGCGCGAGGGCGTGACGGCCGAGCCGGTGCTCATCGAATGCCGCGAGCTGATGGAGACGCGCCTGCGGGAGCACGCCCGCGTGCTGTCGCGCGAGGTGGCGAGCCCCCCTCCCGCGCCCACGGCGGTGCTCAACGGCGACGCGTACACCTACTACCGAGGCGAGCTGACCACGCAGGCGCCGGACGGGGAGCTGGCGGCGCTGGTGGGCCTGGATGGCCAGTTGATGGCGGCGCGGCCTCCCTCCGCGGCGGCGTTCCTCTCCGAGTCGGTGCGCGCGGCGGTGGCCGAGGCGGAGCTGTCCTTCCTCCAGTCGCGCATCAAGTACCTGCGCAGCTGGTTGACGCAGCTGTTGGCCGCGCTGCCCACGCCGGAGTCCCTGACCGCGCGCGGTGACGCGGAGCGCACCTTCGAGCGACTGGTCCGAAGCCGCTTCCCGCTGCTCGCGCTCAAGGAGGGGGAGCTGGTCCGGCTCAAGGCGACGCTGGGCATGTTGGAGACCCTCCCGGGCGAACTGGGGGCCAGCGCGCGCAAGCTGTCGACCCAGCTTCGCGGCATCGACGAGGACTTCGGGCGCTTCAGCCGGCAGGTGCTGGAGCGGCGGACCGCGCTGTGAGCGTCGCGCCCGTGGACGGAAGGCGGCGCTGAAGCGTGCTGGCGCGGCGACTCACCCCCCTGCGGCAGCGTCTGGATGCGCTGCGCCAGCCCGCGCCGCCGGGCCGTGGCGGTGCGTCGTGGTCCTGGCCCTTCGCTCGCAAAGTGAAGGGGCCTGAGGACCTGTCGCTGCCGGTGCTCGTGGCGCTCGACCGCGAGTTGGACCGGGTGGGCGTCCACACCGCCGCGGATGCGCGGTTGCTGCTGGCGCTGGGCACCCAGCGGGGGCGGGCCGGGGTGCTCGCGCAGGGACTCGCGGGGCGCGCGGCCCAGGCCCTGGAGGAGTTCGAGGAGTGTCTGCGCCGCGTGGAGCGGGCCCACCGCTCCGGTGAAATGCCGGCGGGCGCGCTCACCGCGCTGGACCGGGGCTTCGTGCGACTGGCCCGCGCGGTCAAGGTGGCGGACCTCTTCGGGCGCCCGCTGGAGCCGCTGGCGGAGGATGCGCCGTTCGAGATCTTCGCCCGCCCGAGCGACATGGATCGCCAGCGGCCCCCTGTCAGCGCGAAGCTGGCGGTCGCGGAGCTGTTGGCCACCCGGGCGCGCGAGAACGTCATCGACCTGGTGCAGAAGCGGCGCGACCTGGACCTGGCCCACGAGATGCTGCTCCGGCTGGGCACGGACGCGGACCGGGCGCGCAGCATGGCGCTGCGCAACGACGTGGCGGAAGCACGCGAGCGCGTGCGCGAAGTGCCCCCCACCCGTTCCCTGGAAGCGCTGGTGCGCGGCGTGCGTGAGACGGCGAACCGCGATCCCCGGGCCGCCTACCGGTCGTTGCAGGGCCTCTACGAGCGCGCCCTGGAGGCAGGGGACGCGGAGCTGGCCTCCGCGGCCCGGAGCGCGCTGACCCCGTTGCTGCCCCCGGAGCCCCGGCTGACGCGGATGGTGGAGTCGGCGGAGTCGGAGTCGCTGGTCCGGTGGCTCGGGGAAACGGATGACGCGGCGGAGGACGTGGACCGCCCGAAGGAGGCCGGGCCGGACGAGCGGCTCGCGGACCTGGCGTTCTCGCTCCGGCCGGAGCAGCTGGCCACGTTCGACCTGGCGGCCGGGTGCGCGCGCTTCTTCGACGTGGAGGATTCGCTCGCCGAGGAGATCGTCGAGTCGAACGCCGCCGCCGTGCGAGCCGTGCCGCGTCAGGTGCCCTACCCGACGCAGACGATGTCGTTCTCCACGACGGGGAGCCTGGACGACATCCATCAGTTCGTCATCACCGACCCGCGACGGATCCTCCAGGACCTGGCCGCGCACCGGCAGCTCGTCCGCACCTACCTGGATGACGCGCCCCCGCCCAGGCCGCGCAAGGTGAAGCGCACCGCCGTGCGCGTCTACGTCTGCGACGCATCCGGTTCCATGCACGGAGCGCGGGCCCGCTTCCGCGACGCCCTCATCATCGCGGAGCTCAACAACCTGCGCGTGAAGGCCCGGCGCGACGAAGCCTTTGATCCGCTCTACTTCAGCTTCTTCAACGACGTGCCCACGGAGCTGGCCCGCGTGGACACCGCCGCGGAGGCGACGCGGCAGATTGAAAAGCTCTTCCGCGACTCACCGGCGGAGGGGCAGACGGACATCTCCCTGGCGCTCCTGTCCGCGTTCGACTCCATCCGCGCCGCGCAGGGCAAGGACCCGTACCTCGCCCGCGCCACGGTGGTGCTCATCACCGACGGCGAGGACCGCGTGGACCTGGACCTCATCCGCCGCACCCGCGCGCCGATGGGCGCCCTGGACATCGCGCTGAGCTTCATCTCGCTGGGCGAGGAGAACGCCGACCTCAAGTCCCTGGTGCTCGAACAGCGCGCCGCCGGCGGCCGTGCCTTCTACCATCCGCTCTCCGATGAGGAGATCCGCTGGGCGCGCACCGAGTTCGACACGCCCTGGCGCACGCTGCTGCCGCGCGACATCCCGGCCACGCTGGAAGCGCTGGAGGCGCTGGCTCCGCATCTAGATGCCCTGGAGGCGGTGGCGGCCGGGCGCACGCTCCAGGCGGGAGTGGCGGTGGAGGCGTCCTTCGACGCGCTCTTCCCGGCCGCGCCCGCGCCATTGCCCGGCCCGGAAGTCCCCGGCCCGGACCTCGCGGCGCGCGTGGTGGACATCCTGGAGGCGGTGGGCGAAGCCGCGTCGCTGGCGCCCACGGACCGGCGCGCGACGGAGAGCGTGGTGCTCCTGCAACACCTGTTGTCCGTCTATGGACTGACGCCCTCGCGCTACCTCGCGGTGCTGTCGGGCGGCGGGCTCCCGGTGGCGACCGCGCTGGAACGCGTGCGACTGCTCTGCCGCCCGTTCGGGTAGGCTTGGGGCCCAAGGCACGCGCCATGTTCGGCTTTCTCAAACGCAAGAAGACGCCTCCGGCGGTCGTGGATCCGTTGGCCACGTTCGACCGGCTCATCGAGGACCTGGAGCGCCAGGCGGCCGAGGTGCGCAAGTCCGCCGCCACGCTGCTGGCCCTCAAGGGCGAGCTTGCTCGCGGGGTGACGCGCTACACGGCCCGCCTGGGCGACGTCGCCGGCCGGCGCCAGACGGCCCATGAGCGGGGCGACGCGAAGGGCGTGGGCGTGCTGGAGCGCGACCGCGTGCAGACCGAACGCCTGCTGGAGTCCACGCGCGAATCGCTGCGCCGCGCGGAGCGGGACTCGGAGCTGCTCTTGTCCGCGGCCGGAGAGCTGGGCGAGCGCGTGGCCGACCTGCGCATCGAACGGGAGAGCGCGTCCGCGCGCATGGCCGTGGGCGGCGTCATCACCGACACGCTGCGCGAGCAGGTGGAGCGCTTCGACCGGGTGCTCGCGCTGGAGGCCGCGCGCGACGAGGTGGAGAAGGCGCACGCGCTGGCGGACATCTACCGCGAGGAGCACGGCCCCTCCGCGCCGCCCCCGCGCGCGAAGGAGTAGGGCAGGGGCTCCTCAGGAACGGCGCGCTGTCTGGTGCAGCTCCAGCACGATGCTGCCGCCCTTGAGCAGCCGCACCGCGCCCGACGTCTGGCTCACCACCAGCGCGATGCAGTGCGTGGTGGAGGTGATGCCCGCGGCGGCCGCGTGCCGGGCGCCCAGGCCCAGGGGAATCTTCACCGTGTCGTCGTTGGCGGACAGGTAGCGTCCCGCGGACAGCACCACGCCGTCCTCGCGGATGACGAACGCGCCGTCCAGCACGGAGAAGTTCTTGATGGCGTCGCGGATCTTCGGGTCGAGCACGTTGCGCTCGGCCTCCGACAGGCCCTGGAACGGGTTGATGGTGAGCTGCCGGCTCTTCTCCAGGACGCTCGTGTGGTCGCCAATCGTGATGATGGTCCCGATGGGGTGACCCTCGAAGCCCTCCTGGCCGATCTGGAGCGCCAACTGGATGAGCGCGTCCACCACCTGCGAGTTGAACTCCTCGCCCAGCTTCACGCCCTCGATGGCCAGCCGGTCGTCAAGCGATCCACCGATGCGCATCTGCATCAACGTGTCCGGTGCCCGACCCACCTTTCCCGTCATGCACAACACCAAGTCGCCTTCCTTGAAAGCTCCCTGGGAAAGCGCGGACACGAGCGCTACCTTCACGCGCTCGGTGCGCGAGTAGTCGTAGGCGGGAATGACGAGTGCGCGTACCTTCTTGCGCTGGTGCTCGTGCGCCAGGGCTTCCAGCGTCACCGCGTACACGAGCTTCTTGCGGGCAGGACGACCCCGCAGGTCCTCCGGAGGAATGGGCGTGTCACAGATGTAGAGGAAGTGGTCGACGTCGCTCTTGGCGGCCAGTGTCAGTGCCGAGCGCAAGAATTCCCGATCGAACTTCGTGTTGTCGCTCAAGCCGCCCCTCGTGCACCCACAATTTGAAGCAGGTCAGCTTGACACTGCAAGGTGCATGAATAAAGCTTTCGGGCCCTTTTTTTCAGGGGCCAGGCCCCCTCTACCCGCCCCACCTGGAGCGCAGGCTGTGAACCAGAAAGATCTCAAGCGTTACAAGAAGATGCTCGAGGACAGCAAAGCGAGCCTGCTCGAGAGCGCGAAGAAGACCCTGGTGGAGGAGTCTTCGTTCGACACCGACGACCTGCCGGATGAAATCGACCAGGCCGCCTCCGAGTACACCCAGTCCATGGTCTTCCGTCTGAGGGACCGCGAGAAGTTCCTGCTGCA
Organism: Myxococcaceae bacterium; assembly: GCA_004173515.1. Lineage (GTDB taxonomy): Bacteria > Myxococcota > Myxococcia > Myxococcales > Myxococcaceae > Corallococcus. Next base: position 1,880 of record SECN01000320.1, on the reverse strand, counting down.
GAAGATCGACGGCGCGCTCAAGCGCGTGGAAGACGGCACCTTCGGCATCTGCGAGCGCTGCGAGGAGGACATCTCCCCCAAGCGTCTGGATGCGCGTCCGGTGACGACGCTCTGCATCCGCTGCAAGGAAGAGCAGGAGAAGAAGGAGAAGTCCTACGGCTGACGCCGGAGCGTGAAGGATGCTGGCCGCACGGGCCCAGAAGCGCCGTGCGGCCATGCCGCCTTCCCGCGGCAGGGCCCTTCCGGGACCTCCCGCTCAGGCGACGACGGCCTGGATCTCCACGCGCAGCAACTGGCGGCCGATGAGGAAGTGGTCGCCGTTGTCCACGAACGTCGGTCCGGCGAGCCGGATGAACGTGCCGTTGGACGAGCCCACGTCGCGCACCATCAGCCGGTCGCCCCGGACCTGCAAGAGCGCATGCCGCCCGGACACGAAGCCGTCCGTGGGGAAGGCGATGTCGCCCTGCTCGCGACCCAGCAGGTTGTCGCCATCCTTGAGCGGGAAGGCCGCGCCGCGCAGGCCGCCCTCCAGCAGTTGGATGAGCCGCAGCCGGTAGCCGGGATCCGGAGAGCCCCACACCTGCGTGCCGCCGGGCCCGAGCGCCGCGGTGGGGATGGGCTCCAGCACCAGGCGCTGCCGGCCCAGGCGCAGCTCGCCGCCCGCGGGCAGCTCCCGCTCCTGGCGCAGGCGCACGAAGACGCCGTTGGCGCCGCCCACGTCCTCCACGGCCAGCCGGGCGCCGGAGAAGAAGAAGCGGGCCTGCACGGGCATGATGAAGGGGTCGTCGTTGAGCGCGATGTCCGCCTGCTGGCCGCAGGTGAGGGTGTCGCGCTGCATGCGCACGAGGGACTCGGGGCCGCCGTCCGCCCGCACGACGCGGATGGACACCTGCGGGCGCGAGGAGACGTGCGCCACGGCCATCACCATCGTCCCGGAGCGCAGCGCCGAGCCGCAAGCGCGGCATACGGTGGCATCCCGGGAATTCTCGGTGTCACAGCGGGGGCAATAGTCCACGGCGTCCATGAGAGGCCCTCTTCTAGCAGGCTGGAGCGGTGTTGGGGGGGCTGGCGCGCATGGCTTGCTCCGCACCCGAAGGGCATGGTGAAGTCCCGACCCCACCCCACTGGACGCTGACGTGTACTGCCCTTCCTGCGGCGCCGACGCCGAAGACTCTTCCCGCTACTGCCCCGCCTGCGGCGCGACGTTGTTGCGCGCGGCGGAGGGCGGTGACGAGTACGTCGGCAAGACGATTGCCTCCAAGTACCGCGTCGAGGCCCTCATCGGCGAGGGCGGCATGGGCAAGGTGTACCGGGCCCGGCAGCTCGCGCTGGACAAGGTGGTGGTGCTCAAGGTGCTGCGCCACACGCTGCTGTCGGACGAGCGCACCGTCGCGCGCTTCCAGCGTGAGGCGAAGGCCGCCAGCCGGCTCAACCACCCCAACTCCATCAGCGTGCTGGACTTCGGTCAGGCGGACGACGGCGCGCTCTTCATCGCGATGGAGTACGTGTCCGGGCAGGACCTGCATCAGATCCTCAGCCGCGAGTGGCCGCTGGGCGAGGCGCGCGTGGTGCGCATCGCCCTGCAGATCCTCAGCGCGCTGTCGGACGCGCACGGCGCGGGCGTCATCCACCGGGACCTGAAGCCCGAGAACATCATGGTGGAGCAGCGCCGCAACGAGCCGGACTTCGTGAAGGTGCTGGACTTCGGCATCGCGAAGATCACCGACGTGCAGGACGAGGGCCCGGCCCTCACGCGCGCGGGCTTCGTGTGCGGCACGCCCGAGTACATGTCGCCGGAGCAGGCGCGCGGCGCGGTGCTGGACTACCGCTCGGACCTGTACGCGGTGGGCGTCATCCTCTACCAGCTCACCACGGGCCTG
>SECN01000793.1 GCA_004173515.1 Myxococcaceae bacterium | reverse complement strand
AGGCGGCTCCGGAACCCGAGTTCCTTCCGAAGGGCGACGACGCGGGGGCGGTGGGCCGGCTGTCCCGGGGTGTCCGGGCACTTGTCCAGTCCGAATCCATGGGGACCGGGGCGGGGTGGGACAAGGCAGCCTGCCAGGCCCTTCATTGCGGCTTCGCGGAACACTGTCACCCGGCCCCTCCCGCGTGCTAAGCGGCGGGCACCATGCCGAACGTCGTCGTCATCGGAGCGCAGTGGGGAGATGAGGGGAAGGGCAAGGTCGTTGACCTGCTCACCGAGCATGCCCAGGTGGTCGTCCGTTTCCAGGGCGGCAACAACGCGGGGCATACGCTGGTGGTCGGAGGTCAGAAGACCGTCCTTCACCTGATTCCCTCGGGCATCCTTCACCCGGGCAAGACGTGTGTCATTGGCAACGGGGTGGTGGTGGATCCCGCCGTCCTCGTCGGAGAGATCGACGCGCTCAAGGTGCGCGGCTTCCTCAAGGATGATGCGCAGCTGCTCATCTCCGACAACGCCCACGTCATCTTCCCGTGGCACAAGCTGCTGGACAGCTTCCGGGAGAAGGCCCGTGGCGGCAGCGCCATTGGCACCACCGGTCGCGGCATCGGTCCGGCCTACGAGGACAAGGTGGCGCGCCGGGGCATCCGCGTGCGGCGCCCGCATCCTCTTCGAGGGCGCGCAGGGCACGCTGCTGGACGTGGACCACGGCACCTATCCGTTCGTGACCAGCTCCAACTGCGTGGCGGGCAACGCCGCGGTGGGCTCGGGCCTGGGGCCCACGGCCATCGACAAGGTGATGGGCATCAGCAAGGCCTACACGACGCGCGTGGGCGGCGGTCCGTTCCCCACGGAGCTGAGCGACGAGCTGGGCGAGCGGCTGCGCAAGGTGGGCGACGAGTTCGGCGCGACCACGGGCCGTCCCCGCCGCTGCGGCTGGCTGGACGGCGTGGTGCTGCGCTACGCGGTGCGCGTCAACGGCCTGTGGGGCATCGCGCTCACCAAGCTGGACGTGCTGAGTGGTTTCAAGACGCTCAACATCTGCAACGCGTACGACCTGGACGGCACGCGCGTCACGGAGCTGCCCGGCGACTACGAGGACCTGGAGCGCGTGAAGCCCATCTACGAGTCGCTGCCCGGCTGGGAGGAGAAGCTCGCCGGCGTGCGCACCTTCGATGAGCTGCCGGAAGCCGCCAAGCGCTACGTGCGTCGCGTCGAAGAGGTCAGCGGCGTGCCCGTGGTGTGCGTCTCCGTCGGCGCGGATCGCGGCGAGACGGTGCTGCTGCAGAACCCATTCCGCAGCTAGGGAAGGGCGGGGACGCCCGGCGGCGCCGGGGAGGGGCTGGAAGCGGCCCTCCCGGAACGTGCGTACCGGGCGTGTCCTAAGCCTCCGTCGCCGTCTTCCTGGACGCCGTGCGCAACGCGCGTGGCCCGTGGACGGAGAGGGGCCACCTGCGCGATGCGGGTGGGAATGCCACGGGATGATCAGGACTGGCGCGACCTGGGCTACGGTGGGGCCACCCCCTGCGTCTGGTAGGGCCTGGGGTTCACCGTGTCTCGGCGACCGCAAGGTCGGCTGACGGACGGTGGGGAGCGTGGACCCGTGAGGGTCGTGGCTCGCAGGCAGTAGAAATCCTCGCCCGCCGGGGGCGAGGACGGGAGAGGGACATGGTTCGCACGCGCAGGTTCCAGCTCGGTGTGTCGGCGGTGGTCTTGCTCGGCACGGCGTCGACGTCGGCCTGGGGGCAGGGGACGACCCTGGCCGCTCATGGCCAGGCACAGGCCCCGTCAGGCGAAGCCGTGATGGAGGCCTTCGCGCCCGTGGTGGAATGGGCAGGCGAGGAGGAACTGGAAGCCTTCGCGCCCCCACGAGCGTCGTCAGGGGAGGACTTCGCGACGGCGTCCCGTGTCCCCTCACAGGCCGCGTTCGGCGGAGACCTGATGGAGGCCTTCGCGCCCGTGGTGGAATGGGCAGGCGAAGCGGAGATGGAATCCGTCACGCTCCAGGAGGCTTCGTCAGGTGGATCCGCCTCGGCCCCTGTCGCCCGCCCACAGGCCTTGTCTGGCGGAGTCCTGATGGCGGCCTTCACGCCCCCGCAGGGATGGGCAGGCGAGGCGGAGATGGAAGCCTTCACTCCACTGCGGTCCTCGTCGGGCGAGGAGGCGATGATGGCTCCTGTCGCCCGCGCACGGACCTTGTCCGGCGGAGTCTTGATGGCGGCCGTCACGCCTCCGGAAGCCCCGGCAGGCGGAGCCACCCCTGCGCCCGTCGCCCGTGCGCAGGGCGCCTCCGCGGAAGCGAAGGAGCCCGCCGCCCGCCCCGCGGAGGCGCCCTGCGCACGGGCGACGGGCGCAGGGGTGGCTCCGCCTGCCGGGGCTTCCGGAGGCGTGACGGCCGCCATCAAGACTCCGCCGGACAAGGT
>SECN01000792.1 GCA_004173515.1 Myxococcaceae bacterium | reverse complement strand
AGCGCCACCGCCAGCATCGCCCCCGGTGGCATGCGGTGCATCAGCTCCCCGCGCGCCACCGCCAGCCGCATCCCGTCCTCCAGCGACAGCACGCCCGCCACGCACGCCGCCGCGTACTCCCCGAAGCTGTGGCCCAGCACCGCGTGCGGAACGACGCCCAAATCCGCCCACAACCGCGCCAGCGACACCTGCACGCTGAACAACGCGGGCAGCGCCACGCGCGTATCCGCCAGACTCGCCGCGACGTCCGTGCCCTCCGCAGGCCGCAGCAGATCCGACACCCGCGCCCTCAACGGCGCCTCCATCAACGCAAGGCACGCTTCCAGGTGCGCACGGAACAGCGGCGAGGCCTCCGCCAGCTCGCGCCCCATGCCCACCTGCTGCGCTCCCTGACCGGAGAACACGAACGCCACGCGCGGCGCGCGGTTCGTGCCCTTCGCCACGGACGCAGGCTTCTGGAGCTGCTTCACCAGGTCCGCCGCATCCTTCACCACCAGCGCGCGACGGAACTCGAACACCTTGCGGCCCACCGCGTGCGTGAACGCCAGGTCCGCCAGGGACATCTCCGCCCCACCGGCCTGCGCGTGCGCGTCGAGCTGACGCGACGCTGCCTCCAGCGCCTCGGGCGTGCGCGCGGACAGCAGGACGAGCTGGTGAGAGCGCGTGGTGGAACCACTCTGCCGCATGGGTGCTTCCTCGAGAATGGCGTGGGCATTGGTGCCACCAATGCCGAACGAGCTGACCGCGGCGAAGCGAGGCGTCTCCCCTCGGGGCCACGAACGCAGTCGGGTGTTGACGAAGAACGGGCCCGCCGCGAAGTCGATCTGCGGGTTGGGCCGCTCGAAGTGGAGGCTGGGCGGGATCTCCCCGTGGTGCAGTGACAGCGCGGCCTTGATGAGCCCCGCGAGGCCCGCCACCGTGTCCAGGTGGCCGATGTTCGTCTTCAGCGATGCCAACGCGATGGTGCCCTGGTGCTCCGCCCCCAGGCCGTATGCGCGCGTGAGCGCCGCCACTTCAATCGGGTCACCCAGCGGCGTCGCCGTTCCGTGCGTCTCCACGTAGCCGATGGACTCCGGTGATACGCCGGACTTCGCCAGCGCCTGCGTGACGACCGCCGCCTGCCCCTGCACGCTGGGCGCGGTGAAGCCGGACTTGTGCCGACCGTCGTTGTTGATGGCCGAGCCCCGGATGACGGCGTAGATGGCGTCGCCATCCCGGACCGCGTCCTCCAGGCGCTTGAGCACCACCGCGCCCACGCCGTTCGCCGCCAGCGTGCCCTGCGCCTTCTCATCGAACGCGCGGCAGTGCCCGTCCGGAGAGAAGATCATCCCCTCCTGGTACACGTAGCCGGTGCGCTGCGGCACCGACAGGCGCGTCGCTCCCGCGAGCGCCACGTCGGACTGGCCCACCTGGAGGCTCTGGCAGGCCAGGTGCACGGCGACGAGGCCCGTGGAGCACGCGGTGTAGAGCAACGTGCTCTCACCCGTGAGCCCCAGCTTGAAGGACGTCTTTGTCGCCATGCTCTCGTGCGTGGCGGTGCCGTGCAGCTCCATGTACGACGCCGGATCCATCGGCATCGCCTGCCGCACGGCGTCCGTGTAGCCGGAGCTCGTGGCGCCCGCGTAGAGCGAGATGGCGCCCGGGAAGCGATCCGGATCCACGCCCGCGTCCTCCAGCGCCGCCCAGGCCGTCTGGAGGAACAGCCGCTGCTGCGGGTCCGTGAACTGGGCCTCGCGCAGGGGCATGTCGAAGAAGGCATGGTCGAACTT
>SECN01000791.1 GCA_004173515.1 Myxococcaceae bacterium | reverse complement strand
GGCTCTCCCGCGCTTTGTGTGACGCGTAGGCTCAGGCGGCGAGCAGCGCGCGACGGCGCAGCAGGTCGAAGCTGGCGCGGCCATACATCTGGCGCTTCAGGAGCTTGAGCTTCGTGATTTGGCCTTCGGACTGCGCGTTGCTCCAGGGGGTGGTCAGCGCGGCTCGGACGGCATCGCCGTCCTGCTCAAGCCCCTGCGCGAAGGATTCCACCGCGCGCACACCGCACGTACGTGCCTCGGCCAGCCACTGCTCGAATGCGGCGCAGGACGTGACCGGCTCGGCACCGTGCGTGACACCCCGCTCGCGCACCAGGTCACCGAAGCGACGTGTCAGTGCAACGACGCGTGCAGCCTCTTCATCCTGCTCGATGCGAGTCAGCGCGGCTTGCTCGGTGGGGGTGAGCGCGGAGCGCGACTGGAGGCAGAGCCACGCCAGCTGCTTGGGCGAGGGGAGGCGTGCAACGGGGCGCGGGTCCTTCGGGATTGAGTCGTGGCCGCGACGCGTGCGGGGCGTCGAGGGCGCCGGTGCCGTACGCCGCGTCTGGAGCCAGCGATGGACCTGCCGCGAGGTGCCGCCAAAGCCCTTGGCGCGAATCTCACGCCAGAGCGCGAGCGCATTCTCGCAGCCGGTGGACTGCCTCTGTGCGAGATACGCCACGTAGGGGTCGAGGATACTTGGACCGGGTACTCGAACCGCGCGCTCCGGAAACGTTTCTGCGCGGGCGTATTTGCGCACCGTTGCTCGCGCCAGCCCCAGGGTGCGACTGATTCTCAGCAGGGGCTCTCCGGCCAGGTGCAGGCGTCGCACCGCCTCGTAGGTGGCAATTCGGCAGGCTCTGCTTTCCTCCCCGGCGCGCGATTCAGCACGCGTGCGGGGGAAGCTGGCGTGACGACGCACGGGGGAAAGCTCCGCGCTCGCCACTTCGGGCAGTGCCCGCAGGCGCGCGTGAGTGCCAGTCAACCAGCGCTCCACCATCTGCCGCCCATTGAGCAGCAGGTGCCAGCGGTCTGCAACCTGTTGGGCGCTGGGCGCACCGAGAGTTGCCGCGCGTGCGTACTCAGTGGAGCGGTCCCTGGCGATGAGCTCGACGCCTCGGTGCTTGCGCAGCCATGCCGCGACAGTCGGTGCCGAGCGGTCGGGCAACAAGTCGACGACGCTGTGTGCCTCCAAGTCGACGAGGATGGTGCCGTAGGTGCGGCCCTTTCGCAGGGCCCAGTCATCCACTCCGAGCACCCGCGACTTTGTCTGCGGCGGTAGAGGGGCGCTGTGCATCAACCGGAGCAGCGTGTCGGGGCTCGTCGACATGGCGAGTGGCGTGAGAAGCCTGGTTCCGGCTTCTGCTCCCGCCGTCATGCCCACCGCGCGCTGCGCCGTGGCGAGCCGATGCGTGCGCCGGGCACGCGGTGCGAGCAGACGCGGCAGGTGCTCTGCGAAGGTGCGGCGAGCGCACTTCCTATTTCGACAAGAGAAGCGGCGCACATGCAGCTGAAGCTGCACAGCGCGCCCGGCAGAAGGCAGCCAGCCGACAGCCGGGAATCGAATACAACTCTTTCATTCCCAGGAGTACTCGCCGCAACAGCCTCATGCTGACACCGCCTGCCTCCTTGCTCGTGAATCACATGAAGCGCGGGAGAGCCACGGAACCGGGTCACGCCCACATACGCCAGGCGAGGCCACGGCCAGAGGCGTCCGCCGGGCCACTTCACGCTGAACCGGTCCAATGGTCGGACAGGTTCGCGCCTCCTGCAGCCCCTTGCCGCGCCGGGCCGCCAAGGCGACGGGGACGGTGAACCCTCCACCTCATGTCCGAAGTGCTCCGCGAGGACGCGCGCCTCTCGGAGCGCCGTGTGCCGCGACGTCACGCTGAAACGGACGGCAAGGTGAGGCCATGGGCAGCGGCATCCACCGGGCCACTCCACGCCAAACCTGTCCAACCGTTGGACAGGTTTGCGCCACCTCCCGGGCCACTTCACGCCGAACCGGTCCGACTGTCGGACCGGTTTGCGCCACCTGAAGCCACGAGCCGCGTCGGACCGCCAAGGCGACGAGGACGGTGAGCCCTCCACCTCATGCCCGAAGTGCTCCGCGAGGACGCTCGCCTCGCGGAGCGCGGACGTGGGCGGCGACGTCGCGCTGGAACGGTCGCCAGGACGGGCCTACGGGCAGAGGCGCCCGCCGAGCCACTTCACGGCGAACCGGTCCGACTGTCGGACCGGTTTGCGCCACCTGAATCCGCAGGCCGCGACGTCGCGCTGGAGCGGATGCCAGGACGGGTCCATGGACAGAGGCGTCCGCCGGGCCACCTCACGGCGAACCGGTCCGACTGTCGGACCGGTTTACGCCACCTGAATCCGCAGGCCGCGACGTCGCGCTGGAGCGGATGCCAGGACGGGTCCATGGACAGAGGCGTCCGCCGGGCCACCTCACGGCGAACCGGTC
>SECN01000790.1 GCA_004173515.1 Myxococcaceae bacterium | reverse complement strand
CCGGACGTCATCGAGTCCGTGTCGTGGAAGGGCCCCTCCGTCACCATCAAGAGCCACCACAACGTGGGCGGCCTCCCCGAGCACATGAAGCTCAAGCTGGTGGAGCCCCTGCGCGAGCTCTTCAAGGACGAGGTGCGCGCCCTGGGCCGCGAGCTGGGCCTGCCGGAGGAGATGGTCGGCCGTCAGCCGTTCCCGGGCCCGGGCCTGGCCATCCGCGTGCTGGGCGAGGTGAACGAGAAGCGCCTGGACCTGGTGCGCCGCGCGGACGCCATCGTGCAGGAGGAGATCCTCCAGGCCGGACTGTACCGCGAGGTGTGGCAGGCGTTCGCGGTGCTGCTGCCGGTGCAGAGCGTGGGCGTGATGGGCGATGAGCGCACCTACGAGTCCACCTGCGTGCTGCGCGCCGTCACCAGCGTGGACGGCATGACGGCGGACTGGGCGCGGATTCCGTACCCCATCCTGGAGAAGATCTCCTCGCGCATCACCAACGAGGTGCGCGGCATCAACCGCGTCGTCTACGACATCTCCTCGAAGCCGCCCGCGACCATCGAGTGGGAGTGAGCTGAAGGCCGTGTGAAGCACCTGGCGGCGACCCGGCGGGCACAGCGGGTCGCCGTTTCGCGTTCCGGCGCTACCCGTTGGAGGCCAGCGCCCGGCGGATGGCCTGTTCGACCGGCGACGTGTCCTCGGGGCTCCGCGTCAGGCTGAGCGGTTCGCGGGGCAGGAGCGGCGGCTGGGCCATGAAGCGAGGCCGGGTGCCGTGGTGCGGCTGCGCGGAATGGACGAGGAAGGGATGGCACAGGTAGACGGTGCCGGCCTCTCCCGTCGCCAGCGCCTGGGTCCGGTCCTGGGACACCGCGAAGCCGTCCGCCGCGAGCTCCCCCAGCGTCAAGCCTGCCTCACCTGCCGGAGCCAGCCGCCGGGCGATGTCGTGGTGCGAGCCCACCCGGATGCGCGTGGGGGCGTCGTCCTCGCCGACATCCGAGAACAGGAACAGCATCAGCAGCGTCCGTCCCTTCGAGGTGATGTTGGTGCGCCACTCCATGAAGTCCGGCTTCTCGGAGTCGAAGCTCGCGTCGATGTGCCAGCCCGCGTCCCCGGGGTCCTGGGGTGACGGGAAGCGCACCGGGAACGTGCCCATCGCGCGGCAGGGCAGCCAACGGCCGGCGCCGACGAGCCGGTCGAACGCCGCGTGCAGGACCGGGGTGTTGGCGGCAGCGATGAAGGGCGGCTGCGAGTACATCCCCAGCCGGATGACCGGCCGGGTCCAGGTCGGGGGCAGGGCAGGGTCACAGCCGGTGTCCCGCCAGAGGATGCCCCGCGCCTCGTCCGCGACTTCGCGGGGAAAGGCCTGGTCGAGCCTCACGAAGCCATCCCGCATGAACTGTTCGACCCGCGCGTCGTCGAGCATGTGCCGCCCTCACGAATGAAAAGAGGCTGCCCGGAGCAAACCGGGCAGCCTCTTTCTACGTCAAGCGGTGGTGAAGTCTGACTACCCGGCCGGGTTGGCCTTCACGGGCGGCACCTTGGTGCTGCCGGGGCGCAGCTCTTCCAGCACGCGGTTGGCGCCGTAGATCTTCTGGAGCGCCTCGATGATGGCGTCCGAGTGGACGGCCACGGTGCGGTTCACGGACTCGTCGAAGCCGTACTCACCGCCCAGCGACTGGATGTTGCCGTCGAACACCAGGCCCACCACCTCGTGGTTCTGGTTGACGACGGGCGAGCCGGAGTTGCCGCCGATGATGTCGTTGGTGGTGACGAAGTTCATCGG
>SECN01000319.1 GCA_004173515.1 Myxococcaceae bacterium | reverse complement strand
CTGATGCTCTACGCCGAGGACCGCGCGTTCCTCTCCGGCCCGTACGGCTTCCAGAACGTCTTTTCACTGGGAGCGCGGTGGGATTGGACCGGCGGACGTGGGTTGCAGGACGTCACGCCCACCGAAGAGGAATTCGAGGAGCTGCTGGATGAACGACGTTTCCAGCCCTGAGCTGTCCTGATCCGAACGAGAGCCCGGGGGGTCCGGGCAGGTTTCCCCGGCGATGAATAGCTCTGGCCGCGACATGCACCTGTCGACCGATCAGCTCGAAACGCTCTTGTTGGAAGCCCTGCCGCCGCTCCACCGCCGCGTGCGTCACGCGTCGGCCGGAGCGCTGGCCCAGCGGCTGGTGGAGACCTGTCCCCGGCCCGCCGGGGCGGACGGACTGGCCCCCTGGTTGGGCGTGGCCCTGGAGGTCCTGGAGACGGAGCTGGCCGCCGTGCACGCGGAGCTCATCCAGTTCACCCGGCTGCACAACGAGGCCGTGGATGACACCGCGCGCCGTGAAGTCCTGGTGAACCACCTCAAGGCCACGGTGAAGGACCGCAAGGAGCGCCGCGAGGACCTGCGCGCCCTGGACCGGTGGATGGGCTTCGATGCCCTGCGTGAGCGACAGGAGAAGCGTCGGCACAAGCTGCTCATCGAGGAAGAGACGGCGCTGCGGGCCCTGACGGGCATCCTCGCCGTGACGACGCCGCAGGAGATGCAGCCGTCGGCCGTCGCGCTCGCCAGGCAGTTGCTGGACCGCGCCGTGGATGCGCCCCGGGCCCAGAACCGCTTCGCGGCGCTGGAGGCCTTCCGGCAGCTCACGCAGGCGGTGCCGGGTGTCGCCAGCACGCTGCCGGAGGTGGGCCCCACGCTGACGAGCCTCGCGGGCCAGGAGGACGTGAGCCCCTTCTTCCAGGCGGAGGCCCTGCGCGCGCTCTTGACGGTGGATGCGCTGACGGGTCTGGCCCTGCTGCGCCAGCGGGTGCGCGCGAACGCGCCGTCGGAGAAGGACTTCCTCTTCCGCCGGCAGGTGCTGGAGCAGTGCTCGCCGCTGCTCACGGAAGAGCAACGGCTGGCGCTGCTCACCGAGGTCGCGCACCACGACCCGAGCGAATACGTCCGCATGGGCCTGTGCGCGCTCGTCGCCACGCGGCCCGAGGGACAGCCGCTGCTGCGCAGGCTCGCGGGGCTGGAGAAGGTGCCGGCCATCGCGAAGGACGCAGCGGCGCGGACGCTGTCGGAGTCCAGTCCCCGCGTGCGCACCGCCGCCGTTCTGGCCGCGGTGGAAGCGGCCCTGTCGACGCCGAAGGTGAAGGGCCCCGCGCTCCAGGTGCTGGTGGACGTGCTGGGTCAGGACACCGCGCCGCTCGTGTTGCGCGTGTCGTGTGAGCGGGCCGCCGCGCTGGCCGAAGCGCTGGGCGCCGCCGGGCTGGGTCCCGCGCACGCGGCCCTGCTGGACGCGGTCGAATCGCTGGCGACGCAGGAGGCGGGCACCGGGCCGGTGGTGGAGGCCGCCGCCGCCGCCGCGCAGGTGCTGCGGCGGGTGAAGGATCCGGTGCGGCAGGCCTGGACGGCGTTCCTCGCGGAGCGCATCACCCGGCTCAAGCCGGGGGGCCGCACGCGCGTGACGCTGGAGCCCCTGCCGGAGAACCTGCCGGCGATGCCGGAAGGCCCCGAGTGGCTGGGCGCCATCCTCGCGGACCTGTCGCAGGACGGGCACGGGCTGTACGCGGAGCGCTCGAAGAAGGCGCTGACGCTGTGGCACGGCGACCGGCAGCAGCGTCGCCTGTGGCGCATGTGGCACGAGCTGGGCCGCCCCGCGCCGAACAAGCGCCAGGCCTTCCTGCACACCACCGGGCGCGTGATGCCGGGGACGCTGCGAGCGCACCCCGGACACCTGGATGAAATCACGGAGACGCTGGTCCCCGGTGAGCGCGTCCACGTGGCGAGCCAGGGAAGCTGGGGCCGTCACCTGCCCACGGTGGATGACCTGTTGGACCTGCCGCTGTCGAAGGACGGCAAGGTGCACCTGTTCAGCAGCCACGGCGAGACGGTGCTGGTCCCGCCCGCCTCCCGTCTGCGCCGTCTGGCCAACCGCCTCAAGGTGACGAAGGACTACCGGAGGCTCGCGACGCTGCGGCTCGACTCGCTGGGCGGCGAGGAGCCGCGCGAGCGTCGGCGCTTCGTCGAGCAGGTGGAGAAGGACCTGGGCGTCCAGGTGCGCTTCACGCCGTACGGCCAGGGCCAGAAGGTCCCCGCGCCGCTGGCGACGCTCTTCCAGGACACCGCGGAGACGGTGGCGAAGCCCACGACGCTGCACACGCCCGCGCTGCTGGGCTTGCAAAGCGGGTTCCTGGCGCTGCTCACCGAGCGCATCCTGGAGAACGAAGGCTATTTCCTGGGCATGGGCGGCAACGGCATCGCCGCGCTGGGCCTGTTCACGGCGGCGCTCTTCTCCGTGTTCCTGGGCGACACGTACGTGAAGCGCCAGAACGTGAGGAAGGCGCGCGAACAGATTCCGCTGTGCATCGGCGGCTGGGGTACGCGCGGCAAGTCCGGCACGGAGCGGCTGAAGGCGGCGCTCTTCTCCGGCATGGGCTTCGAGGTCTTCGCGAAGACGACGGGTTCGGAGGCGATGTTCGTGCACAGCGCCCCGGGCGCCGGGCCGTCCGAGTTCTTCATCTTCCGCCCCTACGACAAGGCCACCATCTGGGAACAGAAGGACATGGTGGAGCTGGGCGCGCGCCTGGGCACGGAAGTCTTCCTTTGGGAATGCATGGCCTTGCAGCCCAACTTCGTGGAGCTGCTCCAGAACGACTGGATGAAGGACGACTTCGCCACGCTGACCAATGCCTATCCGGACCATGAGGACATCCAGGGTCCCGCGGGCATGGACGTGGCATCCGTCATCACGCACTTCATGCCCAAGGGTGGCAAGGTGGTGACGACGGAGGACCACTTCCTGCCGCTGTTCAAGCAGAAGGCGCAGGAGAAGGACACGACGCTCTTGCACAGCGCGTGGTGGGAGGCAGAGCTGATTCCAGAGGAGCTGCTCGCGCTGTTCCCCTACCGCGAACACCCGCGCAACATGGCGCTGGTGGCGACGCTGGCCGAACAGCTCGGCGTGTCGCGCCCGTACGCGTTGGCGCTGATGGCCGAGCACGTGCAGCCCGAAATCGGCGTGCTGAAGGTGTTCCCGCAGACGCGGGTGCGCGGGCGCCTGCTCACGTTCATCAACGGGCACTCGGCGAACGAGCGCACGGGCTTCATGAACAACTGGACCCGCACGGGCCTGGGGGACGTGGATCCGGAGTCGAACCCGGAGCGCGCGGTCATCACGGTCATCAACAACCGGTGGGACCGCGTGTCCCGCTCGGAGGTGTTCGCGCGCATCATGGTGGAGGACGCGCCCGCGGACCGGCACGTGCTCATCGGCACGAACCTGGAGGGCCTCCAGAAGTACGTGCGCGACGCGCTGGACCGGTATCTGGCGGGCACGGACGTGGTGGCGGTGGAGGAGCTGTCCACTCCGGAGGGCGCGGGCCGGGCGGAGGTGCGCCTCGCGAAGGCGCTGGCGCGGCTGAAGGTGCCGCGCCCCACGGCGCAGACGTTCCTGGACCGCTTCGGTCGGTATGCCGCGGGCGCGGGCCTGAAGGTGACCCCCACCGTGGCGCTGAACGCGGCGGTGGAGAAGGCGCTGTCCGGTGCGGGCGACGACGTGGGCGTGGAGAAGGTGCGCCGCACGCTGGAGCGCGAGGTCGGCTCGCTGCTCGACGAGGCATTGGGGCCGGTGTCGCGGGTGCAGTCGCAGCCGCTGCCGGAGGTGCTGACGCCCGCGACGAAGGACGAGGTGCGCGAACACGCGCTGTACCTGCTGGCGCGCATGGCGGTGCACGCACGGCTGAAGCAGGCGCTGCCCCGGGATGCGTCGGGCGATGCGGCGGGGCGCGTGAAGGCGTTCCACGCGAGGTTCCGCGAAGCCTACAAGGCGATGTTCCTGGAGCAGGTGGTGCCGGTGTCCGACGCGCAGGCGACGGGCGACCAGGTGGTGGACGCCTGTGCCCGCGCCGTCGCGCCGGGCATGCAGGTGAGCATCATGGGCGCGCAGAACATCAAGGGCACGGGCCTGGACTGGGTGTACCGCTGGATGGCGTTGGACCGGGTGACGTCCGCGCTGAAGGCGCTGGAGGGCACGTCGGTGGAGGCGCGGCGGCGGGCGCTGGAGTCGCTGGAGACGTTCGACGACTCGGGCTTCGTGGACGCGGGCCTGGCGCGCACGGTGCTGCCCAGGCTGGTGGAGAAGGCGAACTCACCGGACGAAGCGGACCGGCTGCGCAAGCTGGCGGAGCGCGCGAGGCAGCGGCACGAGTCGAAGCTGTCAGCGCTGAAGCACACGGCGGCGGGCGGCGCGACGCAGACGGTGGTGCGCAAGCTGGAGAAGGTGTTCGACTACCTGGACAGCGTGACGCGCCGCCGGCTGAGCGAGATGTTGCTGGAGGACCTGGAGAAGGGCCGCGTGTCGCACGCGCGGGCGGCGGTGGAGACGCGCAAGCTGTACGAGCGCCAGAAGGGCGGCTGGCTCTTCCGCGGCCTCAAGAAGCAGCAGCCGAAGCGGCTCGGCCCGGTGCCAGTGGAGGCGCCCGTGCTCCCGCCCGTCACGGAAGCGGAGGCGTCCAGTCCGCTGCCGCAACCCCAGGTCGTGTTCACGAAGTCGGTGGAGCTGCGCGGCACGAGCGTCACGGTGCCGCTGCGCCACCTCCACACCTCGGAGACGAACGCGATGGCGAAGGGCGAAGGGCCCGTGCTGCCGCGCGACGCGACAGTGAAGCCGCAGGGGCCCGACGTCCCAAAGCCGGAAGCGTCAGGCGATGACGCGGGCGAACCCCTGTCCTGAGCCCTCCCGAGCCAGAGACCCGAGGAGACACATTCATGGAGGAAAGCCCCATCACGGACGCGCCGCTCGGGAAGCGCGTCCCATCTCGCCCCTGCGACCGCGAGCCCCGCGCCTGGAGGCAGGCACCGCGCAAGCCCGGAAGGCGCGCGGAGCCCCTGCGTGTGGACGTCATCCGCGACCTGGCCGGCTTCGACGCGCTGGCGGCGGAGTGGAACGCGCTGGTGATGCGCGTGGACGACCAGGTCTTCTACAGACACGAGTTCGTGCGCTGCTGGCTTGCGCACTTCGGAGAAGGGGCCGCGCTGCGAATCCTCACGGCGAGGGACGCGACGGGCGGGCTGGTCGCGCTGCTGGGATTGAAGGAGGAGCAGGGCCACCAGTACGGCATGCCGGTGCGGCAGTTGGTGTCGCTGACGAACAAGCACTCCTGCCGCTTCGACCTGCTGGCGGAGGAGCCGAAGCGCGCGGCGGCGGCCTTCCTGTCGCATCTGCTGGGCGACCCCGGTTGGGACCTGCTCCGGCTGTCGGATGTGCCGGAGCAAGGCGCTGCGTGGGCGCTGATGCACGCGGCCCGGGGGGCGGGGATGCCCTGGGGCGCGTGGCCGAGCGCGAAGTCCCCATACCTGGTGCTGCCCGACACGGTGGCGGCGTGGACGAAGGGGCGGAGCAACGCGAAGCCCTTGCGCAGGCGGCGTCGGAGGTTGGAGGAGAAGGGCCGCGTGGAGGTGGAGCGCGTGTCCGGCCCGGAGGGGCTGGAGGCGAAGCTGGAAGAGGCGTTCGCACTGGAGCAGAGCGGCTGGAAGGCAAGGCAGGGCACGGCGATAGGCCAGGCGGAGCACCGGCGCGGGTTCTACACGGCGCTGGCGCGGGTGGCGGCCGAGCGCGGCTGGCTGGGGCTGTACTTCCTGCGACTGGATTCGAAGGCCGTCGCCTTCCAGTACGGGCTGGAGTACGGAAGTCGCTATCTGGCGATGAAGCCCGGTTACGACGAAGCGTTGGCGGAAGTGAGTCCGGGCCACCTGCTGACGGAGAACCTTGTCCAGGACTGCATCGGGCGGGGGCTGAAGGAGCTGGATCTGTTGGGGGACGACGCCCCCTACAAGCGTGAGTGGACGCAAGACGTGCGGCAACACCACTGGCTGTTCATCTACCGGGATACACTGGTGGGGCAGGCCCTGCAGCGCTCGAAGTTCCGCTGGGCACCCGTGGCGAAAAGGATGGTGGGCAGATGGGTCCGACGGCGCTGAGTTTCTACTGGGCCGCCAGGCGGCTCCAGGCGCTGAAGGTCCCACGAATCGCGAATGTGGTGGCGGCGGTGGGCAACCGCCTGCACAACAGCCACGTGGACACGCAGGCCGCGCTGCACCCGAGCGTGGAGCTAGGCTACGGGGGCATCGGCGTCATCATCGCGCCGGGGGTGGAGATTGGAGAGAACAGCTTCGTCTCCCAGAACGTGAGCCTGGAAGGCGCCCCCGGAGTGGACGGAGTGCCCCGCGTGGGGCGCGACGTCTTCATCGGCGTGGGCGCGAAGGTGCAGGGCCCGGTGACGATAGGCGACGGAGCGAAGATCGGAGCCAACGCGGTCGTCATCGAGGACGTGGCCCCCGGGGCCGTGGTGGCCGGGGTTCCCGCAAGGGAGCTGAAGCGCGTGCCTCCGACGGGGACGTGAACAGCGCGGGGCAACTTTCGGGGGGTTCAACGGCAACTGTATTCGAGCACCCGCAGCACACCATCAGGCTCTAGCAGTTCGATGCTGCACGGAGTGCGGCCATCCTTGAGCCAGGTGCGGTGCACGGTCCCGCCCGCGGACCGGACTTCGCTCAGGATGAAGCCATCCGCGCCCACCAGACAGAGACGGGTGCGCTGCCCCGCCTCGGTTCGCACAGAGCAACGATAGAAGCCACGCGGGATGCCCAGGTCGTCTCGCGACACCCAAAGCCAGTACGGCCGGGACGCATTCACCAGGGCAGCCATTGCAACAAGCAAAGCCACGAACAGGACGATGGCAAGACGCCGGTTCACGCGTTGGCTCGCGACCAGAGGCGGAACAACCCCATCCCTGCCAGCATGGACAAGACAAACAACAACACGTCTCGTCCGCCGGTGACCACTGACACAAACGCAGGACCCGGGCAGTAGCCCACGAGCCCCCACCCCACCCCGAACAACGCGGCTCCGACGATGAGCGCCGTGTCCACGCGCGTCGAGGGAGGCGCCGGAAATCGCGGAGCCAGCACCGGAGCAGGCCGTCGGCGGATGAGCCGCAGGAGGACGGCGTGCACCCCCACCGCGCCCATCATGACCATGGCCAGGGACGGATCCCACGTGCCCGCGACGTCCAGGAAACCCAGCACCTTCTCGGGCTGGGTCATTCCACCCAGTCCCAATCCGAGTGCGAAGAGGAGGCCGCAGCCCCCCGCGCTCAGGAGGGCCTTCACGTCCCACCTCCCAGCACGTGACGGACGATGAAGACCGTCAGGATGCCCGTAGCCATGAACGTGAACGTGGCCGCCAGCGACCGTCGCGAACCCCGGGCGATGCCGCACACGCCATGACCGCTGGTGCAGCCATTGCCCAGCCGCGTCCCTACCCCCACCAGCAGCCCCGCAACCACCAGCCACCACGGTCCGGGGACCTGGGGAGCCCCCAGCGTCCCGGGCCAGAAGAAGCGCAGCAGCAGCCCGCCGCCCACCAGTCCTCCCAGGAAGGCCAGGCGCCAGCCGCGCTCCCCGCTCACGGAGTCGAAGAGCCCGCCCGCGATGCCGCTAATGCCCGCGATGCGCGCGTTGAACAGCAGGAGCAGCGATGCACTCAACCCGATGAGTGCTCCACCCAGGAGAGGAAGAATCAGGGAGGCCATGGAGACCCTCGGGAGCGTGTCCTCGGGTGATTAACACCTCCGACGCCGGCTCGCGGACCTGAAGCTATTTCCGCGAGGCCCAGCACTGCCAGGCGAGCCCTGCGGAGACAGGCACGGTCAGAAGCCATCCAGCGCCCGCGCTCCAGCCAAGCCACAGACCGAAGACCAGCCATGCGCCATCGAAGAGCCCGAGCGGAAGCCATGCCCGTCGATGCCCCAGCAGGAACGCGACGCTACAGCCCATTACCAAGACGCCCGCGAGGCCCACCGCGAGTGACACGGCGGAAGCCTGGAGGAGCCCCTCCCCACGGTGGCCCGGAGCCGCCGCGGACTCCGACGCCCAGACGTATCCAATCCCACCCAGGAGCGCCGTATGGGCGCCTCCGACGAGGTTGAGCCCTCCCACCATCCACGTGCCTGCTTTCCTCTCGACCGGCATCCCACGCATCCGCCCCTCCAGGCATCGAGAACCTCTCACCTCTTGCCTCCCGGAACTCTGGAGCCCCAACCACCAAGCGCTCCAGAGTTCCGGGAGGCAAGAGGTGAGAGGTTCTCGATGCCTGGAGG
>SECN01000789.1 GCA_004173515.1 Myxococcaceae bacterium | reverse complement strand
GGGCTGACGCCAGGCGCGGGACAGGTGGCCGGGGCCTCGCTCGTTGAAGCGGCGGATGAGTTCTTCCCGGCCGTTCTTGCCGTGCTCCAGCAGGTACGTGAGCTCCGCGGGCATCAGCGTTTTGACGGTGACGAGTCGGACTTCTCCGTCGGGCATCGTGAAGTGACTGGGGAGGGCTGGGGTGTCCATGCCCAGCAGCACGCCCACCCGGCCGTCCTTCGTCAGGAGGGTTTCGGGCATCCGATACCCGGCGACCTCCATGGACAGGAAACCCGTCCTTACTTTTTCGCGCACGCTTTCGTGCTCCGCGAGTTCGTTGCCGATGTGCTCCAGCAGCACCTGCTGCCAGCAGTTCGCCACGTCCACGACGGGTTCGTCCGTTTCCAGCGCGAGTTCCACGCCGAAGCCCACGGAGGGTTCCTCGCGGGCCACGTAGAAGTCGGACAGGCCGTCCGTCACGAAGAGGGTGCGGCCCTCTGGGCGGCGGATGACGCGCCAGACCTGGCGTCGCGCGGGCCAGCCTCCTCCGACAACCCCTGGAATGGTGAACCTTTCTTCAAGCGTGCCCAGCGTGTTCCAGAAGGCTTCGCGAGCCGTACCCGTCCGCTCGTAGAGCATCCGGAGTTTGCGACTGCGTTCGCGCTCCTCGGGGGTTACGGAACTGGGACCGGTGACTTCCTGGAACTTCACCCCCGTGACACCCGAGCGCTCCAAGGCATCCTTGATGTCCTCGGAGACAATGAGCGCGATGGACCATCCCCAGGTGCGAAACACCTTCGCGTCGCCCACCTTCGTCGGATCGATGCGCATGTCGGAGACGGCCCGGTACTCGCCGGTCATCTCCGGGCGCTTGTCCTCTGGCTGCCAGTACTGGACCTCCGCTGACTGCGCATCATCGATGCACCGGATGTTCCGCGTCGCGACAAGGATGCAGTACGGCTCCGATTGTCCGTCGACATCGACTGGAATGATCTGCACATCGTCAGGCGCCAACTCCAAGAAGAGGTTCGCCACCCTTTGGTGAACAACGGGCGTGGCAGATACGCCGGCCTGGGAGAATTCGCGCGGGCTTCCCGGATGGTAGATGGGGAACCGGAGTCGTTCACAGACACGCACAGGACGTCCGTCGGTGAACTGCCAGGGCTCATCCAACTCATGCCCTTGGGGATCCCTTGGGTCAGCCAGGTGCCAGCCGCCCCCCGGGTAACCCATGTCCTCGTGAAGATCGAAGTACCGCCCCGCCATGTTGGTTCCTCGCGTCACTCGGTTCGAGTGATCCACTTGTTGAGCTGGGTGCCCTCGGCTCGAAGCTCCGAAGCCAACTGATTGAGCCGCTCGGTCAGAACCTCTCTACACTGGGCCATGCTTCTGCAGCGGCCCAATGCTTGCCGCAAGCGCCTCAGGACCTCTTGGTGATACGCCTCGGGATGAGGCCCCTTGTGGCCCTGGATGAAGACCCTGTTCGCGGGGTCATCCAGGGACATCCCGGCACGGTCGAAGATTTCCTGGAACTGGGGCGACCACGGGCCCCCGTTGTGCGTCGCATCCCACCACTTGTTCGTCGCGATGTGGTGCTCGTAGACCTCCCGCGCCCCTGATGCAGCCATCGCCACCGCGCCCGGCGCCAGTTCAATCGTCACCACGCCGCTCGACGCCACCGCCACCGCGCGCACCTGCCCGGCCGCCGCGAGGATGAAGCCTCCCTGCTCCGCTCCCACCACCGCCGCCTGCGCCGCTCCTGGCAGCGTCCCCATCCGCGTCGCCAGCGTCTG
>SECN01000318.1 GCA_004173515.1 Myxococcaceae bacterium | reverse complement strand
GGGCCAGGGTCTCCAGGAGGGGGAAGAGGGCGCGGTCCAGGTCGTCCCGGTCGGTGAACTTCTGCTGTGTCAGCAGGGTGACGTCCTGGCCTTCCAGGGGCAGGGGGGCGTAGGTGTCCGCGAGGCGCGGGTCGCCGGGGCGGTAGGCGGTGGCGCCGGTGGGCAGGGCGCGGCCCTTCATGACCACCAGCTCACCGTTCTCCTGGACCAGGGTGAAGGTGCGCGAGTTGAGCTGGCCCAGCAGGAAGACGACGCCGCCGCCCAGGCCCAGGATGACGAGGAAGACGAGCAGGCGGGTGAAGGTGCGGCGTGCCCGGTAACCGAAACCCTGGGGTGAATTCGTGGTCATGTCGCCTGCCCTCCGGTCGGACGGGCGCTTCGCCCGTGCTTGTAAGCGCCCTGAAATTGGGACGTCTCTTCCTCAGACGCTACAATTCCCGCCCCCCGGGAACATCATTTGCAATCTACCTTTCGTCGGATGGGGCCCAGCGAGCTGCTGCCCCGCTACATCTTCGCGGAGAGCCTGTTCGCGCGCCGTCGCGTGCTGGAGGTCGACGCCGTGGCCTCCACCGGGGGCGAAAGCGCGCGTTTCCTGGTGGAGCGGGGGGCTCGCACGGTGGTCGCGTGCGACGCGGACGTGGCGGCGGTGGAGGCGGCGCAGAAGGCCCACGCGCACCCGCAGTTGCGCTTCCGCGCGAACCTCTACGACGACCTGGAGCCGGCGAGCTTCGACCTGGTGCTGGTGACGGACCTGGCGCCCTACGTGCGCGCGCCGGAGCTGCTGGCGGAGCTGGCGCGGCTGGTGGCGCGGCAGGGCTTCCTGGTGGGCGGCCTGCGCAACATCGCGGGCCTGGCGCTGCCGCAGTTGATGGAGCCGGAAGAAGACGTGCCGCCCCTGTACGGGCAGCTCCTGGACGCGCTCAAGGCGCACTTCCCCCACGTGGAGGTGGCCACGCAGTCGCCGGTGCTGGGCTACCAGCTCGCGTTCGAGCGCGGGGACGGGTTGCAGGTGGACGGCTCGCTCGTGCGCAACAGCGAGGCGGCGTACTTCGTGGTGATGGCGGGCCTGGAGCCGGCGCGGGTGGTGGACCCCACGTGGGTGCAACTGCCGCCGGAGCCGCTGGCCTTCACGCGCGGCAAGCTGGATGAGATCGCCGTCCGGGCGAAGACGTGGGAGGAGCGGGCGGGGCGGCTGAAGGACGCGGTGTCCAAGCTGCGCGCGGAGGTGGGCGACCGGGAGGCGGAGGTCGTCGCGCTCAAGCCGGCGCTGGAGGGCGCGCGTCAGGACATGGCGCGGCTGACCGCGCAGTTGGAGACGGCCCGGGGCACGGTGGAGTCCGCGCGCGAGCGGGACGACCTGAGCAGCCGGCTGCGGCGGCGCGAGCTGGAGTTGCAGGTCGCGACGGAGCGCATCGCGGACGCGGACCGGCGGCTGACGGCGCAGCGGCTGGAGGTGGAGGCGGCGCAGCGTGCGCAGGCGGACGCGGGCGTGCAGGCGCTGGCGGCGCAGGAGACGCTGCGGCTGGAGCGGGCTCGGCGCGAGGAGACGGCGGCCTCGCTGGATGAGGCGCGCGAGCGGCTGACGCAGGCGTACACGGAGCTGCGCACGCTCCAGGACGAGCTGGGGTCGCTGCGCATCGACCGGGAGCGCGACCGGCTGGCGGCGGAGCGCGCGCAGGACGGGGCCGAGGACCGGCGTCGGCAGGCGGAGGCGGCGCGCGAGCGGGAGCTGCGCATCGCGGAGCAGTACTCCACGGCGCTGGCGGCGGTGGAGCACCTGAAGTCGGAGCTGGCGCGCGCGCAGGACCAGGCGCGGGCGGCGGGCGACTCGGTGCCGGTGCGGGAAGCGGAGCTGGCGCGGGCGCGGCGGGAGCTGGCGGATGCGCAGCAGCGGATGCACTCGGCCGACGGCGCGCGCAAGGAGGCGGAGGCGCGGCTCGCGGAGCGCGAGTCCGTGCTGCGGGGGCTGGAGACGGAGCTGACGTCCGCGCGCGAGTCGGAAGGCCGGCTGCGGCGCGACCTGGAGGGACAGGCCCAGGGCGAGGCGGCGGCGCGTGCGCTGGCGGCCCGTCTGGAGGAGTCGCTTCACGCGGCGCAGCAGCGGCTGGAGGTGCTGGAGGCGGAGCAGAAGCGCGTCGAGTCCGCGCAGCATGTGGCGGGGCAGCGGCTGGCGGCGGCGGAGACGGAGCGTGTCCGGGTGGAGGCCGCGCTCGTGCAGGCCATCGACGCGGAGCGGGCCCAGGCGCAGGCGCGGTTGGAGGAGGCGCTGACGGAGGCCCGTGCCGAGGCCAATGAGCGGGTGACGAACGCGCTGGCCGCCGCCCACTCGGACGCGGATGGACGGCAGGACCGTGCGCTGGCGCAGGCCCGTGAGCAGGAGGAGGCGAGGCTAGCGCGGGCGCTGGCGGAGGCACGGGAGGCGGCGGAGTCCGAGCTGACGGAGGCCCTCGCTCGGGCCCGGGCGGAGGAATCCGCAGCGGTCGAGCGTGCCCTGGAGGAAGCGGAGGCCGAGCGCCTGCGCGTGCTCGCCGAGGCGCGGGCTGATGCCGAGGCGCGGCTGGCAGCGGCGCTGGCGGAAGCGGAGGCGCATCGGACGCAGGCGCTGGAGGAGGCCGAGGCCCTTCGGACGCAGGCGCTGGCGGAAGCCGAGGCCCGGCGGACGCGGGCGCTGAGCGAGACGGAGGCCGAACGGGATGCGGCGCTCACCCGGGCGCTGGCGGAAGCGGAGGCCCGGTGGAAGCAGGCCGTGGTCGAGGCTCGCGCGGAGGCCGAGGCGGAGTCGGCTCGCGCGCTGGCCGACGCGGAGATTCTTGAAGGGCTGAAGATCGAGGAGGTCGAGGCCCATGCGGCCCGGGCTCTCGCGGAAGCGCGCGCGGAGGCGGAGGTCCAGCAGGCGCAGGCGTTGGAGGAAGCAGAGGCGCGTGCGGTCCGTGCCCTCGTGCAAGCGCGTGCGGAGGCGGAGGCGCAGGTTCGCGCTCTTGAGGCCCGCGTGGCCCAGGTGCTCGCGGACGCGGAAGTCCAGCAGGCCCGTGCGCTCGCGGACGTCCGTGCGGAGGCGGAGGCCCAGCAGGCCCGTGCCCTGGAAGAGGCGGAGACCCGCGCCGCCCAGGCGCTGGTCGCGGCCCGCGCCGATGCGGATGCTCGGGTGGCCCAGGTGCTCGCGGAGGCTCGCGCCGAGTCCAGTGGCCAGACGGAACAGGTGCTCTTGGATGTTCGCGCCGAGGCCGCCGCACGGCTCGCGCAGGGACTCCAGGATGCGCGTGCCGAAGCGGAGGGCATGCTTGCTGAAGCGGAGGCCCGCTCCGCGCAGGACCTCCAGGCGGCCCGCTCCGAAAGCGAGACCCTGAGACTGGCCCTCTCCGAGGCCCGTGACACCCTGGCCCGCGAGGTGTGGGAACACGGCGCCCGGCTCGCGGAGTCGAATCAGGCCCGTGAAGCGGCCGTGGAGCGCAACGCGGAACTGGAGGCCACCCTCCAGACCGTGCGTCAGGAACTGACCGACGCGGAAGCCCTGTTGAAGCGGGTTCAGGACGACCTGACGCGCGAGCAGCAGGCCCGGACGGCGATGCAGGCCTCGCTCGATGCCACGCAGGCGAAGCTGGACGCGGTGGAACAGTCGCTCGCGACGGAGCACGCCCAGCGGCAAGAGGTGGAGACGGCGCTGGGCTCCGCGAAGCAGGCCCTGGCGCGGGTCCAGGAGTCGCTGACCGCCGAGCAGGAGCGGAGCGCCCGTTGGGAAGCGGCGCTCGCCGACACCCAGGCGCAGTTGCTGTCGGAGCGCGAGCAGCAGGCCCGCGCGCAGGTGGCCCTCGCCAGCGTGCAGGAGTCGCTGGATGCCGAGCGCGCCCTCCGCACGCGTCTGGAAGGTTCGGAGTCCTCGTGGTCCGAGGCCCAGAGCGCGCTGGAAGCGGACCGGCTCCGGTTGGATGCCGCGCTGGGGGTCGCTCGCACGGTCCTGGAGGAGGAGCGCGCGCAGCGTGCCCGCCTGGAGGATTCGCTCACCCGCCTCAAGGATGAAGCCGCGACGGCGCTGGAGGAGGAGCGGTCCCTGCGCACCAAGGCCGGGGAGACCCTCGCCTCGGTCCAGGCTTCGCTCGAGGAGGAGCGCGCCGTGCGTGCCCGTGTCGAGGCGTCGTTGGATTCGACGCGCGAGGCCCGGGCTGAACTCGAAGCGGACCTGACGGCGACCCGCGCCTCGCGGCTGTCCACCGAGGCCGCGTTCGAGCACTCGCGACAGACGCTGACGGAAGTCCAGACCGCCTTCACCGAGGCGCAGCGCGCGAACGAAGCCGCGTTGCTGGAGCTGCGCCAGTCGCACGAGAAGGCCCTGGCGACCGCGGCGGAAGAGTCCCAAGCCCTGGCGGAGGCCCGCGCCGCGCTGGCGGATGCGAAGCAGGCCCAGGCGTCCCAGGACGCGACGTTGCGGGAGCTGCGCGCGGAGCTCACCGAGGCGCGCCGGTCCGAAGTGGAGGCGCTGTCCTCGCTGGACGACGCCCGCACGCAGGAGGCTCGCGAACGCGAATCGCGCACGAAGGACGAAGCCGCGCTCGTGGAGGCTCGCGAGGCCCTGGCCGCACTTCGCGCGGAGCTGGAGACCCTGCGCGAGGAGTCCACGGCGCAGCGCGAGCGCCTGGCCGAAGTGGAGCAGACGCTCACGCAGGAGCGCGCCGAGGGCCAGGTCCGTGTTTCGGAGGTCGAGGCCCGTCTGGCTTCCGAGACCGCGCGCCGTGTCGCGGTCGAAGCGTCCCTGTCGGACACCGAGTCCCGATACACCGCCGAAGCCGCGCGCCTGCCCGAGTTGCAGCAGGCCCTCGCGGATGCGGAGGCCCGCCTGGCTTCCGAGACCACGCGGCTCGCGTCGGTGGAACAGTCGCTCGTGGAGGCCGAGGCCCGGCACGTCACCGAGGCCGCGCGGGTTGCTTCCCTGGAGCAGTCGCTCGCGGAGGCCGAAGCCCGCCAGTCCGCTGAGCTCGCGCGACTCGCACCGTTGGAGCAGTCGCTCGCGGAGACAGAGACACGACAGGCCCAGGAGGCCGCACGTCGCGCCGAACTGGAAGCGTCGTTGGCGGACGCCGAAGCCCGTCACGCCGCCGAAGCCACACGTCGCGCTGAGCTGGAAGCGTCGTTGACGGACGCCGACGCCCGCTACGCCGCCGAAGCCACACGTCGCGCCGAACTGGAAGCCTCGTTGACGGACGCCGACGCCCGCCACGCCGCCGAAGCCACACGTCGCGCCGAGCTGGAAGCCTCGTTGACGGAAACCGAAGCACGCCACGCTGCCGAGGCCGCGCGCCGCGCCGAACTGGAAGCCTCGTTGACGGACGCCGAAGCCCGTCAGGGCTCAGAGGCCGCGCGACTCTCCACGTTGCAGCAGGCGCTGACGGAAGCGGAGACGCGGTATGCGTCGGACGTCGCGCGACTCTCCACGTTGGAGCAGACGCTGGCGGTGGCGGAGAAGCGCTCCGCCTCCGAGACCGCGCGTCGCGCCGAGCTGGAAGCCTCGCTGACGGAAGTGGAGTTCCGGCTCGCCGCCGAGACCGCGAACCTGGGCGCATTGGAGGATTCGCTCGCGCAGGCGGAGGCCGCTCGAAAAAGCGCGGAGGCACGGTTCGAGGAAGGGGTCCAGTCGCAGGAAGCCGCTCGCGAGGCCGAAGCACGGGCGACGCGCCTCATGGAGTCCCTGGCCACGCGCGAACAGGAGCTGCGCGAGGCCGGTGCCCTGCGTGTGTCCATGGAAGCGCAGATGGAGGGTGCGCTTTCGCGGGCCGAACGTCAGCAGCAGGACCTGGACGAGGTGCGCGAACAGCTCGCGCTGAAGGAACAGGAGCTGGCCTCCCTTCGCGCGGACACCGCTCAACTGGGCGCCGCGCACCAGGAGCTGATGCGCCTGGGCTCCGAACTGCAACGCGCCCACGCCGCGCTGCACGAGCGGGGACAGCAGGTCGGCCGGCTGGAAGCGGAGCTGATGGACGCGAGCGATCGGCTCGCCGCCACGCGCGAACACGCTGAGCTGCTCGTGGTTCAACTGGAGACCGCGCGGCGCTTCGCGGGCAAGGCCACGAATCTGGAGTCCTCGCTCGAAGCGGAGCGGACCGCCCTGGAAGCCCTGCGCACCGAACTGGAGGTCGCCCGAGCCGACGCGGCCCGCTTCACGGAGACCGCCCGGAGCGAGAACGCGCGCGCATCCACGCTGGAACAACAACTCGCCCGTGTCGCGGAGGAACGCGAAGCCCAGCTCGCTGAAGTCGCGGCCCAGGCTCAAGCGGCGCAGGACGCGCTGTCGCTCGCGAACACCGAGAAGGCGGAGCTGGAAGTACGCCTCTCCGAACTCACCTCGCAGGCGGGGACGGAGAAGGCGGAGCTGGAAGTACGCCTCTCCGAACTCACCTCGCAGGCCGGGACGGAGAAGGCGGAACTGGAGGTGCGTCTCTCCGAAGCCCTCGCGAACGCGGGCTCGGACAAGGCGGACCTGGAAGTGCGCCTCTCCGAACTCACCGCGCAGACGCAGACGGAGCGGGCCACCCTCGAAGCGCGCCTCGCGGAAGTCACCTCCCGCGCCGAGGCGGAGCGGGCCGCGCTGGAAGCCCGGCTCGCGGACCTCTCCACGCAGGTGGAGGCGGGAAGGGTGGAGCACGAAGCCCGGCTCGCGGAGGCCCTGGCCCAGGCCACGACGAACCAGTCCGAACTGGAAGCGCGCCTCGCGCAGGCCGGCGAGCAGACGCGCGAAGCCCTCTCCTCCCTGGAGGCCCGGCTCGCCACCGCGCTCGCGGATGCGCGCACCGAACAGGCCGCGCTGGAGTCCCGCGTGGCCTCCCTCACCCAGGCCGCCACCGCCGCCGAGGCCCAGGCCCGCCGTGCCGACACCGAGCGCACGGCCATGGCCTCCGAACGCGAACGCCTCCAGTCGGACCTGACCGTCGCCCGGTCCGCCCGCGTCCGCCTGGAAGGCCGCGCCACCTCGCTGGAGACCGCGGCCACGGATGCCGCGCGCATCCTGGACGCCGAGCGCGCCGAACGCGACCAGCTCACCGCGCGGATCCGCGAGCAGCAGGCCCGGCTGGAAGCCCTGGAGACGGAGCGCGAGACGCTGGTCCAGGCGCTGGAGGAGTCGAAGGCGGCCTCATCCGGCCAGCCCCCCGAGGCCGTGCTGGAGATGGCCGCCGAGATGGAGGTCCTCCAGGCCCACGTGGAGACGATGCAGGACCAACTGGCCGCCCGGGAGGCGGAGCTGGCCGAGCTGCGCCGCGCCAGCGGGCCCCCTGGCCCCACGTCCTCGCGTCGGTCCATGCCCGCGCTGGACCTTCCGACCCCGCCCAAGAAGGTCGGCGAGCGAGAATGACGTCGGCCGTCTAGACTTGTCCCCGTGGACGCAACCGAACGCATCTTCAAGTACCACGGCCTGGGCAACGACTTCGTCGTCCTGGACCGCCGCCGCACGGGCGTGGACATCACCGAGGACCAGTCGCGCTGGCTGTGCGACCGGCGCCGGGGCATTGGCGCGGACGGCGTGCTGGCCATCCTCCCCTCCACCCGGGCCGTGGCGCGCATGGTCGTCCACAACGCCGACGGCAGCATCGCGGAGATGTGCGGCAACGGCCTGCGCTGTGCGGTGAAGTATCTGGTGGATCAATCCGGAGAACACCCCGCGCTGCTCGACGTGGAGACGGGGGCGGGTGTGCTCACCTGCGAGCCCGGCTACGGCGATGGCGGCGTGGTGGGCGTGGACATCTCCATGGGCCCGGCGCGGCTGGTGGCCGCGAACCTGCCTTCGGGGACGACGGGGCAGCCCTTCGTGGCGTCCGCCGTGCCCGGACATCCGGAGCTGCTCGGCACCGCCGTGAACATGGGCAACCCGCACCTGGTGCTGTTGGATCAGCCCCTGGAGGACGCGGAGCGCCTGGGGCCCGGCCTGGAGCGACACCCGTCCTTCCCGGACCGCACCAACGTGGAGTTCGTGCGCGTGGACGAGGACGGGCTCACCGTCGTCGTCTGGGAGCGCGGCTGCGGCCTCACCCAGGCGTGCGGCACGGGCGCGTGCGCCTCCGCGGTGGCGGCGGTGCTGGCGAAACGTCTTCCGGGCAATGCCTGGATGCGCGTCACCCTGCCGGGAGGCGATTTGCGCATCCGCGTTCCGGATGATCTGTCCGACATCCGACTGCGCGGTCCGGTCGCCTTCGTCTTCGAAGGCGTTGTAGCCCTTCCAAGGGCCCGATAACCTTCGCGTTTCCTCCCTTCTCCCCCGAGCGCCGTGGCTGGTCCCATCCTCGTCGTCGACGACGACCTGTTCTTCCGACAACTCGCCACCGACCTGCTGTCGCAGCGCGGGCACCGCGTGGTCGCCG
>SECN01000788.1 GCA_004173515.1 Myxococcaceae bacterium | reverse complement strand
GGCCCCACCGCACCTTGTCGCCCGTGCGGTACAGCCTCGCTCCGGCCTCCTCGCTGTAGCCATCCGGCACGAAGCGCTCCGCCGTCAGCCCCGGCTGGCCCAGGTAGCCTCGCGCCAGGCCCTCGCCTCCCAGGTACAGCTCGCCCGGCACTCCCACCGGCACCGGCTGACCCTTCGCGTCCAGCACGTACGTCCTCACGTTGTGCAGCGGCATGCCCACCGTGGGATGGGTGCCCCGCTCCACGGCCAGGGCCGTCGCGTCCACCGTGCACTCCGTGGGGCCGTACACGTTGAAGGTGCGCGTGTGCTCCGCGGCCCCGAGCACCTTCCACATGGCCGCATCGATGGCCTCACCACCGGAGACCACCAGCGCAGGGGCGCCCTCTCCTTCCAGCAGGCCCTCCTCCAGCATCAGCTTCAGCAGCGACGGCGTGCAGTCCAACGCGGCGACCCGGTTGCTGCGCTGCCATGCCACCATCGCCGCAGCGTCCTTCCGCGTCGCCTCCGGCACGATGCACAGGCAGTGGCCGTCCAGCAGTTGCACCCACTGCTGCACCGACGCGTCGAACACCAGCGGCGCGTTGAGGCTCACTCGTGAGCCCGCTGGCAGCTCCCCGTACACCGTCTTCTTCAGGCCCGCGTGCAGGTTGAGCACCGAGCCGTGGCGCACCATCACGCCCTTCGGCTGGCCCGTGCTTCCCGACGTGTACAGCACGTACGCCAACTGCTCCGACGCGCCCGTGTGGCCCAACGTCTCTTCCGGATACGTGGCCAGCACGCCCGCGTCCGCGTCCAGCCTCACGCGCTGACCCGTGAACTCCGGCAGCACCTCCTCCAGGCTCGCCTGCGTCACCACCACGCGCGCGCCCGTGGCCTCCAGCATGTAGGCCAGTCGTTCCTTCGGATACATCCCATCCATCGGGACGTACGCAGCCCCTGCCTTCAGTACGCCCAGCAGCGCCACCACCAGCTCGGCCGAGCGCTCCACGCACACGCCCACCCGGCTCTCCTCACCCACGCCCAGCGTCCGCAGGTGACGCGCCAACTGGTTCGCGCGTGCCTCCACCTGCGCGTATGTCAGCTGCGTCCCTTCGTGCTCCACCGCCACCGCGTCCGGCCTCTTCTTCACCTGCTCCGCGAAGCGCCCGTGGATCGTCGCCGCACTCGCGTTCGCTTCGGGGACCACCGTGCCCGCGAAGAGCTTCAGCACCCGCTGACGCTCTTCACGCTCCAGCAACGGCAGGTCCCAGACGCTCGTCTCCGCGTCCTTCGCGATGCCTTCCAGCAGCACCGCCAGATGCCTCAGCAGCCGCCGCGCCGTCTCCGCGTCGTACAGGTCAGTGTTGTATTCGAGCGACGCCGTGAACCCTTGACTCGTCTCCGACATCGCCAACGTCAGGTCGAACTTCGCCGTCGCCCCCTCCGTCTCCACGGGACGCAATTCCAGGCCCGCGCTCGCGGGCAGGGACTCGTCCGGACCCTTCGCGCTGTTCTGGAGCGTGAACATCACCTGGAACAGCGGCGTGCGGCTCAGGTCGCGCTCTGGCTTCAGCTCCTCCACCAGCTTTTCGAACGGCACCTCCTGGTGCGCGTACGCCCCCAGCGTCGTCTCCTTCACCTGGCGCAGCACCTGACGGAAGCTCGCGCCCTCCTCCAGCTTCGTGCGCACCACCAGCGTGTTCACGAAGAAGCCGATGAGCCCTTCCAGCTCCGTGCGGTTGCGGCCCGCGATCGGCGTTCCCACGCTGATGTCGTCCTGCCCGCTGTAGCGCGCCAGC
>SECN01000787.1 GCA_004173515.1 Myxococcaceae bacterium | reverse complement strand
GGGCTGACGCCAGGCGCGGGACAGGTGGCCGGGGCCTCGCTCGTTGAAGCGGCGGATGAGTTCTTCCCGGCCGTTCTTGCCGTGCTCCAGCAGGTACGTGAGCTCCGCGGGCATCAGCGCCTTGACGGTGACGAGTCGGACTTCTCCGTCGGGCATCGTGAAGTGACTGGGGAGGGCTGGGGTGTCCATGCCCAGCAGCACGCCCACCCGGCCGTCCTTCGTCAGGAGCGTTTCGGGCATCCGATACCCGGCCACTTCCATGGAGAGGAATCCCGTCCTCACCTTCTCGCGCACGCTTTCGTGCTCCGCGAGCTCGTTGCCGATGTGCTCCAGCAGCACCTGCTGCCAGCAGTTCGCCACGTCCGCGACGGGCTCGTCCGTTTCCAGCGCGAGTTCCACGCCGAAGCCCACGGAGGGTTCCTCGCGGGCCACGTAGAAGTCGGACAGGCCGTCCGTGACGAAGAGGGTGCGGCCCTCTGGGCGGCGGATGACGCGCCAGACCTGGCGTCGTGCCGGCCAACCTCCGCCGACGACGATGGGGATGATGGCCTCTTCGTCCAACGTGCCCAGTGTGCGCCAGAAGGACTCGCGGGCTGTTTCCGTCCGTTCGTAGAGAGCCCGGAGCTTGCGACTGTGTTCGCGCTCCTCGGGGGTGATCGCGCTGGGGCCCGTGACTTCCTCGAACTTCATCCCCGTGATGCCTGCACGCTCCAAGGCGTCCTTGATGTCCTCGGAGACGATGAGCGCGATGGTCCATCCCCAGGTGCGGAACACCTTCGCGTCGCCCACCTGCGTCGGATCAATGCGCATGCCGGAAACAGATCGGTACTTTCCAGTCTTCTCCGGCCGCCCATCTTCCGGCCTCCAGTACTGCACCTCCTCGGAGGTTTCGTCGCTGATGCACCGGATGACGCGGACCACGTTGACGAGGAAGTACGGCTCGGAAACCGAGGCGACCTTCACGGGAAGAAGCTGAACGTCATTGGGAGCCAGTCGAGCCAGGATGTCCGCCGCGCTCGCCTGGACGACGGGAGCCATGCCGATGCCCGCCAGCGACATGCCCAGGGGATTGCCGGGTCGGTCGAGCGGAACCTTCAAGGGCAGCTCAAGGCTGACAGGTTCCCCCTTCCGGAACATCCACGGATTGGCGACCTCCTGGCCGGCTTCGTTTGTCGGATCGCCCAGCGCCCAACGTCCTTGAACATCCAGATCATCGAACAGCTCGAAGTACCGCGTCGCCATGAGGTCTCCCACCCGTTCAGGACCGGGTGACCCACTTGTTGAGCTTCGTGCCTTGCGTCGCGATCTCACCGGCAAGCTTGTGGAGGATGCCCGTGAGCGCCTCGCGGCACTGCTGGAGACTGCTACAGTCTTCCATTGCCTCGTTCAACCGGGAGGACACTTCCCGATGGTACTCCGCAGGGTGCGGCCCTTTGTGTCCCGGAACTCGGACCTTGTTCGCAGGGTCGTCCAGGGACATCCCGGCACGGTCGAAGAGCTTCTGGAAGTTGGGCGACCACGGCCCTCCGTTGTGCGTCGCCTCCCACCACTTGTTCGTCGCGATGTGGTGCTCGTGGCCCTCCACCGCCGCAGCGCTCGGCCCCGTCGCCGCCATCGCCACCGCGCCCGGTGCCAGTTCAATCGTCACCACGCCGCTCGATGCCACCGCCACCGCGCGCACCTGCCCGGCCGCCGCGAGGATGAAGCCTCCCTGCTCCGCTCCCACCACCGCCGCCTGCGCCGCTCCTGGCAGCGTCCCCATCCGCGTCGCCAGCGTCTG
>SECN01000317.1 GCA_004173515.1 Myxococcaceae bacterium | reverse complement strand
GCCGCCAGGCCGAAGGCCACCATCACGAACAGGTCCCCGATGATGACCAGCGCCATCAGGAACTCCGTGAACGACCCCTTGGCGGACGTCTCCTGCACGATGGCGATGGTGACCGTGGGAGAGAACGACACCATCACCGTGGACAACAGCGCGCTCACCGCCAGCGCCTGCGGCAGCGTCAGCGGCGAGAGGAACGGCAGGAAGGGCTTGAGCGCGAACGTCGCGCCGAAGCACACCACGAACGTCGCCCCGCACACCGCCGCGCACAGGATGGCCACGCGCACGCCCACGCGCCGCAAGAGGCCCAGGTGCAGCTCCGTGCCCGCCACCAGCGCGATGAGGCTCACCGCCAGCCCCTTCACCAGCTCCAGCCCCTTCACGCCCGCGCCCGGGATGAAGCCCAGCGCGTAGGGCCCCACCGCCACGCCCACCAGCAGGTAGCCGGTGAGGCGCGGCAGGCCCAGGCCCTTGGCCACCTTGCCCGCGAACAGGCCGCACAAGAGCAGCGCGCCCGCCGCCAGCAACACCGGCGTGCCCGCGTCCGCGCGCATCACCTGCGCCTGGGTGATGGCCGCCAGCAGCGCCACCAGCAGCAGCAGGCGGAAGACGGACCCCTTCACGCCACCACCCCCGCGCTGGAGCCGGGAGCCCCGGGGCCCTGACCGTCACCCGGAGCATCACCTGGAGCTTCGGGCGGAGTCCCACCCGTGGGCGGCGCATCCTCCGCGCCCAGCACATGCCGGAAGGCGCCGTGCGCGAGCACCTCGTTGACGACCGCGCCCACCGCCACCACGTCCAGCACCCGCTGCGACAAGGAGCCCGGCACCAGCAGCACGTACTCCGCGACGATGCACAGCGCGAGCCCACCCTGGGCGATCAGCGCGTAGCCGAACTGCGGAGGCAGGTCGAGCACGCCGCGCGTGAGCCGCTGCGCGAAGCGCCCTCCCAGCACCTTGCCCACGAAGCGCAGGCCCACGAACGCGGGCAGGAGCGCCCAGGCCCCCAGGTCGCGCGCGTGCACCTGACAGCCCACCATGAACACCAGCACCAGGTACGTGGGCCGCTCCACCCGCGACAGCGCCCGCGCCACGCGCTCCGCCGTGCGTCCGCCCATCAGCGCCAGCGTCGCGCCACACGCCACGCCGGCCAAGAGCGCCGACAGCCGCAGGTACGCCGCCGCGCCGCCCACCAGCGCCACCATGCCCAGCGTCACCGTGGACTGCTCCGCCGGGTCCTTCAGCGCACGGGTGAGGAACGCCAGCAGCGCGCCGCACGCCACGCCCAGGATCAGCGCCAGCCCCAGCAGGCCCAGCCCTTCGGCCACGTTGCCGGTGGCGCCCAGCACGAGCCCCAGCGCGAGCACGCCCAGCCCCACCGCGTCGTCCATCATCGTCAGCAGCGCGACGCCCAGCCCACGCGAGCGCTCCAGCCGCCCGTTGCGGTAGCCCAGCACCGCGAAGTGTCCGGAGGACAGGCTCGCCGCCGCGCCCAACAGCGCCGCGGCGCCCACCGCCACCAGGGGACGCAGGCCCATGGACAGCAGGAGCGGCACCGACAGCGGCAGCGCCACGAACAGGAAGGCCGTGCCCGCGTGCGCCACCGCCGCCGCGTAGACGGGCCGGGGCAACAGGCGCAACAGCCGGGGCTCCAGGTTGAGGCCCAGCAGCACGCCGGCGGTCCCCAGCCCCAGCGCCACCAGGGGCCGGAGCGAGTCCAGGTTGAGCGGGGTGAGCACGCCCAGCACGGACGGGCCGATCAGCGCTCCGAAGATGAGGAACAGCAGGCCGCTCGCCCCCAGCTGCGCCAGGGCCGGGAAGCGGGCCGGATCCAGCAGCGATCGGCTCGACGCGAGCAGCGACAACGCCGCGACGATGAGGAAGACGAGCAGCGCTTGCACGAGGGGTGCTTACACCCGCGCGCCCCCGCGCGTCATCAACGCCGGTGGGTGGGCGCCGCCAGCACGGGCAGGGCCACCAGACGGCCCATGGGCGGATCGTCCGCGTCCATCTCCAATTGCACGCGCTGCAGCAGCCGCTCCATCTCCTCCGCGGGGATGGCGGGCAGCACGCTCACGAGCACGATGCGGTCCTCATCCGCGCCCAGCGCCAGGCTGCGCAGGCCGGCGAACACCGGCACCTCCGCGGACAGGGCGGCAGCCGCGCTGCGCGCCCGGATGACCAGCGGCTCCGGGATGCCAAACTCCCGGAGCCGACCGATCGCCCGCTCGGTCGTCTCCACCTGTTCGAGAAACGTGATGACCAGGAACACGCGACCCTCATACCGGAAGAGCGCGCGTCCTGTCCCCCGTTACTCGTTGCCGGGCGAGGTCGGCTCCGGCGGCGTGGCGACGGGAGCAGCGGCACCCTCCTGCTGGGGTGAGGCTCCGCCCGCGGCGGCGGCGGCTTCCGACCGCGCTCGGCCTTCACCGTGGCGCCGCCCTTGCGGCCGATGGTCTCGTAGAACTCGCGACCGCGCTCGTTGCGGACCGTCTCGCCGCCCTTACGCCCCGCCTCGGCCACCGTCATGCTGCCCTTGTTGTCCTTGTCCGACATGTCCGTATCTCCTCTCGGTGACTACCAACCCCGTCCGCGCCTCGGTGTCCCTTGCCTGAAACCTTGGGACGGAAGCGCCCCGATGCAAGCAAGCTCCGTACACCGCCAGCCGTTCTGTCCCGACATTGCATGCATAATCCCCAAGGATTCCGCGCGCTTGTCGGGGACGCTGGGCGTCCGGACTGGACGGGTGATTGCCCGGCAGGACGCTCTCACTGTTCACAACAATTCGGATCACATTGCCGATTCCCTGCTCGGTTCCCACCTTGTGCGCAACGCCCGACACAACAGTCCGGCGCTCTTGGGGGAGGCTTCGGTGGCGAGTGGCAGGAGTGCGGTATCGACGTGGCTGCGGATCCTCGCACCCATGGTCGTGTCCATCGGCGGTCTGGTGATGCTCCGGCTCCTGGGACCGGACTTCATCGATCAGCGCACCATCCGCGAGCTGCTGTTGCCCCTGGGCGACTACGCGCCGCTGGCTTACGTGGCCTTCCTTGCGATCCGGCCCCTGACGTTGCTGCCCGGTCAGGTCCTCACCGCGGTGGGGGGGATGATGTTCGGAACGCTCGCGGCCACCCTCTATTCACTAACGGGCAGCTTCCTGTCCGCCACCCTGCTCTACTTCGTCGCCCGCAAGCTGGGCACGCGGCCGATGCAGCGGCTCGCCGGCAGCAAGTACCCGGCGATCGCCCGGGCGGCGAAGCGGCACGACTTCCAGTTCACCTTCCTCGCGTGCATCAACCCGCTGTGCCCCACGGACATCATGCTGGTGGCGGGCGCGGCGAGCGGCGCGCGCTTCTGGCCCTCCGTGCTGGGCGTGGTGCTGGGCACCATCCCGGGCACCTTCCTCACCGCGCAGTTCGGCAGTGGCCTCGCGCAGGGGCGCACCATGATGACCGCCGTGGCCGCGGTGGGCATGCTGGTGTCGCTGGTGCTGGGCGTCGTCTTCGGCCGCCGGTTCTACAAGGAGGTCAACGAGGCCCCCGCGGAGGCCCCGGTTCCGGAGGCGGAGATCAGCGACGCGTCCGCCACGCCCCAACTGGTCAGCTCCAAGGTCGAGCTCACCACGCCGTGAGGCGCAGCTCCTCCGTGAGCAATTGAAGCAGCGCGCGGACGCGGGGCACGGACTGACGTCCCGGCGTGCACAGCGCGTGGACCGGAGGGCCCGCGGCCGCGTGATCCGCGAGCACCTCCACCAGCGTGCCCTCGCGCATCCGCGCATCGCGCATGAAGTCCAGCACCTGGCAGAGCCCGGCTCCGGCGGCGGCGAGGTCCAGCAGCGCAGGTCCATGATCGACATCGATGGCGGCGCGCGTGCGGACCACCGTCTCCGCGCCACCCGGGGTCTCCTGGAAGCGCCACTCGCGGGTGAGCCCGCGCGGATCCACGAACTTCAGACACGCGTGGCGCTCCAGGTCGGACGGACGCTCCGGCGTTCCGTGTCGCGCCAGGTAGGTCGGTGACGCGAGCGTCATCCAGCGCGTGCTCAACAGCCGCCGCGCCACGAGGCTGGAGTCCTCCAGGTCTCCCAGCCGCAGGGCGACATCGACCTGTTCCTCCACCAGCCGGCTCAGCCGGTCGCTCATGCGCACGTGCAACGTGAGCTGGGGATGACGGGCCTGGAGCCTGGCCAGTCGCGGCAGCAACACCGGCCCCAGGATGAACGGCAGCGACACCGTCAGCGGGCCCTGGGGCGCCAGGTGCGTCTGGGACACCGTCTCCCGCGCCGCCCGGAGCTGGGCCACGGCCTCCTTCGCCCGCTCCAGGAACACCGCGCCCTCGGAGGTGAGGGCCACGTGCCGGGAGGTGCGCTCCAGCAGCCTCGCGCCCAGCTCCGCCTCCAGCCGCCGCACCGCCTTGCTCACCGCCGCCACGGTGACGCCCAGGCGCTCCGCCGCCTTGCGGAAGCTCCGCTCCTCCGCCACGTGCAGGAACGGCAACACCCCGGTGAACAGGTCCATGGGCCCCATTGTCAACCTGGAGTTGATGATGGTTCAACTCCCATCCGCTTATCCCGGCCTGGGTTGACGATTAAGGTTCGGTCCACACGGAGGAAGTCGACATGCGGATCGCGATCCTGGGCACGGGCATGGTGGGTGACGCGCTGGGCAACAAGCTGGTGGCCCTGGGCCACGAGGTGCGGATGGGCTCGCGCACCGCGAACAATCCGAAGGCCACGGCCTGGGCAGCGAAGGCCGGGGGCAAGGCCTCGCAGGGGACGTTCGCGGACGCCGCCGCGTTCTCGGAGCTGCTGTTCAATTGCACGCTGGGCAATGCGTCGCTGGACGTGCTGAAGGCCGCGGGCGAGGAGGCCCTGCGCGGCAAGGTGCTGGTGGATGTGTCCAATCCGCTCGACTTCACGAAGGGCATGCCGCCGGTGCTGTCCACCGCCCCCACCGACTCGCTGGGCGAACAGCTCCAGCGCGCCTTCCCGTCGCTCAAGGTGGTCAAGGCGCTCAACACGATGAACTGCCACGTGATGGTGGATCCCTCGCGCGTGCCCGGGGACCACGACGTCTTCGTGTCCGGCAACGACGCGGACGCCAAGGCCCGCGTGAAGCAGCTCCTCACGGAGGGCTTCGGCTGGAAGCACGTCATCGACCTGGGCGACATCACCACCGCCCGGGGCACCGAGGCCTTCCTCCCGCTCTGGCTGCGTTTGTGGGGCACCCTGGGCACCGGCGACTTCAACATCCACGTCACCCGGCGACCCCACTCCTGACACACTGCATTGTTTGTCTGGCATGGAATCCAGGACGGCGGGGCCAGGACACGCAACTTCCTGGGAAAGGCGCGGATAACCTACCTGAGCCCACGTTCCCCCCGGTGGCTGGAGGTTTTCATGAGCACGATCGACCGCACCCGTCCCCTCGCCGTGCCGCCCTCCACCCGGAAACCCGCGGAGCCGCTGGCCGCTCCGAAGCCCGCGCCGCACCCGCCCGCCTTCCAGAAGTCCTCGTTCGAGTCGTCCCCGGCCCAGCGGAACACCGTGGCCGCGCAGTCCGCCGCGAAGGTGTCGGGCGCCGCGCCGGCGGGCGCCAACGGCCTGCTGGGCGGCGTCATCGACGCGGTGGTGGGTGGCATCAAGGACATCCCGCGCTTCGTCGAGATGGGCCTGGGCGTCTTCGAGGCCACCACGGTGCGCGAAGTCACCAGCCTCTTCGGTGGCCCCAAGCCGGACCGCGCGCAGGACGGCATGTTCGTGGGCGCGGGCGGCAAGACGCTGCCCGCCAGCACGAAGCTGGGGGATGTCCCCGGCGTCACGCCGAAGAACAACCCGAACCCGGACAAGACGATCCTCTACGTCAACGGCATCATGACGACGACGCCGGGTCAGGTGAACGAGATGCAGGCGCTGGCGGACGCGTCCGGCGCGAAGGTCGTGGGCATCCACAACGCGACCGAGGGCCTGGTGAAGGACCTGGGTCAGTGCGTGACGGACAAGCTGGACAAGGGCAAGAACCCCGCGGTGGACACGCTGGCGGACACGCTCTACTCGGAGCTGAAGGCCGGCCGCGACGTGCACCTGGTGGGCTACAGCCAGGGTGGGCTCATCACCGCGCGAGCGCTCAACGACGTGGCGAAGCGGCTGCGCATCGAGGACGGGCTGTCCCCCGCGCAGGTCGAGGCGAAGATGGGCCACCTGGAGGTGGAGACCTTCGGCGCCGCGTCCACGACGTACCCGGACGGCCCCAAGTACGTGCACTACGTCAACAACGCGGACCCCGTGCCCACGCTCACCGGCCTGGGTGGCTCCGTCGATCCGCTGGCGTTCATCAAGGACGCGGGCAAGGGCGCGGTGGTGCACCGCTTCACCGACGGCAACGCGAACCTCATCAGCAACCACATGCTGGACACGCTGTACCTCAAGCACCGCGTGGGCTTCGAGCAGGCGCGTCAGGGCCAGTTCTGAGGCGCTGAATCACCCAGGCGTGCGCTTCTTCCGGGGCGCGGAAACAACGGGCCCCGGTAGGATGCCGCGCCATGACGCCCTTCCCCGTCCCCATCGCCCTCACCATCGCCGGCTCGGACAGCGGCGGTGGCGCGGGCATCCAGGCGGACCTGCGCACGTTCTCCTTCCACCGGGTCCACGGCACCAGCGCGCTCACCGCCATCACCGCGCAGAACACGCGCGGGGTGACCCGTGTCGACCTGCTCCCGCCCGAAGCCGTCACCGCGCAGGTGTCCGCCGTGGCGTCGGACATGCGCGTGGACGCGGTCAAGGTGGGCATGCTGGCCCAGCGGGGCATCATCGACGCCGTGGCGGATCAGCTGGGCGGCCTTCCGGTGGGCCCCGTCGTGGTGGATCCCGTGATGGTGTCACGCGCGGGCTCACAGCTCATCGACGACGCGGCGGTCGCGGCGCTGCGGGCGCGGATGCTGCCCCTGGCGGCCATCCTCACGCCCAACCGACATGAGGCGCGGCTGCTCGCGGGGATGGACATCGAAACGCTGGAGGACATGCGCGAGGCGGCCCGGCGCATCCACGCCCTGGGCCCCCAGGCCGTGCTGGTGAAGGGCGGCGGCATGCAGGGCGCGCTGCGAGGCACCGACGTGTGGTTCGACGGGAAGCGCCTGGAGACGCTCGCCGTCGAGCCCGTGGAGACGCCGAACACGCACGGCACCGGATGCACGTTGTCCGCGGCCATCGCCGCGCGGCTCGCGCTGGGCAGCACGCCACTGGAGGCCGTGAGGCTCGCGAAGGACTACGTCACGTCCGCGCTGCGCTACCCGCTCGCCGTGGGCCACGGGAACGGCCCCATCGGGCACTTCTTCCCCCTGAATCCGCGATGAAACATTGATACATTTTATTTAAATGCAATCAATTGCAGCCAGACACTCTTTGTCTGTGTTTTGATATTGAATTGATATGCATTTGAATTCCGACATGCATTGGTGTTGCCCTCGACTCACTGATAATCCGAGCATGTAGGCGTTGATGACCCAGGGCGCCATTTCGCGCGGGTTTCCCTACATCCTTTGTTCAGCGAAAATCTATTACCCTACCCCACCTGATCGCTCTTTCATGTAGGCATGCGCGATCAGGAACCCAGGACTGCTCGACCGTTCAGTCCGGCGGTGCTTCGAAACTGCCTCAATGTTTGTTCAGTGTCGGCGCAGGTGTGCAAAAGCCCTGGGAAAAACCCAGGGAAGCCCTCTCCGGAACCGGCTCAGTGCTTCGAGGCGTCGGACTCGACGTCGATGCCCGGCAGCCGCTGCGCGAGCAGTCCCAGAAGCTGCTGGGTCGACAGGCGCCCGGCGGCATCCTTGCCCTCCAGCACGCCGGCCACGAGTGCCCGCTTGTGCTCATGGAGCGCGAGCATCTGTTCCTCAATCGTCCCGCGAGCCACCAGCCGGTACACCGTGACGGGCCGCTGCTGCCCGATGCGGTGGGCGCGATCGGACGCCTGATCCTCCACGGCCGGGTTCCACCACGGGTCCAGGTGGATGACGCTGGTGGCGGCCGTCAGGTTGAGGCCGAAGCCGCCCGCCTTGAGGGAGATGAGGAACAGGGGCGCGTCGCCCTCCTGGAAGGCGCGCACGCGGTCGGCCCGGGCACCGGCGGGCGTCTGCCCGTCCAGGTACTCGTAGGCGATGCCCTGCGCGTCCAGCACCTCGCGCACCAGCGCCAGGTGGGACGTGAACTGGCTGAACACGAGTGCACGGTGCCCCTCCTCGCGCAGCTCCTGGATGAGCTCCATGAAGCGCTCCAGCTTGGAGGACTCCAGCTTGGACACCGGGTCGTACAGCCGGGGGTGCGACGCGAGCAGCCGCAGCCGCGTCAGGGCGGCCAGCACCTCGATGCGCCGCTCCTGCTCCTTCAGCGTCGACTTGCGCGTCTCCAGGTCCGACAGGGCCGCCAGCCGCGCGTCCTCGTAGAGCGTCCACTCCGGGGCGGACAGGACGACAGGCACGTGCACGTCGGTGCGCGGCGGAAGCTGGGCCTCCACCTGCGCCTTGGTGCGACGCAGGAGGAACGGCTGGAGCACCCGGGCCAGCGCGGGCGAAGAGCGCCCACAGCTCGCCCAGGTGGTTCTCCAGGGGCGTGCCGGACAGCGCGAACTTGAAGTCACCCTGGAGCGCCCGGGCCGCGCGGAAGCGGTGCGTGGCCGCGTTCTTCAGCGTCTGGGCCTCGTCGAAGACGATGGTGGCGAAGCGCTGCGCGGCCAGCCGCTCCACGTCGCGCGTGAGCAGGCCGTAGCTGAGCACCAGCACGTCCCGGGGGCCCATCCGCTCCAGCGTGCCGCCCCGGTCGTCCGTCTCGGAGAAGAGCGTCACCTTGAGCGACGGCGCGAAGCGCTTCGCCTCGTCGCGCCAGTTGAAGGCCACCGACGTGGGCGCCAGCACCAGCGCGGGACCCAGCTTCGCGCGCTCCAGCAGCACCGCCAGCGCCTGCACCGTCTTGCCCAGGCCCATGTCGTCCGCGAGCACCCCGCCCGCGTTCCATGACGCCAGCCGCGTGAGCCAGCGGAAGCCCTCATGTTGGTAGTCGCGCAGCTCCGTCTTGAGCGACGCCGGCACCTTGGGCTTCAGCTCCTTGGCCGCGAAGATGCGCTCCACCAGCGTCTTCCAGGACGCATCCGCTTCGATCTCCGCGCCCGCGGAGCCCAGGCCCGCCAATGCCTCCGCCGCGGACGGGCCCACCTCCAGCCCGTGACGGGACGCGTAGGTGTGATCCGCCAGCTTCTCCAGGTGCTCGCGCAGCGCCGCTTCGATCTCCACCCAGGTGTTCGCATCCACCTGGACGAAGCGCTCCTTGCGCCGGGCGGCGTCCAGCAGGCGCGCCAGCTCCACCCGCTCGCCCTCCACCGCCAGCCCGCCCAGCACGCCGAACCAGTCCCGCTTGCGCTGGAGCACGACCTTCAGGTCCTGCGCGCCCCGCTTCTCCACGAGCCGCATGGAGGGGCCCACCCACTCCAGCTCCGGCCGGGGCTCGAAGTCCGCGCACACGGCCAGCACCGCCAGCCCGCCCTGCGCGCTGTGGAAGAGGAAGCAGAACGGCTGCTCCTGCGGCTCCGCGGAGTGCAATGGCAGTTGGGCCTGGAGCGCCGCGGCCGCCGCCAGCTCCTTCCCGAAGTCGCGCACCGCGTGGAAGGAAGCGGTGCCGCGCC
Organism: Myxococcaceae bacterium; assembly: GCA_004173515.1. Taxonomy (GTDB): domain Bacteria; phylum Myxococcota; class Myxococcia; order Myxococcales; family Myxococcaceae; genus Corallococcus. The sequence continues at coordinate 9,934 of SECN01000317.1, read as the reverse complement.
GCACGTGCACGTCGCGAGGCCCCTCACCCGGCAGGAACGCGGGCCCGTCCGGGAGCGGGCGCAGGCGCAATTCCAGACGCACCGCGCCCCCGGGCTGGCCTTCCAATCGCAGCACCGGGAGCTGCCCGGGCGCCACGGATTCGCCCATCACGCTGCGGGGCATGGCCACCGGCAGGCGCATGGAGAACTTCGAGAGCTGCTCCAGCAGCGCGCCGTGACTCTCCGGAGGAAACGCGTTGCCATGGCGCAGCAGCACCGTGGTGAGCGCGCGCACCTCCGGACTCACGTCCAGCACGGTGAGCAGGCGTTGGCCTTCATCCCAGAGGAACACCGCCTCCTCCGGCCGCGACTTGCGCACGCGCTCCAGCATCGCCGCCGACAGCGCGGTGCCATCCACGCCCGCGTTCACCACGACGGTGCCACCCCGGTCCTCCGCGACCAGCCCCACCTTCTGGCGCTCGATGCGCACGAGCAGATCCGGGTCGAGCCCCTCCAGGTAGATGCGCGGATGATCGATGAGCTCGAACAACAGCGCGCGGGACGCCGGGGCCTCGTTGTCCGCCAGCAGCGCGGCGATGCGCGAATCCGAAGCGGTGAGCTGGGAGCCGTACTCCTGCAACAGCTTGCGCCGGCCCAGCTTCGCGCCCAGCGTGCGCTGGCCCTTCTTCGTGCGCCGGTGGACGTACGGCGAGACCTCCACGCCGTAGCCCTCGATGACGTCCATGCGCCAGGAGATCTCCACCCCGCCGCCCGGACTCTCCTCCACCGCCCGCTCCAGCGCGCGCAGCGTCCGCGCCCACGGGGGCCGCACCAGTTCCTCCAGCGTCTCGCCGAAGGCTTGCGTCCACCGCTGTCGCAGCCAGACGAGCGCGGTGTCCACCGCCGCCAACTGGTGCACGCAGAACGTCGCGCCGCACGAACAGTCCACCGTGAGCGCCGTGGGACTGAACGTCAGCCGCGCGTCCGGCAGGATGAAGACGCTGGCGGCCGGGCCCACGGGCAGCTCGGAGATGCGGGTCTCCTTGAGGCGGAAGCCGGGCGGCTCCTGCTCCTCCACCAGCGCCTCCAGCGACAGCGCGCGCGACGGACGCGGCGCCACGCTGTCAGGCACCAGGGCCCGCCACGCGAGCAGCATCCCGTGGACCTTGTGCGTGCGGGGCTCGACGGGCGGCGTCAGGCGTTCGGGCAGCGAAGCGCGCGCTTCGGCCACGCCCGCCCGCTCATCCTCCACGTAGCGCCAGGCGAGCTTCGGCAGCAGGTCCCGCATGCGCGGCGTGGGCAGCATCTCCGCCGTCCAGCGATCCAACGTATCCGCGGCCAGCAGCTCCACCAGCCGGCGGCGGGAGATGACGGCGCGCACCTGCGGCAGGTACGCGGCCTCCACGCGCGGGGTGAGCAGCGCGAGGCTCAGGCGGGTGACGTGCTCCAGGCCCTCCGAGCGCAGCCACGCGCGCAGGTCCGCCTCCGTCTGGAACGGGGGCGCCTTCGGATCCAACGAGGGACGGGGGACGGACGGGGGAGACTGCTCGGCCATGGTGACGACGCGAGCGTCAGTCTACCTTGGCCACGCGGCGGCGGTCTCCGAGGAACTCTTCCACTCCGAGCACGATGTTCTTCGCCACTTCGTCCTGGTAGCGCTCGGACGCCAGGCGCTTCTCGTCCTCCGCGTGCGACAGGAAGGACGTCTCCACCAGGATGGCCGGCATCTTCGCGCCCAGCAGCACGTAGAACAGCGCCTCCTTGTGGCCCAGGTCCTTGATGCCGTCGTACTTCGTGGACAGGCCCGTCACCAGGCTGTGCTGCACGGAGTTCGCCAGCCGCGACGACTCCTCGGTGTTCGCCTTGGTCGCCAGGTCCGCCAGGATGAACTGGAGGTCGCTGATGCCCTTCTCGGAGGAGGCGTTCTCGCGCGCGGCCAGGCGGATGGAGTAGCGGTCCGCGGACGTGTTGAGCGTGTACGTCTCGATGCCGCGCAGCTTGTGCGTCGCCGCCGAGTTGCAGTGCACCGAGATGAACAGGTCGCCGTGCGCCTCGTTCGCCAGCTTCGCGCGGTCCTCCAGGCGGATGAACGTGTCGTCGTCGCGGGTGAGCACCACCTCCAGGCCCTTCTCACGCAGGCCGTCCGCGACCTTCCGGGAGATGGCCAGCGCCACCTCCTTCTCCATCGTCCCTTCCTTGCCCACCGCGCCCGAGTCGTGCCCGCCATGGCCCGGATCGATGACCACGCGGCGCACCTTGAGCCCCAGCTGCTCGGCCAGCGTCAGCTCCGCGTTGCGGGACTGCTTCGCCACCGCGCGCAGCCGGGCCTGCGCCACCTGGGAGTCCACCGGCGTCATCACCGGACGCGGGGCCTCCGGCATCGCGGACACCGTCACGGGGCGAGGAGGCTTCGACGCGACGACCTCCGGCTCGGCCTGCTTCGGCTCCGGCCGGGATGCCACGACGGCGCTGTCCGTCGAAGCGGCTGGAGGCGCGGGAACGGCCGACGGCTTCGTGGCCACGGACGGCGACTCGGCGCGGGCGTCCGGCTTCACCACGGGCTGGAGCACGGTGCCGCGCAGGGAGGCCACGGCCTCCGGGGCCTTGGACTCCGGCGCCTTCACCTCGGTGGGGGCCTTCGCGGTGTCCTTCGCCTCCATGGCCTTGTCCGCGACGGTCGGCGCATCCGCGATGACCACCGCCGGCTCCTTCGCGGGAACGGACGGATCCAGGCGCGGCAGTGTGGGCGAGGGCTCGCGGGCGAGCTTCGTGATGGCGTCCACCAGCGCGGAGCGATCCTGCGCCGAGGCCTCCGCGACGGCGGTGCCCTGGGGGGACCGCGTGGGGGGCAGCGGCTTCACGGTCGGCTTGACGGAGGGCGCCTTGTTGGACGCGGGCAGCGAGGCCAGCAGTGCCTTGAGCTCCTTGCCCTGGTCGCCCTTGGGGTTGGTGGTCAGCGACTCGGTGAGGACCTTGCGCGCGGCTTCGGGCTTGTCCAGGCGGTTGACGTGGATGCGCGCCAGCGCCAGCGCCGCGTCATCCGCGAGCCGGTGCTTGGGGTGCGCCTCCAAGAGCTTCGAGTAGTCGCTGATGGCCGACTGGAGGTCTTCCTCCACGAACGAGATGCGGCTCAGCTCCTGGAGCAGATCGCCCGCGGTGAAGAGGGCGTCGGGGGCGCGGTCGCTCTTGGGAAAGTGGCTGGCCACGGCCTCGAAGCGGTGCACCACGTTGAGCCAGTGGTGCCGCAGCTTGCGGCGGGACGCGTCGTCCTTGAGGGCGTAGTAGGCGCGGCGGGCCTGCTGGTACGCCTCCTCGGCCTCGTTGCGCTTGCTGGCTCCGACGGCGTTCGGCGCCATGAGCATCAGCACGGGCAGCACGAGGTGGGAGAAGCGTACGCGCATGAAAGCCTCCAGACGTTGCAGCTACAGGCGTGTGTCACACGGCGCCTGGAGCCCGGCAACTTTTCGGCCCTGTCCGCGCGTGCTTCAGCGCACCCAGCCCAGTTGACGCGCCAGTTCTTCGTCGATGACCCGACACCACCCGGGCTCGCTGGGAACGACGGCCGCCAGCACCTTGCCGCCATTGCGCACGGGCGCGCGCTGGGGGCGGCAGCGAGCGCGCACGGGCTGTTTCACGTCCTGGCGGAAGTAGTGCGCGGGGAACTCCGCCTCGCCCTTGCCCTCCGGCAGGGAGCCGTCGTCCGGCGTGAGCCACACCAGCGCGCCCAGGCGCAGGGGCACCACCTCCTTGCGCCACAGCCGCCGCACCTCCCAGCCGAAGCCGGCGGCGGCCACCAGCGCGCCCAGGGCCAGGCCCCAGGGAAGCCACCCCACCCGGGACGCACGGGCGCGAGCATGGCCCGCTTCACGCGGCACCCCCGGGTGCTCCGGATCCACCAGCAGCATCACCTGCGAGCCGCGCCCCATGCCGGCCGCGAAGTCCGCGCGGGTGCGCACGCCCGACACGGAGTGCTCCACGTCCGCGAACGTGTAGAGGACATCCAGCGTGCCCTCCGCGTCCTCGCGATCCGAAGGAGGCGGGGCGTGGCTGGCGGCCACCAGCGCCGCCACCTCCTCCGCGCGGGCCGCGAAGCGCTGCTCCTCCACGAAGAAGCGCCCCACCCACCCGATGCCCAGCCCGAGAAGCGCCGTCGCCCCCAGGGCCACCAGCACCCCGCGAACCAACCGAGCCACCGCCCCGGGAACCTGGGCCAGACGGACACGGCGGGGCGCATGGGGAATGGCGAATTGCATAGGGGCCTGGAGCCTACTTCACCCGTTCAAGACGCGCCCCTTTCCCTCACGGCTTCGGGGCCAGGGCAACACAGGCGATCCCCAGGAACGTCTGCTACCCTGATCGCGCCGAATACATGAAATGCTGATTATTCAAGCAAGAACAGGAGTGAACAAGTGATGGACCTTGCATCGAACCCCACGCGCACGCTTGCCCGATTCGCGTTGACGGCTTCATGGTTGTTCGCGCTCGCCTTCGTTTCACGGGCCGAGGCCGCGAGCGGCACTGTCTGTCATTTTCAGGCGGTGCCCGCCGGCCATGTGCTCACCGCCACGGTCTCCACATCGCAATGTCCGAGCGGCTCCGGCTATTCGTACACGCTGCCGTCGGAGGGCCTGCGGGTCTGCTCCAATTCGCCCGTGCCGGCCCCCTATGTCACGAGCCAGGTGGATCCGAACACCACGGTCTGTCGTGGACTGAAGCGCTATTACATCTATCAGGCACGTGACGGCATTCTCGCGTGTGCCTTCTCTCCCATTCCCAGCCCGTTCGTCATCACTGGCATCGACCCGTCGACCAGCAGTTGCCAGGGGGCGCAGCGCTACTACCTGTACGCGGCGCGGGACAACCAGTCGATCTGCGCGCAGTCCCCGATTCCGTATGGCTTCGTCGTCACCAACGTCGGCCCCACCTCCATGTCGTGTGGAGGCCAGATGGCGCGCACGCTTCGCACTCCGTATGACGGCATCAGCGTCTGTACGACCTCACCGATTCCGGACGGCTTTGTGATTCCGGGAACCTTCCCGACGACGCAATGCAACGGCCTGGCGGCGCACCAGCTCCGCACACCCACCGACCGCATGGCGATCTGCCGCTACTCGCCGGTGCCGACCGGATGGACCACGGGCAGCCAGCTCCCCGTCAGCCGTTGCACCAATGAGAGCTACGGCTACCAGCTCCTGAAGATCTGATTCCTGATCGCTACACGGCCTGCTTCGGAATCAACCGGAGCCAGGCCGGGGTCGGAACCACCCCACAATCACAAACATTTCCACAGTCAAGGCAACTTTCCGCTGACACGCGCGACAACTGGTTTTCCCCGTGCACCTCGGAGACACCATGCGGACCGCCCGATTGGCGATGTTGTGCCTGCTGACAGCCCTGACCGTATTCCCAAACACCGGTAGCGCGCAGACGCCGCCGCTGGTCATCAAGAGCGTCACCGTCGACCTGGAGAACCAGGAACTCACCATCTTCGGCCAGGACTTCGGCGGCATGGCGCCAGGGGTCAACCTCTCCGGCTCCGGGCTCATCATCCTGAGCCACAGCACGACGACGGTCGTGGCGAAGCTTCCGGCGCCGGTGGCGATGATTCCCGGCACCTATCTCCTGACGGTGACCGCCCTGGACCCGTTGGCGTCCGGCTATGACCGCTTCAACGTGAGCATTGGAACGGGAGGCCCAGCAGGGCCAAAGGGAGACACGGGCCCCGCCGGTCCTCCCGGCACCACCGGTCCGCAAGGAGCCACGGGCGCGACGGGCGCAGCGGGAGCAGTCGGTGCAGCAGGGGCCCAGGGCCCGGCCGGGCCTTCAGGGGCTCAGGGCGCACCGGGTCCCAAGGGAGACACCGGGGCCCAGGGCCCTCAGGGGCTCAAGGGCGATACCGGCGCCCAGGGAGCACAGGGCCCCCAGGGGCCTGCCGGCGCGGTGACGGAGTCCTCGGGCAGGGGAAGCTCCGTCAGGTCGTTCTCCGGTGGATTCAATGGCAACACCACCAACATCACACCGCTCTACACGGTGCCCGCGGGGAAGACCCTCGTCATCACCGACATCATCGTGATTTCGAACAGCACCGCCATCGGCTTGCGGGTGGGGCCCATCAGCCCCTACATCTACCAGGATTTGAGCGCCACCCGAGCGATGGTCCCCGGCTGTTCGCTGACACCCGGTACCTCCTACGTGAGCGTGCCGTGCGGCGTCTCACTCCAGGGGGGCATCCGCTTCGAGTCGGGAGAGCGGGTTGGCGCGCATGCCTATGGCGTGAGCGGAAGCGTGACCATGAGCGGCTACGAGTTCTGACCAAGGCCTCATGAAACGCCCCACGCAGCAGCCCCAAGGGCTGCTGCGTGCGGCACGACTCAGGAAGAACCCAGCTCCCGCTGCAACTTCGCCAGCAGGTTGAGCGCCTCCAACGGCGTCATCCGGTCCACCGACGCCGCACGCAGCGTCTCCAGCACCTCGGAATGCACAGGAGACGGCGTCGGCGCCGCCACCGGGGCCACGGCCCCGAACAATCCCAACTGCCCCGCGTTCACGGGCGAGCGCTTCGCCGACGAGCGCACCGCCACCCGGGGCCGCCCCGCGTCATCCAGCTCGCCCGACTCCAGGTTCTGGAGCAGCTCCCGCGCCCGCGACACCACCTCCGGAGGCAGGCCCGCCAGCTTCGCGACCTCGATGCCGTAGGAGCGGCTGGCCCCGCCTGGAATCAGCTTGCGCAGGAAGATGACCTTGCCGCCCTGCTCCTTCACCGCGACGCACAGGTTCTTCACCCGGGGCCGCTCGCGCGCCAGGTCCACCAGCTCGTGGTAGTGCGTCGCGAACAGCGAGCGCGCCCCCACCTTGTCGTGGATGTGCTCCGCCACCGCCCAGGCGATGGACAGACCGTCGTACGTGGACGTGCCACGGCCAATCTCATCCAGGATGACCAGGCTGCGGCGCGTCGCGTGGTGGAGGATGTGGCTGGTCTCCGTCATCTCCACCATGAACGTGGACTGCCCGCGCGCCAGGTTGTCCGCCGCGCCCACGCGCGTGAAGATCCCGCCATGTTCGGGCCCGTGATGATCAACAGCTGCGCGTCCTCCGGATCCAACCGCACGTCGTTGGGCACGAAGGACTCGCCCGCGCCCAGCATCCGCTCCACCACCGGGTGCCGGCCCCCCGTGATGCTCAGGCCCTCCGTCGCATCCACCTGCGGCCGCGTGTAGCCGTACTCCGCCGCGCACCGCGCGAACGACACCAGCGCGTCCGCCGTGGCCACCGCCTCCGCCGCGGAGCGGATGGCCGGCGCCCAGGTGATCACCCGCGCGCGCAGCTCCTCGAAGAGCTGCAACTCCAGCACCGTGCGGCGCTCCTCCGCCGTGAGGACCTTCTCCTCGTACTCCTTCAGCTCCTCGGTGACGAAGCGCTCCGAGCCCACCGTCGTCTGCTTGCGGATGTAGTCCTTGGGCACCGCGTGCAGGTTCGCCTTCGTCACCTCCAGGTAGTACCCGAAGACCTTGTTGTAGCGGATCTTCAACGAGCTGATGCCCGTGCGCTCCTTCTCCCGCTGCTCGATGCGCAGGAGCACGTCCTTGCCGGACGTGGACAGCGCCACCACCTCGTCCAGCTCCGCGTGGAAGCCCGGCCGGATGAACCCGCCGTCGCGGATCACCACCGGCGGCTCGTCCGTCACCGCCCGCAGCAGCACGTCCGCCAGCTCCGGCAGCGCCCCCAGCGGCCCCGCCAGGGACTTGAGCAGCCCCGCGTCACACCGCGCCAGCGCCGCGCCCAACCGGGGGAGCTGGTTCAACGACAGCCCCAGCGCCCTCAGGTCCCGAGCGTTGCCCGCGCCCAATGACAGCCGGCCGCACAGCCGCTCCAGGTCGCCCACCTCCTTGAGCGTGGTGACCAGCTCCTCGCGCCACACGCTCTTGCCGGCCAGCTCCTCCACCGCGTCCAGCCTCGCGGTGATCTCCGGCAGCGAACACAACGGCGCGGACAGCCAGCGCGCCAGCTTGCGCGCCCCCAGCCCCGTCGCGGTCCGGTCCAACACGCCCAGCAGCGACCCCTTGCGCCCGCCGTCGCGCAGGCTCTTGAGGACCTCCAGGTTGCCCCGCGAGGACTCGTCCATCACCAGGCACGCGGACTTCTCCTGCCGCGACAGCCGGTCCACGTGCGCGGCCGCCGTCTTCTGCGTGTCCTTCAGGTAGCGCAGCGCCGCCCCCGCCGCCCCGGTGGCCAGCGGCGAGCCGTCCAACCCGAACGCGGACAGCGACTGCACGTTGAAGTGCGAGCGCAGGAAGGCCGCCGCCCGGGTGAGCTCGAAGGCCGCGCCCTCCCCTTCCGCCACCGCCGGCGCGCGCGACAGCCGCTGGCACACCTGCACCACCTCCGGCGCCTCGCGCTGCCCCTGCGGCACCAACAGCTCGCGCGGCTCCACCCGCGACAGGCCCTCCACCAGCTCCGACAGGCTCGCCGCCTCGAAGGTGTAGAACTCGCCGGTGGACGCCTCCAGCAGCGCCGCGCCGAAGCCCGCCTCGCTCCAGCACACGGCCGCCAGGAAGTTGCTGGCCTGCGGCTCCAGCACCTCGTCGTCCAGCACCATGCCGGGGGTGATGACCCGCGTCACCTCGCGCTGCACGATGCCCGGCCCCGCGCCAGGCTCCGTCACCTGTTCGCAGATGGCCACCTTCAGGCCGTGTTCAATCAGCTTCGCGATGTACCGGCGCGCCGAGTGGTACGGAAAGCCGCACATCGGGACCTTGTCCGCGCCCTTGGACCGCGCCGTCAGGGTGATCTGGAGCAGCTCCGAGGCCTTCACCGCGTCCTCGAAGAACATCTCGTAGAAGTCACCCATCCGGAAGAACAGCACCGTGTCCGGATGCAGCGCCTTCACCTCCAGGTACTGGCGCATCATCGGCGTCAGGGACGCGATCTCCCGCGCCCCCGCGGGCACCTCGTTCGTCCCGACGTCCGGGGTCGTTTCGTCCTCGGCGAGCACCACCTCCGCCGCCTTGCCTGTCTTCATCTGCTGTGTCACCGCCATCCCCGACCTTCTCCCACGACCCTACGCCCGGATCAACGAACCGGAGCCCCTACCTGGGGAGTCTGCCTACCACCCCTGTCCGACATTTCAGGAGGGGGCCCGCCGAAAACGGTTTGCAGGCCCCGGGCCCCCCGTCAGGCTGCCGGCCGACATGGCGACCCCTCCCTCCAAAGCGACCCGTCCGCCCGTCCCCGCCCTGTTCCGGGTGGCGCTCGCCCCCGTCCAGGCCTTCTTCCGCCTGGAGGCCAGCAGCGGCATCCTCCTGGCGCTCTGCGCCGTGGCCGCGCTCGCCTGGGCCAACTCCCCCTGGGCCGCCAGCTACACGGCCGTGTTCGACGCGCCCCTGCGCCTGGAGGCCCTGGGCCATGGCGGGGCCTTCACCTTCCGTGAACTCATCAACGACGGGCTGATGACGCTGTTCTTCTTCCTTGTCGGGATGGAGATCAAACGCGAGCTGTCCTCGGGCGAGCTGCGCACCTTCTCCCGCGCCCTGCTGCCGCTCATCGCCGCGCTGGGCGGCATGGTGGTGCCCGCGGGCATCTACCTCGCCTTCACCCACGGCACCCCGGCGCAGGGCGGCTGGGCCATCCCCATGGCCACGGACATCGCGTTCGCCATCGGGTGCCTCACGCTGGTGAAGGCGCGCGTGGGCCACGGGCTGGTGGTGTTCCTCACCGCGCTCGCCATCTTCGACGACATCGGCGGCATCCTCGTCATCGCCGTCTTCTACGGCACGGGCCTGCACGGGGAGTGGCTCGCCGTGGGCGCGGGCGTGGTCGCGGTGCTCTGGGCGCTCAACCGCTTCTACGTGCGAAACGGCCTGGCGTACGCGCTCGCGGGCGTGGCGCTCTGGTACGCCATGCACCACGGCGGCATCCACGCGACGCTGTCCGGCGTGGTGCTGGGCCTGTTCATCCC
>SECN01000786.1 GCA_004173515.1 Myxococcaceae bacterium | reverse complement strand
CACTTCCTGTCCCCGGCCGAGGAGGGTGAATTCTCCAACGAGCCGGTCGTCCTGTGGATCACCTCCAAGCCGGCAGGGGCCGCCGTCGTCGTCAACGGCCGGCCGGTGGGGACCACGCCCAGCCGCATCATCGGCGCGGACCAGCGGACGTCCCACACCATCGTCGTCACCAAGCCGGGCTACCGCGCTTGGACGCGGCGCTTCACGCCCAACCAGGAGGAGGTCCACGTCAAGGCGGAGCTGGAGGTGGCGCCCGGCACCAGCCAGATGGCGTCGGAGATTCCCACCACCACCACCACGCTCGACGCGGGAGCCCCGGGCACGGGCGCCGTCGCCGCCGCCGTGGTCCCTGGCGACGACGCGGGCACCGCCCTGGAGCTGGACGGAGGCCTGGCCTCCACGGACGCGGGGACGGAGCCCGCCGGGGCCACCGGCTCCGACGCCGACCCGCTGGCGAACGACAAGGACCGCGAGATGCGGCGCATGGACTACCCCACGCGCCTGCTGGTGCTGCGGCCCATGTACAACGCGCTGCCGCTGCCGGAGTACCCCACGGCCACCATCGACGTGTCGCCCGGCGCCGCCTACTCCGTGTGGACCGAGGGCAGCGCGGCGTTCGCGGAGGGCGACGGCACCGCGTCCGGCACGCTCGTCTACTACGCGGAGGGCGACCTGCCGGCGGACAACGCCGTGGGCTTCGTCAGCAGCGCGCCGCGCACCATCAAGGGCGCGAAGAAGCTCCACTTCTTCGCCCTGGACGACACCGGCCCCGAGGACAACCGCGGCTCCATCCGCGTGCACCTGCGGCAGTCCGCGTACATCCCGCCCCGCTCCGTGCTGTTCGAGCCGGAGAAGAACGCCCTGAACGTGAAGCCCCAGCACCAGATGCTGCTGCGCGGCCTCAACCCCCGGTCCACCTACGCCTTCACCGTGCGCGACGACTTCGCGGAGGTGCGCTCCGGCTCCAAGGGCCGCGTGCACACGGTGCTGTGCGTGGAGAAGGGCCCCAAGGCCGAGTCCGTGCGCAGCTCGCACCGCCTCTTCGAGACGGGCAAGCGCTACCAGGTGTCCGGCGTGCAGGACCTGCGCTGCCTCTTCCCCGACCTGCAGCTGGGGGACAACGAGGGCGCGCTCGACTTCGACATCGTCGACGTGACGAACATGTCCCGCAAGGAACGCGCGGAGGCGCTGCGCGGCGCCAAGCGCTCCGAGCGGTAGCGGACAGGCACCCGGGCCCCCGCCCGGGAGCACGTCCAGCAGGCGGGCGGCGGCTCCACCCCCAGTGCCGCCCTGACGCGCTGCTCCCGCGCGAGGGGGCAGTGCCTACCCTCACGGACATCCACTTCTTCTCTTCTGGAGTCCGTCCATGATGCCTGTCCTGTCCTCCACCGGCCTGGTGCTGCACAACCTGGGGCTCGCCGTGGGTTTCGGCGGTTCGCTCTTCGGCAAGGTGGCGCTCAACCCCGCCGTGAAGGTGATTGGCTCCCAGGCGGAGCGCGGGCAGGTGGTGAACGCCGCGTGGAACGGCTTCAACATCGTCAACGCGGCGTCCGTGGGGCTGGCGGCCATCACCTGGCTGGTGGGCCGCTCGCACCTGACGGGCCGGGAGATCGACCGCACCACGCGCGGGCTGGTCATCGCGGCCAACATCTTCGGCGGGGCGTACCTGGCGAAGCAGGCGCCGGAAGGCGCCGTCCCCGTGGAGTCGGGCCTCACGCCCACCGTGGGCACGCCGGAGAAGGCCGCGAAGACGATGCGGGCGCTGGACGCGGGCGGCATCGCGAACCTCGCCGCCATGGCGGGCGTCATCGGCATCACCGCCATCCTCAACATGCGCGCGGGGGCGTCCTCGCGCTGGTCACTGGTCGCCAGGTTCCTTCCGTAAGGGCTCACGGGGGCCGCCGTGCGTCACTTCCGCGGCCCGGCTCGAAAAGGATGGGAAGGGCACGTGGGCGCGGAGCCGGAAAACGGCACCGGGCCCACGGGTCTTTCTCCCATGGGCCCGGCGTGGTGCTTCAGGCACCGCGGACAGCGGACCTCAGATGTCCAGGTTCTGCACGTCCAGCGCGTTGCGCTCGATGAACTCGCGGCGCGGCTCCACCGCCTCACCCATGAGCAGGGAGAAGATTTCGTCGCTCTCCACCATGTCCTCCACCCGCACCTGGAGCAGCGTGCGGCGGGTGGGGTCCATGGTCGTCTCCCAGAGCTGCTCAGGGTTCATCTCGCCCAGACCCTTGTAGCGCTGCAGGCCCAGGCCCTTCTGCGCGTCCTTGCGGACCGCGGCCAGCACCTCCTGCACGGAGAACGCCGTCACCTCGCCCGCGTCCACCTGCACGCGGTAGGGCGCCTTGCCCAGGGCGTTGAACGCCTCGCGCAGGCTGACCAGCTCCAGGTACTCCGGCGACGACAGGTACGCGTGGTCGAAGACGGAGTCCTTCATGGAGCCGTTCACGTCCGTGGAGATGATCAGCTTCTTGGCCTGGTGCTCCGGGTCCTGCTGCACGTCCTTGAGCATGCGGCCCACCACGTCCGGCATGCGCCGCTCGCAGTAGTCGCGCATGGCGGCGTACTCGGCCAGCACGGCGGCCTCGTCCGTGAGCAGCGCCGCGCTCAGCTTCGTCGCCTGCACCACCGCGTCCACGATGCGCGCGTCGCGGCGCTTGGCCTGCTTCTCCAGGCGCTCCTCGTAGGTGATGACCTTCTCCAGGAGCGTCTTGAACTCGCTGCCGCCCAGCTCGCCGTTGGGCGTCTTCACCCGCGTGTGCTCCGCGGCGATCTTCAGGAGGTACTCGTTGAGGGCGCGCTCGTCCTTGACGTAGATGTCCTTCTTGTTGCGCGTGACTTTGTAGAGCGGCGGCTGCGCGATGTAGACGTAGCCCCGGTCGATGAGCTCGCGCATCTGCCGGTAGAAGAACGTGAGCAAGAGCGTGCGGATGTGGCTGCCGTCCACGTCTGCGTCCGTCATCAGGATGATGCGGTGGTAGCGCGCCTTCTCCGGGTCGTAGTCCTCCACCCCGATGCCCGTGCCCAGCGCGGTGATGAGCGTGACGATTTCGGCGCTGGTCAGCATCTTCTCGAAGCGCGCCTTCTCCACGTTCAGGATCTTTCCGCGCAGGGGCAGGATGGCCTGGTTGCGCCGATCACGTCCCTGCTTGGCGGAGCCGCCTGCGGAGTCACCCTCGACGATGTAGAGCTCGCTCTCGTTGGGGTCGCGGCTCTGGCAGTCCGCGAGCTTGCCGGGCAGACCGCCACCGTCCAGCACGCCCTTGCGGCGCACCGTCTCACGAGCCTTGCGGGCCGCGATGCGCGCGCGGCACGCGTCGCCAATCTTCGCCACGACCTTCTTGGCGAGCGGCGGGTTCTCCTCCAGGAAGGAGGCGAGCTGGTCGTTCACCATCTGCTCGACCAGGCCCTTCACCTCGCTGTT
>SECN01000316.1 GCA_004173515.1 Myxococcaceae bacterium | reverse complement strand
CCCTGCAGCTGTGGGCCTTCCGGGCGCGCGGGGGCCGGTGAAGCCCCGGGGTGGTGGGGCAAGTCCCTTGATTCCTCCACTGCTGGACGGCCGGGGCTTCCGTGGGCGTCGCATCCGGCGAGGCCCTGTTATAAAGCGCCCCCCATGCTTGAGACCGTCACCAAGGGCTTCCGGGCCGCCAAGAACCGCCTCGCCGGCAAGAGCGAACTCACCCCCGACCTGGTGGACGAGTCGCTGCGAGACATCCGCGTCTCCCTGTTGGAGGCCGACGTCGCCTTCGACGTGGTGAAGAAGTTCGTCGCCCGCGTTCGCGAGAAGGCCGTGGGCGAGGTGGTGCAGACCACCGTCACGGACGCCGGGGGCCAGAAGCGCCGCGTGAGCGCGATGGACCACTTCATCAAGATCTGCCACGACGAGCTGGAAGCCCTGATGGGGCCGGTGGACACGAGCCTCCACCTGAAGCCCAAGGGCCAGCTGTCCGGCATCATGATGGTGGGCCTCCAGGGCTCCGGTAAGACGACGACGACGGGCAAGCTCGCCAGCCGGCTCCTCCAGGAAGGGCGCAAGCCGTTGCTGGTCGCGGCGGACATCTACCGTCCGGCCGCCGTGGATCAGCTCAAGGTGCTGGGCGAGCGGCTGAAGGTCCCCGTCTACCACGAGCCCGGCATCCAGCCTCCGGAGCTGGCGAAGCGGGGCTACGCAGCCGCGCGCGAGCAGAAGTGCGACGTGGTGCTCATCGACACGGCGGGTCGGCTCGCCATCGACGAGACGCTGATGGCGGAGCTGGAGGCCATCAAGTCCAACGTGCAGCCGGACACCATCCTGCTGGTGTGCGACGCGATGATTGGCCAGGACTCGGTGCGCACGGCGGCCGAGTTCGACCGGCGCCTCACGCTGGACGGCTTCATCCTGACGAAGCTGGACGGTGACGCGCGTGGTGGCGCGGCGTTGTCCATCAAGGAGGTGACGGGCAAGCCCATCAAGTTCCTCGGCATGGGCGAGGGGATGGACAAGCTGGAGGAGTTCCGTCCGGAGGGCCTCGCGGGCCGCATCCTGGGCTTCGGCGACATCGTCGGCCTGATGAAGGACTTCGAGAAGGTCGTCGACGAGAAGAAGGCCGAGGACGACGCGCGCAAGCTGTTGTCCGGCCAGTTCTCCATGAAGGACTTCGTCGAGCAGATCCGCATGGTCCGCAAGATGGGGCCGCTCAAGGACCTGCTGGAGAAGTTCCCGCTCTTCGGGGACCTCACCGAGCACCTGAACCCGGACGAGAAGGAGCTCACGAAGATCGAGGCGATGTACGACTCGATGACGCAGAAGGAGCGCCTGCGTCCGGACCTCATCAACGCCAGCCGCATCAACCGCATCTCCAAGGGCAGCGGGCGCAAGCCGGAAGAGGTGAAGGAGCTGCTGCAGAAGTTCGGGATGATGCAGCAGGTGATGGGCAGCATCGGCCAGAACCCGGGCCTGTTGGGCCGCATCCCCGGCTTCAAGCAGTTGGGGCAGCTGGGCCAGATGAAGAACATGGACCTGGGCAGCATGTTCGGGAAGGACCCGAAGGCGCTGGAGAAGGCCATGGCGGGGCTGGGAGGCGGGATGGGCGGCATGGGTGGAATGCCCATGCAGCTGCCGCAGATCGCCCCGGGCTACACGCCCCCCATGGGCCAGGCCGCGATGGCCAAGGCCCGCCTGATGGGCTACGCGCCGCCGGCGGTGGGCAAGACGGAGGATCGCGACGCGCTCAAGGAGCGGCGCAAGAAGGAGAAGGAGAACAAGAAGAAGAACCGCAAGAAGAAGTAGTCCGCTTCCGCGATTCCGGATGTTCCCCTGCCTGCCCGTCCCCACCGAAATCCCGGGGGCCGGCGGGCAGACGCATTTCCAGGGGACGGAGCGCACGGCCATCTCGCAGGCTGGATGCCCATCCCTCTTCCGGATGCACATGGCATTCTGCCGGGCTGGGAACGACCGGAACATCCCTTGCACAAAGCGCCCCCATGCCCCGTCTGAAACTCCTGATGTTGTTGAGCTGCGTAGGCTTGAGCCCCGCATGCATTGAAGTTCCGCCCCTTGAGGACCCGGTGGGCGACTCGCAGCCGGATCCCAACGCCGACTTCACGCTCGCCGTGGTTTCCGCGCAGGAACAGGTCGTTCCCGGTGGAACCCTGGACTGCGAGGTGCAGTTGGCTTGGGCGGGGGTGAAGGGGGGAGACGTCACGGTGAGCCTCCTGAATCCTCCCGCCGGCATCACACTCCAGCCAGTCACCCTGTCCTCGGGGCAAACACATGTGGAACTGGGCATCGGCGTCGGGACGTCCACGGCGCCAGGGACCTATTCACTGACGCTCCAGGGCCGAAGCGGCGCGGTCACGAAGCAGGCCGTGCTGACGGTGACGGTCGGGAAGGCAGGTGACCTGGCTGTGAACTGGGTCGTACCGACGCCCGGCACGGCCTACACCCGTGGGCCGATCTTGCTCCAGTTCACGGTGGAGGGAGGCACAGCGGAGGCCGTGGAAATTCTGAAGGACGCCAGTGTTCTGGCGAAGCCGACTGGAGCGCCCTTCTCTTTCACCTGGGACACGACCCAGGAGGCGGAGGGCACCTACCAGCTGTCGGTCCGCGCGAAGCGTGGCGGCGTTTCCTTCATCAGCGCTGCTCGGACGGTCATCGTCGATCGAACAGCACCGACGGTGAACTCCTTCCTGCCCGCCAGGAATGCGGCGGCCGTGGGGACGAACGAGTCCATTCAGGTCACGTTCAGCGAGCTCATGAACCCGTTTTCGGTGACGGAGGACATGGTGCGGCTCACGACGAGCGACAGCGCCCCCATCCTCAAGTCCGTCAGCCTCGCAGCGGACGGCAAGACGCTGACCGTCAAGCCGCGCAACCCCCTGGTTGCCCCCGAAACCGTCTCCGTCGATCTCACCCCCATGGTGGGCGGTATCACGGATCTCGCAGGCAACACTGTAAGCACTGCACCCGCGTGGACGTTCTCGGTACCAACGTGGCTGCCTCTGGAAGGCGCTATCAGCGCGGTGCCGGGCAGCACGTCGGCGGAAGGCGTCGTGTTGAAGATGGACCGCAACAATCAACCCGTGATCGCCTGGGCTGAGTCAGATGGCGCAACCAAGAATGTCTACGTCGCACGATGGACGGGAACCACTTGGAGCATGTTGGGTGGCGCCTTGAGTGGGTTGATCTCCGTAGGCACGGATGCAACGCGCCCGACCTTGATTGTCGACAGTGCCAATCGGCCAGTCGTTGCATGGCAGGAGGCTTCTGGGGACGGACAGATTCGAGATATCTTTTCCCGGAGGTGGACGGGAACCTCATGGGACACCCTACCTACCATTTCCACCCCACAGGGAGGCGCCTATGACTATCTAGGCTGGCCCAACCTCATCTTTGAGGAAACGGGGACATTGCGTCTTTACGCGAATTATCAAAACGAAGGCCTCGGAGAAATCCGGGCATATCAACTGACAGTTGGGAGCCAGTCATGGACCGTCTCGACACTTCCAACACACAGCGACCACACGCGAGCGCATTCGCCATCCACGGCCATGGCTGGAACCAACTCATTTGTCGCATATTCCATTTTCGACTTCTCTGGGGCTGGCGATGGCACCCTCGGCATCGCGGTTGCCCAGAATGGCTCCCTTCCCCTGGGCAATAAGCTTCTCGGGTTGGCGGCAGACAGCCCTTCTGTCGCCGCGGACAGCAATGGACGCCCCTGGGTAACTTGGATTGAAATTCCCCCAGGCAACTCGCCTTCCGAGGGGCGAGTCTACTGGGCACGATGGGAAGGCACCTCATGGAGCACTCCTGAAGCTGTCAATGCAACAGCGACGGGCGACATGACCCCTGTGTTGAGCATGAGCACCGGCGCCCCGCATGTCCTTGCATGGAGCGGAATCGTCAACTCGGAGAGAGTCATTCATGTCAGGCGTTGGGCTTCCAACCAGTGGCAGAGCGTTGGACAGCCACTCAATGCCCTGACTGGCACAGCGACGCCCGCTTTCGCTCCATCAATCGCCATGGATTCAGACGGCCAGCCCGTGGTTGCCTGGACCGAAGAAAGCGCGGTGTCCGCAGGCGTCTATGTTTTCCGCCTCAACCATTAGCGGAAGCAAGCGCGCTACCGGACAGCATTGGCATTCGAGGACGTTGCCGCGCTGGACGGTTTGAGCCTACGAATCACCCCTGGCGCTTCGGTACGACCAGTCCTCGACTCAGTCGGTTGAGGACCCGTCGCTTCTGCCGGCGCTTGTAGCTCTCGTGGGCGTTGTCCCCGACCTCATTGCGGCGGGCCGTTTCCTCATCCGCGATCTGGAACTCCACCAATGCGAAGGTGACCCGCCCCTTACGAAGGCGGGTGTCCTTCTCCGGAGGGGGAAGATACGGGTCCATGCGCAGGGGGAGATCCACGACGAAGTTGAGGACCCGGTAGGAGGTTCCCGAGAACGCATTGCCCGTGCGGTCCTCACGGTCCTCGAAGTCCCGGTCCAGATGGAGCTGGGGGATGAACTGCTCGAAGTGGGGGTTCTCCGCGAGGAGCCCCTTGAACGGCAGCAGGGTGTTCTCCGTCTGGCCCGGAACGACGAAGTTGAACGGGAACAGACGCTGCGTAAGGAAGTAGAGCACCGGGAGCAGGTCGGCGCGGGTGCGGGTGATGACCCGGAACCGCGTGCGGTCATACACCTGGGCCGCCACGGTCTCCTTCTTCGCGATCAGCTTCGTGACCAGGGAGTCACGCGTCTTGATGGAATGCGCGAACTCCACGATGGGAAGCCCCAGTTCCTGCATCTCGCGCGCGACCCCCAGCACCTTCTCCGTGACCATCTCCGCCAGTTCGGCTTCGGAGGCGGCCAACCGGAAGAGCAGGTCACGTCCTTCGATGTGCTGGATGACATGCATCACCTTGAGCACG
The DNA here is from genome assembly GCA_004173515.1 of Myxococcaceae bacterium. GTDB lineage: Bacteria > Myxococcota > Myxococcia > Myxococcales > Myxococcaceae > Corallococcus. The sequence goes on along the minus strand of SECN01000316.1, from coordinate 32,439 downwards.
ATGCAGGCGATCCGCCGGTAGCGCGCGAGCCCCTTCGCTCCCGAAGCAAAGAGGAAGAGGTCGTGGATCTCCTCCGGCTGGGCCACCGCGTCCGCGACCCGGTAATCGAATGTCTTGCGCAGGTACTCCACGGCATCCGCGAGCACCGTTCGGGCCCAGGCATCGTCGAAGGACCGCGACACGTCCAGTTGGCAGAGACGGAGGAACCGGTCCACCTCATCCCTCGTCTGGAAGTGCATGCGACGCCAGTCGATGACGGACCCGCCTCGCAGGATGAGCCGGATGCGCTCAAGTTCACGCAACCCCATCTGCGGCACCGGGCAGACAGGGATGGCCGAGAGGACTGGGACGAGGGAAGGGGCCTTCACTAGGCTGTTCCTAGCTGGCTGGAGCCCCAAGGGAAAGCCCCGCAATGCGAAGAGCCCCAGCCTGGGAGCAGGCAGGGGCCCTCGTTTCCGCGTGCTCCTGGACTACTTGACCGCGACTTCCTTGCCGTTCTCGAAGCGAGCCTGGTGGACGATCTTGCCGTCCTCGCTCAACTCCTGAACCACGCCGTTCTTCAGGCCGTTCTGGTACTCCTCGATGAAGTGGGGCTTGCCGCTGGCGAAGTAGAGGTAGCGCTTGCCGTGGTAGTTGCTCTCACGGAACTCCGTCTTGCCGTATTCGTTGCCGGCCTCGTCAAAGAACGACCAGGTGCCCGTCTTGAATCCGTTCGCGTATTGCCCGACCGCCGCCTTCTTGCCGTTGGCGTGGAACGAACGGTAGGGACCGTGCGCGACGAAGCTGCTCCCCGTCAGGTCATGCTTGCGGCAGAAGAGCCCCTCCTCCTTGGAACCTGACTGCCGGGTCCCTTCGGGGCAGGTCAACTGGGTGGTGCTCTCGCCAGCGAAAGCGACAGGAGAAGCGAGAGCCAACCCCAGGGTGAACATCCGCATCAGCTTCTTGGACTGCATGGAGTCTCCTTTTGAAGTCGCCGGTATGCCCGTGCGCGCACCCGACAAGACGAGGAAGCGCTAAACGAAATTCATCGAGCCCAATCGCGTTCGCGAAGGATGCACCAAAGCCTCCGTGAGGACCCTGATGGACTCAAACGAAGAGCCCCGCCCCATGATTCCTGGGCGGGGCTCCAAAGTACTGCGGATGATGGGCAGCCCGGACTTCAGCCGCCCGTCACTCAGCCCTTAATAGGTGGACTGGAAGCAGAAGAAGTTGCCGCCCGTGAAGTAGTAGCCCAGGGACGTGGTGTTGCTCGACGACGCGACACAGATGTTGGCCACGATGTCCGCGCGCTCACGGTTGGTGCCCGAGACCACGTAGTTGCCCGACGAAGTGCTGACGACAGGCGTCCGGGTGGTGCCGTTGACCAGCACGTACAGGAAGCCGTTCAGTTCGGCAGCCGTCTGGGGGAAGGGGGTGCTGGAGTAGGCCGAGATGGTGATCTTGACGCGCTTGGGCGCGCTCGCATCACAGAAGCTGTCAATCGCAGCGCTCGTGGTCGCGGCCTTGAAGATGATAGGGCCCGTGGTGCCCAGCGCGCTCTTGTTGCCGAAGTTGTTGTAGTTCTCGCAGGTCGGGGCCGGGGGCGCTTGGCAGGTGCTGCTGTAGCAGGCCGAACCGTACGAGCAGGTCGCGCGACCCTCGCCAGAGCACGTCGTCGTACCGCCCTCGCACTGACCGGTGGACGTGTTGCAGGTCTCGCCCGTGGCGCAGTCGCTGTTCTTCGTGCAGCCGGTGTTGGTGCCCGTCGCCACAGGCGGTCAGCGCCAGGCTCATCGTGCTCACCGCGGCGAGCATCACCATCATCTTGCGAAGCTGCATTCGGAACTTCCTCCTGGATTGGTACGTCGCCCGGTGCCTCCGGCCTCGACTCCAGGCACCGGATAATGAAGTCGAGCGGGCTTTAGTCCCCTCGCTCCAGACGTGTCAACGAGTGTCGACCGACCTTCCAACGACACCGCCCAGGGGAAATTCACTGTTCACGAAAGCGCACAATCGCGCCCTGCTTCACAGCGACATCGCCGTCATATCTGGCGGCGATGTCGCGCTTGCGTTTCAGAACGTGAACGGGAAATCGATGGGGTCGCCCTGCTTCTGGTGCTTCGGGAAGGACCACCCCTTGATGAGGCCGGTGATGCAGGTCGCCATGTAGCTCTTGCTGAACTCGTCCGTGCGGCACGACACGCTGCTCGTCTTGCCACTGGTCTGGACCGTCCAGCGCATCACCAGCTTGCCGCTGAGGGACGGATCCTTCGCCTTCTGCTCGTTCACGCACTTCACGATGGCCGGCTTGTTGTTCAGCACCACCTGCATGATGTCCGACTGTTGGAGGCGATCCAGCGTGCCGCCACCCGGCTCGGGCGGGATGTAGGCGGTGGCCGTCGTCTTCCCCGTGGGCTTCGTGCTGGCCGGTGTCTTCTTCGTGCCGAACAGCTCGTCGAAGTCGTCGTCCCCGCCCCCGGAATTCGACGGGGCCGCCGCCGTGGGCTTCGACACCGTGATGGCCTCCTCGTCATCCTCACGAGAGCCACCCCGGTTCGTGCTGTGACCCGAGCCCGAACGGCGCTGCTGGTTGCGCGGCTCCACCTTCGCCACCGCCGTCCCCATGTTGGGCGTGGTCGCAGGAGGAGGCGTCACCACCGCGGGAGGCGGCGTCACGGCCGCCACGGCGGGAGCGGTCGCAGGAGGCGTCCCCGCAGCAGCCACGGGTGCTCCCGCGGCAGGGGTTCCCGGCACGGCCGCCGGAGCACCTTCCACCGGAGGCGTGGTGGGCGCGGTCGCAGCGACAGCCGCGGGAGGCGGCTGCACCACGGCTGGAGGCGGCGGCATGGGCGGAAGTTCCGCCGGTCGCGTCTGCGCCGCCACGACCGGGGCCGGCGGATCCACCGGGCGTTCGGACGAATTGCCGCGAGCGACGTAGACGACCGCGGCCCCCGCGATGACGAGCACGCCCGCCGTCACCGCGACCAGCATCCCCGTGCGGCCCTTGCCGCCGGTGGGAGCCGCCGCGGGCGGAGGATAGGCCGCCGGATACCCGGGAGGCGGATAGCCCTGCGGCTGCTGCCCGTAGGGCATCTGCGGCTGCTGCGGATAGGCCTGCGGCTGCGGCGCGTATTGCTGCACGGGCTGCTGCGGCGCATAGCCCTGCTGCGGCTGCTGCGAATAGGCCTGGGGCGCGGTCATCCCCGGAGCCGCGCCCATCATGGCCACGGGCATCGCCGGAGACGACTTCGGCTCCGGCGGCGGCATGGGCACGTCCAGCAGGCGCGCCTGGGACACGGGCTCGCGCTCCAGCGAGGGCGCGGGACGCGGCGGCGGCTTGGAGAGGGCGTCGTTCTCCTCCTTCACCAGCGAGGCCAGCACGCTCGCGGCCGAGGGCTTCCAGCCCACCGGTTCATCCGGCGCGGTGGAACCTCCACCCAGCCCCGGACGGTTGCTGCCCGCGCTGAAGGCGGACTCCACCGGCCCCGCGGCGATCGTCGGCGACGACGTGGAGACCGGCGCGGGCGCGACGATGACCGGCTTGGCCGGACGCGGCGCCAGCACGGAGGCCAGCTCCGCCGTCTCCGACAGGGGAATCCAGTCGCTGAAGCCTGAACGCCAGCAGAGGTTGTCCGGGCCCACCTCGCCCCGGTCCCAGGCGTCCTTCACCTTCTCCACCGACCAGGGCCCCACCTGCTTCTCGTCGATGGCGACGTACCACTCGTGCGACGCCGCGGCCTTCGCGTCGTCCGGCGAGGGTTCGGCCGCCTCGGCTTCGGCAAGCTTGCGCACCGTATCGGCCTTCGCGGCCTTCACGGCTTCGGCTTCCGCGTCGCGGGCCTGCGCCTTCTGCGAACCGGTGCTCAGCACCTGGTCGAAGACGGCGCCAATCTCGTCCTCTCTTGTCGTCGCTGATCATGTACTGCGCGCGGCAGCTGTCGCAGACGAAACGCATCGTTCCCGTAAGCCTCAGAAATGACGGGCGAAATCCCGTCGGAATCGTAGGAGTGGCCACCGGGTGAGATCAAGGACACCTGCCTTGAACGCCCGCCTGCTTTCAACGCGTGAACCCTCGCGCCGGTCTGAGGGCATTACTTTCGCGCCTGCACTTCCACGTGTGTGCCAACAGCCACACGCAGCTCCTGCAGGTCCTCGGACGTCGCGAACACCAGCAACTCCCGCAGCTTGGTGCGGGACGGGACCCGGAAGGACGACCCTGTCTCCCCCTGTACCATGCGGCGCACGGGCTCCAGCTCGCCCGCGGCGAAGAGGCCCGCGCGCGACGCCGTGAGCTCCGCGCCTTCCAGCCACGTGCGCACATCCTGCGGCGTCGCCGTGGGCAGGTAGGCCCGCGCGACCTTCGCCAGGGCGGCCCGGTCCGGCTCGCTCAGGCTCTTGTGGAGCAGCTGCCGCTCCACGTCCACCAGCCGAGGATCCACCGTGAAGCGCACGTTGCCCACCACCAGGCTGAGCGCGGCCTGCACCACCGCCTCCAGCCGCTCGGGCGCCACGCGCTGGCTGAACGCCAGCTCCGGACGGGCCAGGGCCAGCGTCCTGCCCAGGAGGTAGTACACCTCCTTCTGACCCTGCTCCGCGAAGTACTTGCCGCCCACACGCACGCACGCGGGATGCGTCTGGAGCAGATCCACGTTCACCAGCGGCTCGGGGGCCGGTTCGTTGGAGCGCTTCGCCAGCCGCTCGCGCGTGGCCACGAGGAAGGGCGAGTACAGCTCCACCGCCTCCATGTTGAAGAGCCGCGCGACGTAGCGGTAGTGGTTGACGTGGTACTCCTGCGCCGTCGCCACGTCGATGCGGTGGCGCTTCGGGACGAGCTGGTACTGCGGGAAGGGCACCGCGTACAGGTGTCCCGCCTTCTCGAAGAGCAGTCCCAACAGCTCCGACAGCGGCCCGCGCACCTTCGGGTGGAAGAGCGCCGTCTGCCACAGCCGGTCCGTCAGCGGACGCTGCGCCAGTTCCTTCTTCTTCGCGTAGGGCCCCAGCTTGGTGAGGATCTCCTGCTCGTCCTCCCCTGCCTCGCCCAGGAGTCCCGACACGGCCTGCGCCGCGAGCCACGCGGCGTCGTAGTCCTTGCGCACCGCGGACAGCCGCACCAGATGGCCCACCACCTTGCGCGGGTTCTCCGTGTTCGGCAGCGCGCGGCGCAGCGCCACGATGGCTTCTTCCTCGCGGCCCGGCATCTGACCGGCGACCTCCGCGAACGTCTCCTGGAGGGCCGCGTCGTCCGGCAGGCCCTTCGCCGCGACGCCGTAGGCGGCCAACGCGCCTTCCGGGTGCTTGAGCACCTGGAGGTACAGGTCTCCCAACGCGCGCCACAGCGTCATGCGCGCCGGGTGCGTGTCCGGCGTCTTGGGCAGACGCGAGAGCATGCGCGTGTAGTTCTCCTCCAGCACCTTCCACTGGCGCGCGCCTCCCAGCAGCGCCTCCAGCGCGCTGAAGGCCTCCACGAAGCGGTGATCCAGGTCGAGCGCGGCGTTGAAGGCTTGCGTCGCGCCCTCCACGTCCTTCAGCTCGTCGCGGCGGATCTCCCCGAGCGCGAACCACACGCGCTTGGCCTTGTGCGGCTCGGAGGCGAGTTCGGGCAGCGACAGCATGCGGCCCAGCACGTCCGCGGCCTTCTGGCCCTGACGCGTCTCGCGCAGCAGGCGGTAGAGCGCGTCCATCACCTCTGGCGCCTCCGGCTGCGTCTTGAGGGCGCCGCTGAACGCGTCGATGGCCATGTACGGGTCGTGCAGCTCGTCGCGCGCGATGCGACCCAGCTCCAGGTACACCTTGACCTTCGCCTCGCCCTCCAGGCTGTTGACGAGCTCCTGGCGCAGCTCCGCGGACTTCTCGTAGCGGCCCGCCTTGTCCATCAGCGTCACCAGCGCGCGCAGCGTCGGCTCGTGCTGCGGATCGATGGCGAGCGCCTTCTCGAAGTGGTTCTGCGCGCGGTCCGCCTGGCCGAGCGCGGCGTGCACGTCACCCAGCTGCCAGTAGACCTCCACCACCTCCAGGTCCGTCAGCTCCTCGCGGTGGTGGATGAGGATGGTCTGGAAGACCTTGAGCGCGTCCTCGTACCGCTTCGCCTGCACCAGCAGATTTCCGTAGCCCTCCAGCGCGGGCAGGTACGTGGCGTCCAGGCCGTAGGCCTTCTCGTACGAGCTGAGCGCCTTGTCGCGCCGGCCCAGCTTCTCCGTCACGTAGCCCAGCCGGTACAACTGACGGCAGAGGTCCTGGGCGACGGCGGCGTCCTTCTCCGCCATGGCCTTCTCCGCCATCTTGCGCGTGACGATGTCGAGCATCCGCTCCGCGGACGACCAGTCCTCGCGTGCGATGTAGACGTCCGCCAGCGGGCGCGCCGCCTCCAGGCTGTCCGGGATGTTCTTGAGGGCCTCTTCCCAGTAGTGGGTGGCCGTCTCGCGATCCTCGCGCGTCTCCGCGTGGTAGCGCGCGACGTCCAGCAGGGCGCGGCCCTTGGCGGCCGGATCATCCGTCTGCTGCGCTTCCTGCAGCAGCGTCTGCTCGTAGCCGCCCCAGTCCTTCTCCTGCTCCTGGATGCCCTTGAGGGCGCGGATGGTGGGCAGGTGGCCCGGGTCGATGGCGAGCGCCTGCTGGTACGCGGTCCGGGCGCTGGACATGTCCGACAGCATGTCCTCGTTGATCTTCCCCAGGCGGTGCCACAGCTCCACCGCCACCGGGTCGTTGCCCACGACCTGCGCTTCCTTCTGCAGCATCTCCAGCGCGAAGGGCCAGTTGCCGCTGCGCTCGTAGAGGTTGCCCAGCGCGTGCAGGGCCTGACGGGACTCGGGGTCCGTGGCGAGCGCCGCGTGGTAGCTGTTCACCGCGCGGTCCACCACCTTGAGCTGCTGGTACTGGACGTTGCCGATCTCCACATACAGCTCCGCCTGCTCCTGCGGGCTGGTGGCGAGCGCGAGCTGGCGCTCGTACGCGGAGATGAGGTCCTCCCACCGGGCCTGCGCGCGGCGCAGCCGGATGAGGGATTTGATGGCCGGCACGTTCTGCGGGTCGATGGAGAGCACGCCTTCCACGCACGCGTCGGCGTTCGCCGGGTTCTGGTACGTGTCCTCCCAGATGGTCGCGCTGCGGAACAGGACGCGGACCTTCTCGCGGTAGTCCTGGCTCAGCTCCAACATCCGCTCGTAGATGGCAAGCAGATCCGCCGGTTGATCCAACCGGATGTGCAGCCGCTCCAGCGCTTCGAGCGCCTCGCGGTTGACGGGATCGAACTCCAACGCCATCCGGAACGCGGACACCGCGGACTCGTCGTCCTTGAGGTCGCGCTCGTAGACGGTCGCCACCTCCACCTGGATGCGCGCACGCTCTTCCGCGGACGACGCGAGGTCGCGCGCGCGCAGCAGCGTGGTGGCCACGTCGCGGTGGGCGCCACCCCGACGGTAGAGCTTCGTGAGGACGCCGAGCGTCTCCTGATCCGGCTCCAGCTCCAGCGCGCGCAACAGGGCGCTGGCCGCCTCGATGGGGTCCTCCAGCGTCTCATCCCAGACGCGGGCGATCTCCTTGAGGATGCCCTTGCGCGCCTCGATGGAGCCCGCCGCCTCCAGCTTCTGCTCCAGCGCGACGACGTACTCGCGGTCCCGGCCGCGCCGCTGGAACACCGCCGCCAGCCCATCCAGCGCGGTGGCGTTGGTCGGATCGAACTCGAGGATCTTCCGGAACGCCGCTTCGGCGGCCTGCGGATCATCCAGGCGCGTGTCGTGGATGCGCGCCAGCGTGGCGTACAGCCGCTCCGCGAGCGGGCCCCGGGGCAGCTCGTCCGCGACCTCCTCATAGACGGCCGCCAGCTCCTCGTGGCTGCCCGTCTCGTCCGCGAGGCGCTCCACTTCCTCGCGCAGGCCGTCCTCCGTCGCGTCCAGTTGCAGCGCGCGGCACAGCGCCAGGAAGGCCACGTCCTTCTGGCCCAGGCGCTCTTCCTGCACGCGGGCGATCTCCCGCAGGGCCGCCAGCTTTTCCTCGTCGGTGACGAGGTGGGGCATGTAGCGGTCCATCACCGTCGCGTACGCACGCCAGTCGTTGTGCGTGCGGTACAGCGTGCACACGCGCTCGTAGGCCGTGCGGTTGGCCGGGTCCAGCTCCAGCACCTTCTCCAGCGCGCCGGCGGAGAGTTCGGGCTTGCCGCCCTGCCCTTCCCACAGCTCCGCGACCGTGAAGTACGCGGCGATGGCCGGGTCGCGCTCCTCGGTCTGCAGGTGCACCTGGACCTTGAGTTCCAGGGCGCGCACCGCGTCGTTCCACGCGCGCAGCGACACGGACAGCGCGTACACGCGCTCCAGGTCGGCGACGACGTGCGGCTCGACCTCCAGCGCGCGGCGGGCCGCGTCCAGCGACTCCTCGCGCCGACCCATGCCCGCGAGCACTTCGGCCAGGCGCAGGCGCAGCGCCTTCACGCCCTCGCTGTTCTCCTGCAGCGGGACCAGGCGGCGCAGCACGCCCACCAGCTCCTCGCGCTGCCCTGTCTCGTCGTACAGCTCGCGCAGCGTGTCCAGCACGCCCCGGTGACGCGCGTCGCGATCCAACGCCGCCTTGAAGTACGGCACCGCCGCTTCCGGCTGCTTGAGCAGACGGTACACCACGCGGCCCAGGCGTTCGTTGAGGCGCACCACCTCGCGCGGATCCAACGTGATGGCCAGACGGCTTTCGAGCAGCTCGCGCAGGTCCTGCGGACGGTTGGCGCGCTCGTACAGCGACTCCAGCGCGGAGAAGACCTGCTCGTTGCGCGGGTTCTTCGCCAGCAGCTCGCGGTACAGCTCGATGGAGCGGCCCAGGTCCGACAGGCCCTCGGCCGACACCTGCGCCATCTTGCCGAGCACGCGGTCTCGCTCGCTGCCGACGACCTTGTCCGCCTGCAGCTTCAGGATGCCGTAGAGCTTCTCGGACGCACCCGCGCCCTCGTAGATGCCTTCCAGCAATCGCGCCGAGGCGAGGTGCCCAGGCTCCAGCGCGAGGATGGCCTCGTAGGCGCTCGCCGCGCGATCCGGGCTGTCCAGCCGCTCCTGGTAGAGCTGCCCCAGACGGAAGAGGAAGCCCAGCTTGTCCGCCGGGGTGGTCGCGCCGGTCGCCAGCGCTTCCAGCACGCCGGCCAGCTCCGGCCACGCCTCCAGGTGCAGGTAGAGGCGATCCAACGCGACGAGCGAGCGCTCCTGCACCGAGGCGTGCAACGTGCGCGCACGCTCGAAGTAGGACACCGCGCGGTCCGGGTCGCGCAGGCGCGTCTCCAGGACCTGCCCCAGCTTGAGGCACACCTGGGCCGCGTCGGCGGCCTCGGCGATGCGCGGCAGGGCCTCTTCGTAGAGCACCACGAGTTCGTCGTAGCTGCCCGCGACGTCGGTGGCGTTCTCCAGCCGGCGGCGGACCTCGCCGTCGTTCGGATCCTCCTTGAAGCCACGGTAGAGCGCGAGGAAGGCCAGCTCGCTCTCGCCCTGCGTCTCGCGCAGGGTGGCCAGGTCGCCGAGCAGCTGCTTGCGCTCGACCGCGTCCGGGGACACGCCCACGCGCGTTTCAATCAACTGCGCCAGTCGCGTGACGTCGCCGCTCGCGCGGAAGGCGCGCAGCAAGGTCTCCACCGCCAGCAGGTTCTGGGGCTCGCGCGCCACCAGCGCTTCCATGCGGCCCACCGCGCCCGGGTGGTTGGGCTGCACCGACAGCACTTCGCCGTACAGCGCCAGCGCGCCCACCTTGTCGAGCAGCTTGGACTCGCGCACCGTCGCGAGGCGGAACTTCAGCTCCAGTCCCTCCTCCGTCGGCATCAGCGCGATGCGCCGCGCGAGGACGTCCGCGAGCTCCGGCCAACGCTCCTGCTTCTCGCAGAGCCCTTCCATCCGCGCGAGCGCGGCGGCGTCATCCGGCTTGAGCTCCAGCAGGCGCCGGAACGTGGCCAGCGCGCCCAACGTGTCCTTGAGCTGCTCCTCCTGCAACGCGCCAATCTGGAAGAGCACCGTGGCGCGACGCGCCGGATCCTCCGACAGCGCGAGCTGACGCCGCAGCACTTCCAGCAGCTCCGAAGGACGGCCCTGCGACGCCACCAGCCGCGCGGTGCCATCCAGCGCTTCGTTGTCCGTGGGCTTGAGTTCCAGCACCCGCTTCCACGATGCCAGCGCTTCGGCCGGCTCGCCCAGGTCCACCTGGAGCCTCGCAAGCGCGCGGTACAGCTCCGCCCGGGCGGCGTCGCCCGCCTTGGGCGCGACCTCCACCAGCACCGCGCACAGCTCCTCGGGCGCCTCCGCCTTGTCCACCAGCGAGACGCACAGCTCCAGCGAGCGCGGATCCTCCGGCAGCTCACGCAACGCGCGCGTGGCCGACAGGAACGCCATCTCCGCGTTCTCCAGCGCGGTGGCGTAGATCTCCGAGATGCGGCGCAAGAGCGCGGCCCGCTCCTGCGGCACGGCCTCCGCGGAGGCGCGCGACTCCAGCATCTCCACCTGCTTCAGGTGGTTGCCCACCGAAGCGAAGACGGGCTCCAGCGCACTGGCCGCCGCGCCTCGAAGCGGGCTCTCCGACCGCGCCAGCTCCTCCAGCGCGCCCACCGCGCCCGGGTGGCCCGCGCGTCGCGCCAGGACCGCCTGGTACAGCTCCAGGGCGCCGCGCGGATCATCCAGGCGGGAGACCTTCAGACGGCCCAGGCGCACCCGCAGGTCGGACGCCTCTTCCTGCGCGTCGCGCGCATCCGCCATCTGGATTTCACGCTCGACGTGCTGCGCGAGCTCCGCCCAGCGCTCCATGTCCGCGAGCACGCGGCCCAGGAGCTTCAGCGCGTTGGCGTTCTCCGGCCGGCGCTCCAGCACCTCGCGGTAGGCCTGCGCCGCGAGCGACTTGTCCGCCAGCGTCTCCTCGGCCAGGTGCGCCAGCTCGAAGAGCAGGTTCACCTGCGTGGCGGAATTGCCCTCCGCCGCCACCTGCCGGCGCATGACCAGCGCCAGCTCCCGGTGCGCGGCCGTGCGGCGATGCACGCGCGCGATGGCCTCCAGCACCGTCTTGTTCAACGGGTCGCGCCGGCTCACCTGCTCCCACGCGCGCACCGCCAGGTCGTAGCGCTTCAGGCGGTTGTCGTAGATGGCCGCGAGCCGCCGCCACAGGTCGCCCGCGAGGGGCTCCGCGGGGTCGCGCTCCAGCTGATCCTCGTAGGCCGCCGCCACCTCCTCGAAAGAGCCCGAGTCGGCCGCGAGCCGCTCCAGCTCGTCGCGCACGGTGGCTTCCGCCGGCTGCTCGTTGAACGCACGCAGGCGCGCGACGAAGGCGAGCGACGTCTGGCCCAGACCCTCGCGCAGGATGGCGATCTCCTGCAGACGCTCCAGCCGCTTCTCCGGCGGCACTCCGGGCAGGAGCACCTCCAGCACGTCCACCAGCTTCCGCGTGTCGTTGAGGCCGCGGTACACGGGCTCCAACAGACGCGCCGCTTCCAGCCGGGGCCCGTCATGCGCGAGCAGGCGCTCCAGGCCCGCCACCACCTGGCCGTCGCCCGGCGACAGCTCCAGCAGCCGCCGGTACACGGGCAGCGCCTCGGAGGGGCCGACCTCCTTCTCCAGCAACTGCGCGCGGCGCAGCAGGTACGCACGGCGGCCCGGCTCGTCGGACGCGAGTTCGGCGAGCTGATCCAACACGTCCGCCTGCTCCACGAAGCGGCGCGTCTTGGCGTACAGCTTGTCGAGCGCGAGCAGTCCTTCCGGGACCTTGCTCAGCGCCAGCGCCGAGCGGAGGACCTCGATGGCCTTCGCGTCCTCGCCGGAGTTCGCGTAGGCCTCGCCGGCCTTGAGCAGCAGGCCCAGCCGCGTCTCCGGATCGGTGGCGAGCTGCGCCTGACGGGCGTAGACCTCCGACAGGCTCTTGGCGTTCTGGCCCTTCTCGTACAGCCGGGACAGCGCCTCCAGCGCCTGACGGTCCTGCGGCGCATCCGACAGCAGGTTCTTCCAGAGGCGCGTGGCCTCCTCGGGCTGATCCAGGCTCTCGCGCAGCTCCGCCGAGCGGCGCAGCAGGTCCAGCGCCACCGGATCGCCGGAGGCCAGGTCCACCGCGGCGCTCTCGTAGATCTCCCATGAACGCGAGCGACGGCTGCTGCATGTCGCGCTCGTAGATGCGGCGGATCTCCCCCGCGAGGATGATCTTCTCCACCGTGAGCGCGGACTCCATCCGCGTCTCGCGCAGCGCCACGCGGCGGGCATGGTCACCCACCTGCAGGAGCACCTTGTCCAGCACCTCCAGCGCCGCCCCGCTCATGGGCACCGCCGCCTTCACCCAGGCCTCCAGCGCGGCGCGCGCGCCCGGATGGCCGGGGTCCTCGGTCAGGATGCGCTTGTAGAGCCCCAGCGCCGCGTTCGAGTCGTCCAGCTCCGTGCGCTGCAGCTCCGCCAGACGGAAGGACACCTCGCGGCCCTGGGGGCTCTGCCCCTCCTGGTTGCGCCGCAGCGCGAGCGTCCACGCCAGGTCCTTGGAGCGGTTGAGGTCCGTGTAGAGCCGGTCCAACGCGGTGGCGGCCTCGCGCTGCGCGGGGTCGCGCTCCGCGATGGCGCGCCAGGCGGCGGCGGCGCTCTCCTTGTCGGTGAGCTTCGTCTCGTGCAGCAGCGCGGCCTCGCGCAGGCACACGAGCTGATCCGCGGGCTCCTGCGTGGCCACCGCCAGCTTCTCCAGCACCTCCGCCAGCGCCGCCCACTCCTCGCCCGCGCGGTGCAACCGCTGCAGCGCCCGCAGGCTGTCGAGGTTGCCCGGCTCCAGCACCAGCAGCGCGCGCAGGGCCTTCACCGCCCCGGGCCGGTCGTCGAGCTTCTTCTCCTGCACTTCCGCCAGCTCGCGCAGCAGCGCCGCGCGGGCCGGGCCGACGTCGCCCTCTTCCGTCAGCTCGCTGATGATCTCCGCGAAGCTGTCGAGCGAGTCCGCGTCCTCCGCGGCCTGACGCGCGGCGGCCCGCAGGCCCGCGTCCGCCGGGGCCATGCGCAGCGCCCGGGCCAGCGACGCGAAGGCCAGCTCCGGCTGCCGCAGGTGCGCCAGGTGCACCTGGGCCGCGGAGCGCAGCGCCTGCACGCGGCCCGCGTCGTCGCGTGCCACTTCGGCGAGCACGTCCAGCGTCGCCACCAGCTTGCGGTGCTCCTTGGTGCGCTCGTACGCGGGGATCAGCGCGCGCGCCGCCGCCTCGCGCGACGGGCCCGAGGCCAGCATCGCCTCCAGCGCCGCGAGCGCGTCCGGATCCGACGGACGCTGCCGCAGCAGGTCCCCGTAGCTCTGCACCGCCTCCGCGCTGCCGTCCTGCGAACCCTGCAGCAACTGCGCGCGACGCAGCTTCAGCCGCGACACGTGGTCCGCGTCGCCGGCCGTCTCCGCGAGCCCGATCATCCGCGCCAGGGTGTCCCCCAGCTCGCGGTCCATGCCCGCCTTCTCATAGAGTTCGGCGAGGCGCGGCAGGTGCCGGCCCTCCTCCGCGCCATGGGTGATGGCGGACTGGAGCGCCTCCGCGGCCTGCAGCGGACGGCCCAGCTCCACGTTGAGTTCCACGAGGCGCAGCAACAGCTCCAGACGTTCCGGCCCGCGCGTGGCGTGGATGCGCTTGCGCAGCAGCGTCTCCGCGTCCGCCGAGCGGCCCGCCCGTCCGTACAACCTGACGAGGCGCTGGAGCACCTGCGGCGCCTCGGGCGCGCGCGACAGCGCGGCCTCCAGCGCGGTGATGGCCTCCGCCGCCATCCCGCCCTCTTCCGCCAGCACCGACGCCTCGGAGAGCAACTGCACGGCCAGCGCCGGATCCTCGGCCTCCGTGGCGAGCGTGCGCAGCACCCGGCCCAGCTCCGCGTGGGCGGACAGGTCGCGCGCGAGCCGCGCCGTCTCCGCGCGCCCCGCTTCGTCCTTCGGCTCCTCGCGCACCATGCGCAGCCGCGTGTCGAAGGCGGCCCGGCTGTCCGCGAGCTGCTTCTCGTGGATGCTCGCCAGCACCGTCAGCAACCGCTTGCGCGTCGCCGCGTCCGTCGTGGAGTCCAGCTGCTGCTGGAGTGCCGCCACCTGCCGCTGATGATCGCCCGTGCGGCCGTAGTGGTTCGCCAGCGCCTCGGTCAGCGCGACCGTGCGCACCCCGCCAGCCGCCAGCCGCTCCAGGCCGCCCACCACCACGCCGGTGGAGACGTTCTCCGTGAGCAGCGCCAGGAACAGGTCCGCCGCGTCCTCCTGGCGGTTCAGCCGCTCCGCGTACAGCTTCGCCTGCCGCGCGGTCCACTCGTTGCGCTCGAGCTGCGACTCGGCCAGCGTCGCGAGCTTGCCCGCCAGCGATGCGGCCTCCTCGAACTTCGACAGCGCCACGCACAGGGCCTGCAGCCGCTGCACCGCCTGGGCATCCTCGGGCGCAAGCTGCACCCACTGACGCACCAGCGCTTCCAGCTCCTCCGGGGGCGCGCCCGCAGCCTCGCGCCGCGCGATGTCCGTCTCCAGCCGCGTCTTCGGATCATCCGCCAGCGCCGCGACCGCCTGCAGCGACTTCACGGCCTCGCTCGCCGCCGAATCCCCCGGCACGCGCGAGAGCACCTCGCGCCACGCGGGTGTTGAGCAGGAGCGGCCGTCCCGGCTCCAGCTCCAGCGCGCGCGCCAGCACCTCGAAGGCGCCGCGCTCGTTCTCCTGCTCCTCGAACATCAACGCCAGCGCTTCGCAGAACGCCACGCGCTCGGCGCGCGGACGCGGCGCGAGCATGGCCAGCTCCAGGAGCGGCAGCACTTCGTCCAGCTTCTCGTCTTCCGCCAGCAGGCGCGAAAGCTGGAAGGCCGCGAGCGCGTTGGTGGGCTCCAGCTTGAGCGCCGCTTCCAGGTGCTCGCGCGCCGCGTCCGAGTCCTTCAACTGCTGCATGCACAGGTCCGCCAGCCTCAGCCGCAGGCTCGCCTGCTGCGCGCGGTCCTTCACCGTGCCCAGGTAGCGCTCCAGCGTGGCCACCGCTTCCAGGTAGCGCTCCTGGCCCAGCATCAGCTCCGCGGCGAGGCTGGCCGCGTCCGCGCGCGACGCATCCGCCGCCACGGCCTTCTCGAAGGCGACCAGCGCTCCGGCCGCGTCGTTCATCCGCCCCAGCTTGAGCGTGCCCACGCGCAGCCACAGGTCCACCTGCGCCGTGCGGTCGCGCGCCTCGCCCGCCATCGTCTCCAACTGCACGATGGCCGGACCATGGTCTCCCGCTCGCGCCGCCATCCGCTCGATGAGCGTGAGCGCCTCGGGCATGCCCGGCCACAGCAGGAAGCAGCGGTCCAACGCCTCCTTCACCTTGCCGGTGGCGGTCGGCTCGTACCAGGCGAACAGCTTCGCCACGAGCAGCGACAGCCGCGCCGCGCTCTTGCGGTCGCGCTCCTCCAGCGACATGCCTCGCAGCATGCGCACCTTGTCGCGCCACACCTGCTCGAAGCGCTGCATCGCGCGGGTGGCCTTCTCCGCGCGCGCGTTCTGCGGATCCAACTCCCGCGCCACGTCCAGCACCTGCTGCGCCAGCCCGTGCTCGGTGGGATCATCCACCAGCCGCTCCGCGAGCCCGGCGTACTCCTCCGCCATGCCCGCGTCGCCCAGCGCCGCGCGCTCCCGCTGCAGCGCCTCGAAGGCCGGCTGGAAGCGCTCCTCGCTGAGCAGCAACTGCCGCACGCGCCGGAACGTCGCACGGTCCGGCTTCACCCGCGCAGCGCGCTGCAGGCACAGCACCGCGCGATCGCGCCGGAAGAGCTTCTGCTCGTACAGGTCCGCGGCCTTCAGGTAATGGCCCGCGCTCTCATCGCCCTGGGTCGCGGCGCCCAACCGCTCCAGCACGTCCACCAACGACGTCGAATCCTGGCGGATCTCATGCAGCCGCTTGAGACCGCGCAGCGCCGGCATCGGATCCTTCGCCACCAGCAGCGCGCGCTTGAGCAGATCCTCCGCGCGCACGGCATTGCGCTGCCGCTCGTGCGCGAGCTCCGCCGCGCGGCACAACAGTCGCGCCGCCTCTTCCGTGGGCACGTCCCTCGAGCGCCCCTCGTACAGGCGGATCAGCTCCTCGACCCGGCCTGATTTCTCCAGGGCCGCTTCGGTCTCGACGAAGGAGCGGTCATCGGTCACACGCAGCGTGGGACGCGCAGGGGTGGAAGGCAGTTCCATGATGCTCGGGGGCCAGGGGGGTGAATGAAACGAGGGCGCCAGCGGCCGGAGTGTACCGGCCGCGGGCGCCCCCGGGCAATCGCGCAAAACCCGTCAACCGATGGGATTTATTGGCTTTCTTGCTCGCCAGCCGAGGAAGCATTTTCCGTCGATGCCGCCGCGCCATCCGCGTCGTCACCGGCGTCCGACTTGTCCGCCGCGGGGGGCGTGGCCGGGGCGTCGGGCAGGGCCTTCGCCCGCTCCAGGCCCGCGCTGTCGTTGAGCTGCGTGTACAGCGCGACGGCCTTGTCCTTCTGCTGCAGCTCCTCGGCGAGCTGCGCGGCGCGAGGCAGGTCGCCCAGCTTCTCGTACAGGGGCAGCGCCTTGTCCTTGCGGCCCGCCTGCGTCCACGTCTCCGCCGCGGCGGCCGTGTCGCCCAGCAGCTCCAGCCACCGGGCACGGCCGGCGGGCTTCTGCTCCTGTTCGGCGCGCGCCAGCTCACGCTGCGCCAGCTCCTTGGCCTCGTCCTCGAGGGTGAGCCGCTGCATGAAATGGAACGCCTTGGGCGGAGGCAGGGGGCTCAGCACCTCCACCGCTTCACGCCGCTGGCCCACGGCGACCAGCAGGGTCGCGGCGCCCAGACGGTCGCCACGCTCCACCAGGGCCTTCACTTCCAGGTTCCGGATGCGGTTGGCGCTCGGCAGATCCCGCGCGCGCTCGTACGCCTTGCGCGCCAGGGTCAGCTTGTTGGCGCGCTCGTACGCGAGCGCCGCCTGGTCGAACTGGCGCGCGCGCTCGTAGAGGCGGGCGACGTTCTCGAAGTCGGCCTTGGCGACGTAGTGCTCCATGAGGAGCTCGTACGCACCGGCCTTCTCCAGCGTGGGGCCGATCTGATCCGGAGGCAGTGTGCCCACGAGGCGGCGGGCCGCTTCGTTGTCCTGCCCGGCCAGCGCCGTGCGCAGCGCGCTCTTCAGGTCCCCGCCCGCCTCGAACAGGCGGGTGGCGTCCGCGAAGCCGTTGTTGCGCTCATGCAGTCGCGCCGCGTCGCGCGTGCGGCCCAGGCCTTCCAGTTGGGTCGCCTGCTCCTTCCAGTCACCCGTCAGCTCCGGCATCGGCGCGCGCTCGGGGCGCTCACCGCGGGCCGGACGCTCGCCACGCTCCGGACGCTCGGCCCGGGGCGGACGCTCACGACGCTCGCCGGCGCCGGCGGCGCCACGCTCCGGACGGTCCCCACGGGGAGGACGCTCGGAACGCTCCCGGCGCTCGCCAGGACCACCCCGCTCCGGACGCTCGGAACGCTCGCGCGGGGCCTCGCTCCGGGCAGGAGCCTCGGGCTCCGGCGTCGGCTCGCGACCGCTCAGCGTGAATGCCGCCTGCGAACGCTCGCGGTCACCCGCGGCGCGCCACACGCGCCCCACCAGCGTCATCACATCCAGCCAGGCCCCGTGCTTCTCCTTCGCGGGATCCACGGCCGGAGCCGCGGGAGCCGCCTCGGAGGCAGCGGAACCCTCGGCCGCGCCTTCGGCGGCAGGAGCCTCCGAGGACGCTTCGGCCGGAGCCGCGGACTCGGTGCCTTCCGTCGTCGCCGCCGCTTCCGGAGCCGCGGACTCGGCGCCCGCTTCTGGCAGGGCCGGCTTGGGCTGCCGCTGCACGCGCAGCATCGTGGTGATGAGCCGGCCGCGCGTGTTGAGGTCCAGGTCGTCCAGCGACTTGAGGTTCATGGGCCGCAGCGAGCGGACGATGGCCTCCAGCGGACCCTTCTCCGCGCCAAAATCGTTCTTGGAGAGCGCCTTCTCCAGCACGCTCAGCTCGGCGATGACGCGCTGGCCCGGACCCACCGGACCCGCATCACGGTCGCGGCCACGGCCTTCGCCCCGCCCGCGCCCATCACCACGGCCACCGCCGCCAGGACCACCACCACGACCGCCGAAACCACCCGGCCCGTCACGGCGAGGCCCCTGACCCGGCGCGCCCCCGTCAGGACCCCGTCCACCCGGACGCGATCCACCGCTTCCATTCTCCTGAGCCACGTGAATCTCCCGCTAGAACGCGTAGCGAATGTTGGGCGCGACCGCGAACCCGAAAGCGCCCTTGGAGGCGAGGTAGTTCCCCGTGACCTCCAGCCCCACCGAGAAGTGGCGCAGCCGCGTGTAGTACTCCACTCCGGGCCCGGCAAACACAAGAATGTCGGAATCCGGGAGGAGCTTCTTGGGAGAAAACATCGCGTACCCCGCGCCGGCGCGCGCGTAGATCCACGTGCGCTTGACCTCCTGGCTGTCGGCGAAGCCCACCAGCCTGGCGCGCAGGACGGCGCCCGGCACCAGCATGGTGAAGTCACCGGAGGCCGCGCCCTGCGAATAGCCGATGTAGTCGGAGCCGGCCCGGTTCGCGGAGCCCATGAAGAACAGGCCCAGCGACAGGCGCTCCCCCAGGTCGATGCCCAGCTCCACCTGGGCCATCTGCCCGGACGAGAAGGGGCGGGGGCCCTGCGACGCGGGCGGGTTGGCGATCCACGACGGGCCGCCATACACCGCGAAGTACACACCGCGCTCGACCTCTTCGAAGGTCACCGCGGGCCGGTCCCCGGCGGCGGAACCGGCGCTGGGAGTCTCCTGGGCGGCCGACACCCCGGGAAGGAGGAAGGCGGCGCACAGGGCGAGAGGAGCAAGGACTTTCTGCATGGAAGGCAGCCTGGGGGGGCAGGACTCCCGCGGGGAACGGGAGGAGGAAGTGAAGAAGCGGGCAGCCCTGTCGCCAGGGCCGCCCGCGCGGCACACGAATGGAGTCGAGTCTAGGCTAGTCGCCGGCCTGCTTGAAGATGAACGGGTACGTCACGATCACGGAGCCGCCACCCTTGGGCTCCGGGAACTTCCAGGTGCGCACACGGCCCGCGACGCAGGTCTCCAGGTCCGAGTTGCCCGCCGTGGACTGCGCGACGTTGGACGTGGCCACCGCGCCCGTGGCGCTGATGATGAACTTCACGGAGACCTTGCCGCCCAGCTTCGGGAAGCGGTTGAGCAGGCTCTCGTAGCAGTAGCGGATCTGCCCGCGGTTGCGCTGGATGACCTGGCGGATGAGCTCCTTGTCCAGCGAACCCATGACCTCCGGATCCGAGGACGTGATGCCCACGTCCACGCTCTGCTTGCCGCCGAGCGTGCCCACGCCGGTGCCGTAGCTGCCGCTGCCGCCGCCACGACCCTTGGTGCCGATGCCGCCGATGCCGATGCTGTCACCGGTGCCGCCGCCACCACCGCCGCTGCCGCGCAGGCCCATGCCGCCAAAGCCGCCCGCGTCGCCCGCCTTGGCGCCGAACATGTTGCCCATGGCGCTCTTGAGCTCGCCGCCCAGGCCCGCCTTGCCGAAGATGGTGGAGATGCCGCCCTTGCCGCCGCCGAAGATCTTCGCGGTGAGGGCGCGCGCCTCGTCCTTCTTGTTCGGGTCGCCCTTGGGCGCGGTGCGGTTGGCGGTCTTGGGCTCGTTCTTCTTGCCCATCTGGCCTTCGTCCGCGCGGGCCTTCTGGGCCATCTCGCCCGACTTCTTCTCCTTCTGCTGGTTCAGCTTCTCCAGGAACTTGTTCTTCTGCGTCTCCGGCGCCTTGATGATGAGCTTCGCGATGCGCGCGTCGTTGCCCGCGAGCTCGTCCGCGTACTCATCCCCTTCCCCGCTGCTGTTCATCGAGTGGATGACGAACGCGGTGGCGATGAAGAACATCACCAGGAAGATGTTGAGCGCCGTGTAGTCCAGGTTCTCGCCCAGGGGGACGACGACGCGCTTGGGCACCGACTGGAACTGCGCCTCCAGCGTGAGGCCGCCCAGGTCCACCCAGAAGAAGTCGTCGGCCTCCAGCGTCAGCGCGTAGGCGTCACCGTCGCTGCTGGCCTTGCCCGCCTCCATCACCGCTTCCAGGTCGAGCGTCTCGCCCTTGCGGGTCAGTTCGCCCTTCATCTTGCGCGCGAAGCGCACGGTGAAGGACTGGCCGTCGGTGCGCAGCACTTCGAAGGACGGGCCGCCCAGCTTCGAGTCGCCCATCACGAAGTCCACGCCCTTGGCGCTGCCCACCGTGAAGCCCTTCTTCAGGCCCGGGGGCACGAAGAACTCGCCCACGCGCTGGTCGCCCCAGAGCAGGCGCAGCGACACGCCCTGCGGACCGTTGGACTTGGAGCGGCGCACGGTGCGCACGCGCGGCGCCTCCTCCTCGTCCGAAGGGGCCTCCGGAGCTTCTCCAGGCGGATGGTGGTGCCGCCCACGCGGACCTCGTCACCGAAGGAGACCTGCCCCTTGTTGACGCGCTTGCCGTTGACGTAGGTGCCTTCGACGCTGCCCATGTCGATGATGGACATGGAGCCGTCGCCGGCCACTTCGATGACGGAGTGGATGCGGCTGACCTTGTCGTCTTCCAGGCACAGGTGCGCGGAGGACAGACGACCAATCTTGATGATGTCGCGCTCGTAGTCCTTGGTGGCGACCAGCGTGTCGCCCTTGAAGACCTTGAGTGTCAGGGGTACGGCCATGAAGGGGGCTCCCGGTTCGCTTGCGATCTCGTTGGACAACGGCACTGGCGGAAGGTTCCCGCCTGCGATTCGTGGGGAATTACAGCTCACCCACGGACTGCATGACCTTGTCCTCGAAGTCCTCGCGGATGCGGATGAGGTTCGAGTGCTTCACGGACTTGCGAGCCTCGACGTACTCACCATCCGGCTTCGTGAGATCGCCTTCGATGGTGTCGTCCTCGAAGTCGACCGTGGACGTCTTCTGCATCTTGGCGCCACCACCGCCGCCCTTGTCACCGCCCTCGTCCTGGGCGAAGGCCGGAGCCACCGACAGCGTCACGCACAGCATCAGCCACTTCCGCATCCTGCCTCCACGAGGGGCCCCTTCCCGGGCCCGCTTGTTCCGCACGGCAACCCCCGCGAAAAGCCGGGGGCTCACAAGGTTCGCATCATCCGGAGTCGCACCGCCAGCGTGAAGCCACTGGCGGGCTTCTCCCACATCACAGCAGGTCGTCGGTGGGCTCGTCAGAGTCCGTCGGGGCTGCATTCTTCTGGGCAGGCGCTGCCGGAGTGCCTCCCGCGGGGGTGACCGAGGCCGGCTGGTTGCCGTTGCCGGCGGCCGGGGTGGCCTTGGGCGCGGTGCCGTCACCGGACACGGGCGTCGCGGTGTTGGGCGCGGGCTGGCCCTTCTGCTTGGCCTCCTCCGCCTTCATCGCGGCCTGCTGCTGGGCCTGGAGCGCCTCCATCTGCTTGGCCTGCTCCTCCGTGGCCTTCGCCTCGCGCTTGGCCTGCACGATGCTCTCCGCCTCGCGCATCAGGCCGAAGACGGGGGCCTCGCCGTTGAGCGCGACCTCGCCGCCCGCCAGCGCGACGTACTTGCGGTACAGCTCCACCGCGCGCTCGGGGGCGTCCTTCACCTTGTGCAGGATGATGCCGCGGTTGAGGTACGTGGCGCCCAGCTCCGGGTTGAGCTTCTCCGCCTCGTCGTACTCCTGCATGGCCTTGTCGTACTGCCCCTGGCCCTTGAGCGCGATGCCCAGGTCCACGTGCGCGGCGGCGTTCTTGCCGTCCGCTTGCAGGATGCGGCGCAGGTGCTCCTCCGCGCCGGGGAAGTCCTCCGCGTCCAGCGCCAGCTGCGCCAGCGCCACGTGCGACGGCACGTAGTCCGCCTTGGCCTCCAGCGCGCTCTTGAACTGCACGCGTGCGCCCTCGTTGTCCCCTTCCTTCTGGAGGATGAGGCCGACGGCGTGGTGCAGCTCCGGGTCCGCGCCATCCAGCTTCACCGCGCGCAGCGCGACGAGCTTCGCCATGGCCAGCTGCTTGCGCTCCAGGTAGCTGCGGATCATCACCTTCAGGGCGTTGGTGTTCGCCGGGTCGCGCATGAGCGCGGCGCGCGACAGCTCCATCGCCTTGTCGTGGTCGTTGTTCTGCCGGTAGATCTCCGCCAGACGGGCGCGCGAGCCGGCGTCGTCCGGGTAGCGCGTGAGCACGTCCTGGTAGAGCGTCACGGCGCCGGCCACGTCGCCGGAGTTCTGGCGCATGATGGCCAGGTTGTCCGACGCCTGCCGCAGGGACGGCTTCTTGGTGAGCGCCGCCTGGTAGCGGGCCTTCGCCTCGTCGGGCTTGCCCATGCGCTCGGCGATGACGCCCAGGTTGTACTCGGCCTCCGCCAGGTTCTGATCCGCCTCGGCGGCGGCCTTGAACTTGCGCTCCAGCGACGGGTAGTCGAACGCCTTGGCCTTCTTCTGCGCGTCGAAGGACTTCACCGCGTCATCGAACAGCAGCATGGCGCGGTTGGAGATGGACACCGGGCCGGTGGGCGCGGCGACGGGCTTCTCCACCACCGGCTTCACGGCCGGCTGGGACGACGTGCAACCGACGGCGGTGAGGGCCAGCGAGGCCAACAGGAGGGCGGGACGGAACGGGTGCGTGCGGTTCATTAGAGGAAGTCCTCCGGCTCCTGATCATCAACGGTCTTCTTGGGCGCGCTGCCGTCCTTGGAGGCGGCGGGCTTGGCGATCTCCGACTCGGTCTGCTGACGCAGCTGGTTGGTCAGCGTCGACAGGTCCTCGTTGAGCGCCTCGCTCTTGGCCAGCTTCTCCTGTTCGGGCTTCGCCGTCGGGGGCGGGATGTCCTGCACGGCGGCGAGCAGGTCGCCAGCGAGCACGAACTCCTTGTTCTTCAGCGCCACCTTCTCCTCCAGCACCTCCGGATACTTGTCCGGAGCGTAGGTGCTGCGGAGGATCTTCAGGCTCGCCGCGGCGCAGTCGTTGAACACGCCCAGCTCGCGGCTCTTGGCGACCGCGCCGGAGAAGGCCTCCGTGGCCTTGTCCTTGAGCGGCTGCGCCTGGTTGGAGAACTCGTCGCGCAGGGCCTGCTGCGACTCCTCGTCCAGACCGCGCGGCATGGGCGCGTTCACCACGACCTCCGCCATGTGGTCGTACGCCAGGCCAATGCGCTGCAGTGCGCAGATGGCCGGCTCCGGGGCGCCCAGGGCCACCGTCTGCACATACTTCTTCTGGACGACCTCCAGCGCGCGGCCCTTGTCGGCCAGCGAGCCCTTGAAGCGCTCCGGCGACGCGGGCACGCCCCAGTACAGCTTCAGGCGCCGGTACTCCACCCAGTCCGGCTCGATGGCGAGCAGGTTCGCCTGCGCGGCGGCGGCCAGGGCGGGCTTCTCCAGCGAGGCCTTCTGGTTGCGGCCCAGCTGATCGAAGTAGTCGAAGATGCGCTTGTTCATGCGCGACACGTCGCGCGGCTTCTTCATCTTCTCGTAGATGGCGACGATGCGGCCCTCGGCGTTGAGGAACTTGCTGGACGAGCGCATGTTGTCGCGCTCGTACTCCTCCAACAGCTTGATGGCCTTCATGTATGCCCCCTGCTTCACGTGGAGGTCCACGATGGAGAGGAACACGCCCTCGGCGTCCTTCGACTTGGGCCACAGCTCCAGGTAGTGCTCGCGGTTCTTGAGCGCGGCCTTCAGCTGGCCCAGGACCTCGCGGTAGGTGGACGCGTTGAACAGGGCGATCTGCGCCTTGGACTCGTCCCACTTCTGCACCACCGCGGGCTTCGCGGGGCCGTCGTCGTTGGAGGCCTGCTTCGCCCGGGCCTTGGCCTTCGCCTTGGCCTTCGCGGCCGGGGCGGGGTACTCCGCGAACAGGCGCTTGCGGACCTCGATGGCCTTGTCCAGGCTCTTCGCCTTGTAATAGTCGACGGACGCGTTGTAGAGCGCCAGGTCCGCGATCTCCGTCTGCGGGAAGTCGTGCACGAAGTTCAGGTACGCCTCGGCCGCCTTGGAGAACTCCTTCTTCTCCTCCAGCTGGCTGACGAGCTTGAACGACGACTGTTCGATGAGCTTCGCCAGGTCGTCGCGGAACTTGCCCACCGCGAGCTTGTCGTTCGAGTAGAAGCGGCGCGCCCACTCGTTCACCTTCGCGAAGTCCTGCAGCAGGTTGTACGAGTCCAGGATGAGGTTGGCGGCGATCTCACCCGCGCGCTGGCCGTCCTCGAACTTGTACTCGGGGTAGCCGAGCGCGATCTCGCTGAAGCGCAGCACCGCTTCGTCGAAGTGGTTGTGGCGGTAGTAGATGTTCGCCGCCTTGAAGGCGATCTCCACGCGCTTGTCGCCCTTGGGGACGTACTTGAGGTAGCGCTCGCACGCGTCGAGCAGCGACTTCTTCAGCGTGGGGAGTGTAGTTGGCGGCGGCCTTGTCGAAGTTCTGCAGGTTGTCGTTGAGGAGCTCCGCCCAGAAGAAGCGCAGGTCGTACGCCTTGGGGTTCTCCGGGAAGAGCGTGAGGTAGTCGCTGTACACGGCGTCCGCGTACTTGAAGGTCTCCTCGTTGCGCGTCTTCTTGCCCTCGTTGTGCCAGGTGACGGCGAGGTTGGAGAGCGTGCGCTCGGACAGCTCCTTCGCCTCCGCGAGCGCCTTCTTGTCCTTGTCGTCCTTGATGACGCCGGAGGACTCCACGTCCTTCATGATCTTCACGAGCCGGCGCACCTGGGCCACGGTGCGCTCCTTGTTGCCCATGCGAAGGATGCAGTCGACGATCTTGCCCTGGAAGCCGGGCGACTCCGGCGACAGCGGCTTCTCCTTGATCAGCGCGTTGTACGTGATGGCCGCTTCGCGGTCCTTGCCGTCGCCGTAGTACAGGTTCGCCAGCTGCTTCATCATGGCGAAGCGGTCTTCCGGATTGGTGGCGACCTTGCCGAAGTCCGCGCGGGCCTGCGTCACGTCACCCTCGCGGGCGAAGGAGCGCACGTAGTCCGCGCGCGCTTCACGCACCAGCGACCCCTTGGCCTTGGCCTTGCCGTCCTTCTCCACCGCGGCGGCACCCGCCAGCTCGCCGTAGAGCACCACGGTCTTGTACTTGTCCTTGGCGGACTCGTACTCGCCCATGTTGAAGTAGCACCAGCCCTGCTTGTAGAGGGCGAAGGCGTAGACTTGGTTCTCCGGGAACTCGGCGGCCTTCTTGTAGGCGACGAGCGCCTTCTCCAGCTCCGGGCGCTTTCCCTTGGAGTTGTTGAAGTAGTACTCGCCGAAGGCGAAGTACGCGTCCGGGATGTACTTGGACGTGGGGTGCTTCTCGATGAGGCGCTTGAACGCGACGAGCGCCTTCTTGTCCTGGCCGTCCTCCATCAGGTACTGGCCGAGGAAGAAGAGCACTTCGTCCGTGCGCTCGAACTTCGGGAACTCCTGGACGATCTTCGTGTACTGCTCGACGGCGTACTTGCCGTTCTCCTTCACCTTCGCCATCAACTCCGCCTTCTCCGCCTTGGCCTTCTGCTGGCCCGCGGCGTCGTTGCGGTTCATGGCGACGATGAGCTCGTCGTCCTTCCGGTTGGCTTCGAAGAAGAAGAACTTCGATTCCTCCCAGTAGAGCTCGCCCAGGCGGAACAACAGGCTGGGGGCCTCCTTCTGATCAGGAGACAGGGAGATGATCTTGCGCAGCGATTCGATCTGTTCGCGGCGCTTGGAGGCGACCTGCACCTCAACGCCCAACCGGAACTGATCATATTGCAGCGTGGGAGCGGCCTGCTGGGCTTCCTTCGGGCGCGTGATGTCGCCAGCGAGGGACTTGTCCACGGTGGTCGTGGACTTCTTGCCCAGGTCAGCGTCGCGCAGTGCTTTCTTCTCCTGGGCCGAAGCCATGGAAGTCAGGAGAACGAGGCAAACGAGTAACGAGCGGCGCATGGTCTTCCTAGGAGCGAGGGACCGGCGTTCCCGATGGCCTGCCTGCTTGGCAAGTGTCTGCTTGGCAAGTGTCCGGGAATCTTCGGGAATTTCCATGAGGGGACCCGTACTATGCGCGGTTTCCGCAAGGCGGGTCAACTTGGACGGACGGACGTCTGGTCCGTTGGATAGCAGGCGAGAAAACTTCAATTTCGTTGTGCTCGGAGGGCGGCCAGACAGGTGTTGAACAGGGGCCGGAAGGTTGCGATGAGGGATCCAGGGAGTATGGGAAGCGGACGGTCGCAAGACTGGCCGCCCTGCCTGGAGCCGTTCGCGGATCATGAGCCTTCTGCCGGAGAGTGCCAGCTTTGAAGAGCTGGTGCAGGACTACTACCTCGCGGTGCGTGGCTCGGGGTTGATGCTGTCCGCGTTGGATACCCAACTCGTCACGGCGTGGGCGCAGGAGGGGGTGCCCTTCGAGGTCGTCGCGCGGGGCATCTCGCGATCAGCGGAAAAGGCGCTGTGGGATGCGCGGCCCGGGGAGCCGGTGCTGCGGTCGCTGCGCGCGTGCCGGCGCCAGGTGGAGACGGAGATCCGCAAGTACCGCGACCTGTCCGCGGGCCAGGGCGAGGAGGCCGCGCCAGAGGTGAAGAAGAAGCCGGCCCGCTCCTGGGAAGAGGTGCGCCATGCGCGGCTGTGCACGGCGCTGCGCGCCCTGACGGAGCGCGAAGCCGCCCTGGCGCCCCGGGTGCACCGGCTGCTGGACACGGTGCTCGCGTTCGTGCCCCGGGAGCCCTCGGCGATGGATCAGCAGGAGGCCTGGGCGCTGCTGGTGCTGCTGCGCGCCCTGCCCTTCCCGGAGCGGCGCACGGTGTGGCGCGAGGCCCGGACGGGCGAGCAGCAGCTCATGACGGCCCGGGCGCGACGGGTGTCGCGCAGGTTCCGGCTGCAGGCGGCGGTGCGCCGGCGGCTGGACATGAAGGAGACGTGAAGGGTTGGGTCACCTTCGCACGCCTGAACGGACCATCAGCGTACTGACGGCCACGGCCGACGGTGTTATGGCTGGTCCCTGATGGCGGCCAAGGCGAACGGCGAGGCGTGCGGGGAGTGCGGAGGGCGGACGTACCTCATCGAGCGGCGCGGGGATCTCGCGTCGGCGCGGGTATGTCCGTGCTCGGAGGCGTGCCCGGTATGTGGGGGACGCGGGCACATCCTGGTGGAGAAGGAAGGCACCTTCAGCAAGAAGGTGGGCGCGCGCACCTACGAAGTGCTCCAGCCGTGCATGTGCACGCTGCGGCGCAAGCGGGTGGCGCTCTTCAACGACGTGCAGATGCCGGGGGTGATGGCGCACGCGTCGTTCGACAACTACCGCGCCTTCAACGAAGCCCAGGACCGGGGCCGGGGCGTGGCGATGCACTTCGCCCACCAGTACGTGAAGGGCGATACGGCGAAGAACAAGGGCTACGTGCTCAGCGGCCCGGTGGGCACGGGCAAGACGCACCTGCTGGCGGCGACGCTCGGACACCTGGTGCTGGAGATGGGCGTGCGCTCGCGGTACGTGGAGATCTCCCTGCCACCGACGACGCGCGCACGGCGATGAAGGACGCGGAGCTGCTGCGCGAGCGCGTGGGTGAGCGCATCTACAGCCGGCTGTGCGAGATGTGCAGCTTCGTGGAGCTGCCGCGCGACACCCCGGACCGGCGGCGCACGCGGCAGGAGATGGACGCGCCTCCCCCCATGGGTGGCATGCGCAACCCCGGGCGCTGATCAGCGCTGCGTCCGCCCTCTCAAGGCGTGATGGCGCGCACCAGCGAGTTGCCCGCGTCCGCCACGTACAGGGTGCCGTCCGGGCCCACCGCGAGCCCCGCCGGCAGCACCAGCTGGGCCTCCTTGCCCGAACCATCCGCGTGGCCGTAGCGGCCACTGCCCGCGAGCGTGGTCAGCTTCTGCGGCTCTCCCGCCGCGTTGAACACGAGGCGGCGCACGCGGTAGTTGCCGGGGTCGGAGACCGCGAGCGAGCCGTCCGGCAGGAGCGCCAGCCCCAGGTACGGCAGGAGCTGCCCGTCCGACGGGTCTCCGTCGCGGAAGCCGGGCGTCGAGCCCGCCACCACGGAGGTGACGCCGTTGCGCACGCGCAGCACCCGCGCCATGCCGCTCTCCACCACGTACGTCGTGCCGTCCGCCGTCTGCACCGCCGCGGAGGGCCGGTAGATCCAATCCCCCTGCAGCGTCGTCACCGGGTTGCCCGGCAGCACCATGTCGATGCGGCGGATGACGCCGTTGTTCAGGTCCGCGACGAGCAGCCCCGTCCCATCCGGCGTGAAGGACAGGCCCGCGGGTTGGTTGAAGGCCGACGCCAGCGCGAGGCCATCCTGATAGCCGGGCCCGGTGCCCGCGAACACCTCCGCCTTGCCCTCCACGGGGATGCGGCGGATGAGCGCGTTCTCCGTGTCCGACACGTAGATGTTGCCCTGCGCGTCCGCGGCGATGCCCATGGGGCCGAAGAGGCCGGTGAGCACCGTGCGGATCTTCCCGTCCGCCGACACGCGCTTGACGCTGTTGCCCAGCGAGTCCGCCACCGCCCACCCGCCGTCCGGCAGCACCGCGACCGCGAGCGGCGCGCCCAGCTCGTTGGACGCCACCTTGCCGTCCGAGTGGCAGCGCTTGCCGGGCTCGCCCGCCACCGTGTGCACGGCCTGCGCGAACGGGCCCACGGCCTGGGGCGCCGCGGGCGGCTGGAACTTCACCAGGTCGTCCGGCACCTTCCGGCCCAGCGCCTTGTAGAGCACGTTGGCCACGATGCGGCCCGCGCGCGGATCCGCCACGCGGTCCCCCACCCCGGCCAGCTTCTGCACGAAGTCGATGCCGCCCGAGGAGAACACGTACGCGTCGCCCTGCTTGCGCACCACCATGTGCGCGAAGCCGAAGCCGCCCTGGAGCGACAGCGAGGGGGACTCGGCGAGCACTTCCACGCCGGCCGGCTGACGGCCGTTGTCCACCAGTTGATCCACTTCGTAGCCGTTGGCCATCCACAGCGTGTCGCCCGCCTTGAGCCCCGTGCCCGCGAAGGCCCAGTGGTCCGGCGCGGTGATGACCGTCGGGAAGGGCCACTGGTGCCAGCGCGCCGCGAACTGCACGCCCAGCAGCGCGTTCTCCGGACGGGGCGCGGGCAGGTCGCGGAACTTCACCGTCCTGCGCTGGTCCTTGTACGGATCCTCCGCGTGGCCCTTGTAGCAGGTGACGATGCGGCGCTCGCGACCGTCCGCCGAGGGCTCGAAGCGCACCTGCCAGTACGCGTTGTTCGCGCCCAGGTTCAGCAGGGACCGGCCATCCGCCAGCGCGCGGTCCGCGTAATCCCGCTGCTTCGAGGACCAGTACTCGTCGTGCCCGGACATCACGAACACCTTCGCGCCGCGCAGGAAGTCGTAGCTCGAGTCCAGGTCCTCGTCGGTGAAGTAGCCCACATCCAGGTCCTGCGACTCCAGCCACATCACGAGGCTCAGGTCGTCCAGCATCAGGTGCCCGGAGCCCTGGCCCCGGTAGTAGGGCCGGTCGTACGAGGACTGGAAGGCGCGGGCGACGCCGTGCGCCTTCATCACCCCCTTCTGGTCGTCATAGAGGCTGGTGCCGCCCCAGGTGTTGTAGGCCGCCCAGTTGGCGGTGGGGATGAGCACGGCCACCTCGGAGCGCGGGTTGGCGTCCCGCACGAAGAAGGGCACGTAGCGCGAGGGTTGGTCCTCGCGCACGAGCTTCACCACGTACACGCCGCGCACCCAGTCCTTCTGGACGGGGATGTCCAGCGTGGGAGACCACGCGCACGCGATGACGCCCGTCGTCGGATCCGCCGGGCACTCCGCCTGGCGCGTGCCCTTCACGGGGCCACCTCGCGCCAGCTCGCGCGCGCCCACGCCACCGTAGTAGCCCAGGCGGTAGACGAACCACGTGAAGCTCTTCGCCTCGGACAGCGACACCGCCACGCGCAGCGACTCGCCCTGCGTCACGGTGGCCTGGAGGGGATAGCCCTCGATTTCGCGCTGGTTGGCGTTCTTGGTGATGCGCCAGTTGGAGGTGCCCTTCTTCTGGTTCTCCTGGTGCACCGCGTCCGCGTCGCGCGAAGGCAGCGTGGAGCCTCCATCCGGCAGGGTGCCCGCGTCCGGCTCGTCGTCCGGGATGCCCGCGTCGTACTCGGGCACGATGACGCCGCCGTCCGCGGAAGACGTCACGCCGCCGTCGTCGGTGTTGAGGGGCGGCTCGTCGTGGCGATCACCAGGGGGCGGCGTGCCTGGAGCAGGACCCGCGTCCTTGCACCCCGTGGCGCCCGTCACCAGGAGCGCCAACACCACCCCCAGCCCCATCCAGCGATGCCGCTGTCCCATGCCCGACCCTCCACCCCTGGGTGTCCAGGAGCGGAGGGTAGGCATCGACTCCAGGGAGGGAAGCACACGGCCCCGGTTGGGTACGGAAGTTCGACATTCCACCCTGGCCTGTCCACCCGGGGCCGTGCAAGTCGCTGGATCAACGGAGTTTCGCCCCCGCGGGCGATGTCAGCTACCCAGCAGTTCCCGGTGCAGGCGGGCCGTCAGCGGTTTGAGGTGGGCCTTGTCGACCAGCAGCGTCACCTGGAGCGGTGAGGTATTCACGGCATGCACCCGGGCGGACAGGCCCTCGGCCGCCGACAAGGCCTTTCGCAGCGGGACCCAGTCCGCGTTGAGCCCGACGCCCACGCAGGTGACGGTGCCCCACCCGTCGCGCCACTCCACCGCCGTCCCGAAGCGCGTGGACAGTTCGCGCTGGAGCGCCTCCGGGCCGTGCACATCCGCGAGCGGAATGGCCAGGAACGTGCGCCCCGGTGAGCCCGGCAGCCCGTCATGCGCGAGCGTGCGGCCGCGCACGGCTCTGGCGTCCAGGAACTCCAGCAGCTCCTGGAGGGGCACGCCCGCGTGGGCGACGAGCACGGCCATCTCCGCGTCGGCCGTCACGCCCTTGACGCGGCTGTCGCCAGGCACGGCCAGCTCCTGCACGGCGGTGCCGGAGCCCTGGCCGTGCGCGGTGCGCGCGAGGATGGTGATGCCGCGCGCCTTGGCCCACTCCACCGCCTGGGCGTTGAGCACCTTGGCGCCGGCGCTCGCCAGCTCCTGCATCTCGTCGTAGCTCAGGGACTCCAGCTTGCGGGCATCCGGCACCACGCGGGGATCCGCGCTGAAGACGCCGTCCACGTCCGAGTAGATTTCACACGCCTCCGCCTCCAGCGCCGCCGCCAGCGCGACCGCGGTGGTGTCCGAGCCTCCGCGCCCCAGCGTCGTGACCTCCTTCTTGTAGGAGACGCCCTGGTAGCCCGCGACGATGACGACCTTGCCGTTGGCCAGCTCGTCCTGGATGCGGTAGGGGCGCACCTCCACGATGCGCGCCTGCGCGTGCGCGTCGTTGGTGATGATGCCGCTCTGGCTGCCGGTGAAGCTGATGGCCGGCACGCCCTGCTCCTGGAGCGCCATGGACAACAGCGCCATGGAGATGCGCTCCCCACAGGTGAGCAGCATGTCCAGCTCGCGCCGGGGCGGGTCCGCCGACACGCCCTTGGCGAGCGCCAGCAGGTCGTCCGTGGTGTCCCCCATGGCGCTGACCACCACCACCACCTGGTAGCCCGCGTCCCGCTTCTCCTTCACGCGACGGGCGACTTTGCCAAGCTTCTCCGCGTCGGCGACCGATGAGCCGCCGTACTTCTGCACCACGATTGGCATCCACGCCTCGCTTCCCGGGCAGTGTAAAGTCCGCCCCCGCGCATGCCAATCACCGAGAATCCCATCATCGAGGTGCGCAACCTCACCCGGCGCTACCGCGACCGCGTCGCCATCCAGGACCTGTCCTTCACCGTGGGTGAGGGGGAGATCCTCGGCTTCCTCGGGCCCAACGGCGCGGGCAAGTCCACCACGATGAAGATCCTCACCGGCTTCCTGCCCCCTTCCGAGGGCAGCGCGAAGGTGGCCGGCTTCGACGTGTCCACGCACCCCATGGAGGTCAAACGGCGCATCGGGTACCTGCCGGAGACACCGCCGCTGTATCCGGAGCTGACGGTGCACGGCTACCTGACGTTCGTCGCGGCGCTCAAGCAGCTGCCCGGCCGCGCGGTGCGTGCGGAGGTGGAGCGCGTGGCGGGCCTCACCGGGGTGAGCGACGTGCTGGGCCGCGTGATTCAAAATCTGTCCAAGGGCTTCCAGCAGCGCGTGGGCATCGCGCAGGCGCTGCTCGGCTCGCCGCCGGTGCTCATCCTGGACGAGCCCACCGAAGGCCTGGACCCGGCCCAGCGCGCCGAGCTGCGCGCGTTGATCCGCGGCCTCGCGGGCAGGCACACCGTGCTGTTGTCCACGCACATCCTCCCGGAGGTCACCGTGACGTGCCAGACGGTGCTCATCCTCCATCAGGGCCGCGTGGTGGCCCACGACGCCATCGACACGCTCGCGAAGTCCCACGGCCAGGCGGAGCACGCCTCGCTGGAAGAAGTCTTCATCAAGCTGACCGCCGCCTGAAGCACGCGACTCCCCTTCCCCCTTCGAGGACTCACCGCGCATGCGCACCGCCCTGGCCATCGCCCGCAAGGAGCTGGCCGTCGCCTTCACCACCCCGTGGGCCTACGCCGTGTTCACCGCGATGGCGGCGCTCTCGTCGTTCTTCTTCGTCAGCCTGCTGGAGCAGTTCCAGCAGGTGCAGTCGCTGG
>SECN01000785.1 GCA_004173515.1 Myxococcaceae bacterium | reverse complement strand
CGCCGCTGCTGCGGCTGACCGTCGTCCGCCTGGATGATCAGGTGCTGCGCTGCCTGTGGAGCATCCACCACCTGCTGCTGGACGGGTGGAGCATGTCGCTGCTCATCCAGGAGCTGTTCAGCCTTTACCGCGCGATGGATCAGGAACTGGCGGTGCCCACGGAGCGCGCGGTGCCGTACCGCGAGTTCATCGGTTGGCTCCAGCGGCAGGACGCGTCCCGGATGGAGGCGTTCTGGAAGCGCGAACTCGCCGGCCTCCGTGCCCCCACGCCCTTGCCGTACGACGAGCGCGCGGCCCAGGCGAAGCTGCACGCGCAGGACCACGCGGAGAAGTCCACCCGTCTGTCCGCGGCCTCCACGCTGGAGGTGGACGCCTTCGTCAAGCGCCACCAGCTCACGCTGAACACGCTGGTGCAGGCGGCGTGGGCGCTGGTGCTCGCGCGGCACAGCGGCGAGGCGGAGGTGGTGCTGGGCGCCACCGTGTCCGGTCGTCCGTCCGACCTGCCCGGCGTCGAGCGCATGACGGGCATGTTCATCAACACGCTGCCTGTGCGCGTGCCGGTGCCGGCGCGTGAGCCGGTGGTGCCGTGGCTGCGCCAGCTCCAGGCCCGGCAGTTGGAGCTGCGCCAGTACGAACACAGCCCGCTGGTGCGGGTGCAGGGCTTCAGTCAGGTGCCACGCGGCACGCCGCTGTTCCAGAGCCTCTTCGTCTTCGAGAACTACCCCATCGATTCGACGCTGAGCCAGCGCGCCAGCGTGCTGGAGGTGCGCGACGTCCAGGGCAGCGAGCGCAGCAACTTCCCGCTGACGGCCTCCTCCAGCCCCAGCCGCGAGCTGCTCCTGAAGCTGGCCTTCGACACGCCGCGCTTCGAGCCAGCGACCATCGAGCGGCTGCTCGGCCAGTGGAAGCGCGCGGTGGAAGGCCTGGTGGCGGCGGAGTCCGGGCAGGTGTGGCAGGTGGGCGTGCTGTCCGCGGAGGAGCAGCGGCGGTTGCTGGTGGAGTGGAACCAGACGGCGGCGGAGTACCCCCGCGAGGCCAGCATCGGGGACGTCTTCGAGGCGCGGGTGGCGAGGCGTCCGGACGCGGTGGCGCTGGAAGTGGGCGATGCACGGTTGACGTACGCCCAACTGGATGCGCGGGCCAACCAGCTCGCGCACCTGCTGCGTGCGCGAGGCGTCAAGGCGGAGTCGCGGGTGGCGCTGTGCCTGGAGCGCGGCCTGGAACTGGTGGTGGCGCTGCTGGGCATCCTCAAGGCGGGCGGCGCGTACGTGCCGCTGGAGGCGGACTACCCGCGCGACCGACTGGCGTTCATGTTGTCGGAGGCGGGCCCCCGCGTGCTGGTGACGACGCGCGAGCTGGGCGCGCGGCTGCCCACCGAAGGCCTGGACGTGCTGTGCGTGGAGGAGGAGCGCGAGTCGTTGTCGCGCCAGCCCACGACGCCGGTGGTGAGCGGTGTGGGTGGCGGCAATCTGGCCTACGTGGACTTCACGTCGGGCAGCACGGGCCGGCCCAAGGGCGTGTGCACGGAGCACGCGGGCGTGCTGCGCACGGTGCTCGACCCCAACTACGCGCGGCTGGAGGCCGAGGACACGCTGCTGCTCGTGGCGCCGGTGTCCTTCGACGCGTCGACGCTGGAGGTCTGGGGCGCGCTGCTGAATGGCGCGCGGCTGGTGGTGTACCCGCCGGTGCCGGTGGGCGACGTGAAGGAGATGGAAGGCGTGCTCAAGCGCCACGGCGTCACGGTGTTGCACCTGACGGCGGGCCTCTTCACGCAGATGGTGGACGGCAACCTG
>SECN01000784.1 GCA_004173515.1 Myxococcaceae bacterium | reverse complement strand
CCTGCTGGGGCGCGCCTTCCGCCGCGTACGCCGGCGCCTCGGCCGTGAAGCCGGCGGTGCGCTGGGTGACGGCGACCTCCTCCGTCTTCACGCCCTGCACGTCCAGCCGCCAGCTCAGGGTGTTCGTACCCTGGGTGACGTTCTCCTCGATGGCGCCGTCGGCGGCGACCACCACGCGCACCTTGCGGCCCTCACCGGGGACGCTGAAGGCGCTGATCATCTTCACCGGCGTGTCCAGCGCGCTGGTGTCCAGGCTGCGCTCCAGCTTCTTGGGCAGCCGCGCGTTGTCCAGCGTCAGCACCGCGCTGCGCGGATCCGGGCGGTCCACCTTCCACGTCGTCGCGCCGGTCAGCTTCAGCTGCACGCGGCCACCGGAGGCGCTCTCGTCGAAGGACAGGTCCTTGACCTCCACCGCCTGGGGCTGCGGGGCCGCCTGGGCCACGACGGCCGGCGCGGGCTTCGGCGCCTCCACGGGCAGCGGCTGCGGGCGCAGGGGTTCGGTCTCCGCCACCGCGTCGCGGGACGGGGAGGGCTTCGGCTTGCGCGCCACCGCGGCGCCCAGCACCACCTCCAGGCCGCGCTCGGAGCGGTCCACGCGGTAGGCGGGCATGTCGCCCCTGGCCACGAGCACCAGGCGGACCTTGTCCTCATGGGCGCCCACGCGCACGTCCTTGAGCAGCGGGCCCTTCACCTTGGGCGCCTTCGCGCTCAGGCCCACGCCGTAGACGTCCACGGCGAGACGGGGGGGATCCACCAGCTCCAGGACCTCGTAGCGCGCGATGTCGCCATCGGCGCCCACGCGCAGCGCGTCGCCGTCCAGGGACAGGCGGGTGATGCGCTGGGCCGGATGGGCCACCTCGCGCTCATCCGCCTCCGTGGCGACCACGTTCTCGCGGCCCGGCGCCTGGGACGCAGCGGCCCTGGCGGCACCCTCCTCCGGAACCACGGCCACCATCGCCTCCACCACGGGGGCGGGCGCGGCCTGCACCGGCGCGGCGGCGGTCACCACCGCGGCGGGCTTCGACACGGCGGCGACCGCCACCGGTTCGGCCTGCTTCGGCGCCTGGGCGGTCACGGTGGCGGGGGCCACCGACGAACCGTCCACGGAGATGACGACGCGGTTGCCCTCGGCGCGCACGTCGTACTGGGACGCCTGGTCGAGCGCCACCAGCACGCGGCCCACGCTGGCGCGGGCGTCGGAGAACTGGGCGGCCACCACGCCGGACACCGGACCGGTGCCGTCATGGTGTCCCTTGATGCCCGTGGCATCCGCGGACGACAGGTCCACCACCAGCCGCTCCGGCCCACTGAGCCGGAAGACGGTGAAGGTCGGCGGCCGGGTCCCGGTCACCACGACCTGGGCACCCGCTCCTGTCCGCGACACCTGCAGGTCGCGCAGCGTATTCAGATCCGCGCCGTACACATTGGCGCTTGCCAGGACGACCGCCCATGCGGTCGCCATGAACCACTTGCCCCTCGTCACAGCGCTCTGCTCGAGCATGCGTCCCCTCAACAAGTTGGGACGGTGACCGAGTCCCGGAGGATCTGGGTCACCTTACCGCCCTGGCGCCCCACCCGGGTGTTACGCCGGACGATATGGCCCCGGCCCAGCGGATCCTCCACCATCGCCAGCGGACTGGCGTCCCCCGTCACGACCGCCACCAGCTTGAGCTGATCGAGGTCGAACACGCACAGGGGCTCGTTGCAGGCGCGCTCCGGTGCGTCGCGCGCCACCGGTCCCAGCTCCTCCAGCGGACTCCGGAACGGATCCCGCTTGCCCACGGGACTGTAGGTGTAGACGAATCCAGGCACCGTCAACACCTCGGCCTTCGCCAACACCGGTGCCGCGGCGGGGGCCGCGGCCTTGGGTTTGGCGGGAGGCTTGCTGGGCGGAGGCGTCTCCCCACAGGCAGACAAGGTCAGCACCAGCACCGCAGCAGTCATCGTGGACTTGAACGTCTTCATCCGCGTCATCCCTTGTCGCCCCAGTTGCAGGGCGGATCAAGTTTCTAGTTTTTCTTCTTCTCGGCGGTCTTCTTCTTGGGGTCGACGACGGGGGCCTTCGGATCGAGGAAGCGGAACGTGGTCGCCAGGAAGCTGCTCTGGAGGACCACCTTCTCGTTCTTCAGCGTCGCCCCATCCAGCTTGATGTTGTTGACGTTCACGATGCGGCGCATGTTCGCCATCTCCTGCAGGAACATGGCGATCTCGTGGTAGTTGCCGCTCACCGTCATCTTGATGGGGATGCGCGCGAAGAACTCGCTGCCGCTGACGTACTCCTTGTCAGGCTCCACGCGGGCGATCTCCAGGCCGGACTTCTTGCCGATGTCGTTGATCTGCGCGAGCAGCTCTTCCATGTCGCGACGTTCCGGCAGCTCCGTGAGGGCCTCCGCCAGCTTCTGCTCGAGCACGTCCATCTCGCGACGGCGCTCGTTGAGGTTCTGGGCGATCTCGCTCTTCTCCGCGAGATCCAGGTCCAGCTTGCGCCGCTCCGCCGCCCGCTGGGTGATGGACTCTTCGGTCCTCTGGATGACGAAGAAGAAATTGGCGACGGTCAGGATGACGACGAGTGCCGCGAGTCCGCCGAACTTCACCGCCGGCGGGGCCTTCGCGAGCTGATCCAGGTATTTGTCCATGACGTGGGGGTCCTTCGCCGCCTGCTAGATGGCGCGGCGCTGCTCCACCAGGCGCCCCATGCCCTTGGGCGTCCACACCATGCCGCCCAGGCCGCGCATCAGTTCAGCGACCTCGTCGTGGCTGATGGCCGAACCGCTGATGGTGACCTTGTTGGACGCCTCCACGAAGGTCTTGAGCCAGACCTTCTTGGGCAGGGCGGACGACAGCGCGTCCATCATGCGCACCGGCCCGTTGCGCCCCTTGCGCAGCGTGTCCAGCACCGCGAGCTTCTTCTCCACCTCGGTCTTGCGGGTGTTGATGTTGGTCACCTCGCCGATGACCTTCTCCAGCTCCGCGATCTTCGCCTTCGTCTGGGCAATGCCCTGCTTGGCGCGCGTGAGGTCGCCATCGCGATCCGCGTACCAGAAGTAGTTGCCCGCCACCGCGGCGATCAGGACCACGGCGTAGATGGCCAGCACCTGCTGGCCCATCTCGCGCTTCTTCACCGCCCGGACGGGCAGCAGATTGATTCGAATCATCATGTGCATCATCTCCTCGCGGCCAGAGCGGTTCAGCCCAGCTTGTCGCCCGGGCGCCGGAGCGCCAGTCCCACGGCCACCGCGGCCATGGGTGCCACGTCCATGATGAACGCGGGGTCGAACTTGCGGTTGTCCACTTCAATCTTCCGGA
>SECN01000029.1 GCA_004173515.1 Myxococcaceae bacterium | reverse complement strand
AGGACGCGGAGCTCGCCGCCACCACGGACGCGGACACCTCCGGGGCCGGCGTCGAGGTCTCCGACGAGCTGCCCGCCACGCCGGTGTCGGAGGAGATCGAAGTCTCCGAGGAGCCGCCCGTCCTCGCCTCCGACCTGGAGTCGGAGCCCGGCGCCGCCTTCGAGGAGACCTCCGCCGCGCTGGCCGCGAGCGGATCCCCCGCGCCTCGCACCGCCGTCATGCCCGCGACGCCTTCCCCCGCCGCGAGCGGATCCGGACCTGGCGTGAACCCGCCCCTGCTCACGGAGTGGGTGCCCACGGTGGCGCTGCCGGGCGTGTCGCCGGGGCAGCCCTTCGTGCAGGGGCCGGCGGGCTGCGCCCTG
The DNA here is from genome assembly GCA_004173515.1 of Myxococcaceae bacterium. Classification (GTDB taxonomy): domain Bacteria; phylum Myxococcota; class Myxococcia; order Myxococcales; family Myxococcaceae; genus Corallococcus. The sequence goes on along the minus strand of SECN01000029.1, from coordinate 65,758 downwards.
ACGGTGAACGGGGAGCTGCTCACGCGGCTGGAGGGGCTCGTCGCGGTGCAGGGACAGGTCACCTTCCAGCCGGAGATGAAGCGCTTCCGGGGCCGGGCCACGGACAAGCCCTTCGGCGAGGGCGCCCAGGCCATGGTGCGCGCCCGGGGGCAGGGCACGCTGCACCTGGAGCCGGCCGCCTCGCGGCAGCTGGTGGCCATGGTGCTGGACGACGAGTCCGTCTACCTGCGCGACGCGTGCGTCTTCGCCTTCGAGGAGCCCGTGGTCTTCGAGAACGGCCGCGTGCCGTCGGACCTGGCGCCGGACCTGGACCTCGTTCACCTGCGCGGGCAGGGGCGGGTGCTCCTGAGCCTGTCGGGGCCGCTGCGCTCGGTGCCGGTGACGATGGACGCGCCGGTGTCGGTGCCGCTGTCGCACCTGGTGGGCTGGCTGGGCAACCTCACCCCGCGTGTGGTGCCGCTGCTCCAGTCCGCTGGCGGGGAGACACTGCGCTCGGCGGTGGAGCTGGGCGGTGAAGGTTTTGCCCTCATCGCACTCGGGGTCCGGTAGAAAGCGCGCCCATGGCCTCCTCGGACCGAGCTCTCCGGAAGCAGAAGAAGCGTGAGGAGCGGGCCCGCAAGCGCGCCTCCCGCCGCCCCAGCATCCTGATTCAGGAGTTCTGGAACCTGCCCAACATGCTCACGTTGGGCCGCATCCTCATCATCCCCCTGTTCGTCTGGCTCACCTACGACGCGGATCCGCTCCACTCGCTGCTGGCGGGGCTGGTGTTCGCGGTGGCCTCCATCACCGACGTGGTGGACGGCTACCTGGCGCGCAAGTGGAACCTCATCACCGTCGTGGGCAAGTTCATGGACCCGCTGGCGGACAAGCTCATCGCCATGGCTGCCCTGGTGATGATGGTCCGCCTGGGCCGCATCGCCGCCTGGGTCGTCATCGTGCTGCTGGCGCGCGAGTTCATCGTCAGCGGCCTGCGCACCATCGCCGCCAGTGAAGGCATGGTCATCGCCGCGGGGCAGGAGGGCAAGTGGAAGACGTCCCTCCAACTGGTGGGGATCATCTCCCTGTGCGTCCACTACGTGCACCCGCTGGACCTGGGCTTCCAGACCGTCACGGTGGACTACAACCAGGTCGGCAAGGTGCTCGTCTACCTGTCGGGCGCGTTCTCCGTGTGGAGCGCCGTCGTCTACTTCCGTGCGTTCCTGGCGATGCTCGCCCGGAGGGGAGGCGCGGATCCGGACGCGGATGCGAAAAGTGTTTGACGGGTCCGAAGGCCCTCTGTATACCCCATCTCACTTCCGGCGCGGCACCGCCCGACGGAAAGCAGCAAGCGGTACGGCAGTCCTGATGCGGGAATAGCTCAGCGGTAGAGCATCGCCTTGCCAAGGCGAGGGTCGAGGGTTCAAATCCCTTTTCCCGCTCCAAAAAATAAAGGCCCTCTGGGAAACCAGGGGGCCTTTTTCTTTTCCAGAAGGTGGCCAGCGGAAGCATCGCTGGAGGCGTGCGCGGGCCGGCGCGGCGCGATGCGGCGGGCGACCGGACGGGCGTGTCCGTGAGCGCCCGGAAGTTCCGTTGCTCACCTCTTCCTCTTCGCATGATGTATGGATGCCCCTGCATGCTTCGCAACCTGCGTGAGCTCTACCAATACCGGGGCCTCCTGCTCAGCCTGACCCAGCGGGAGCTCAAGGCGCGGTACCGGAACTCGGTGCTCGGCTTCCTGTGGACGTTCCTCAACCCGATGCTGCAGATGGGCGTCTACTCCCTGCTCTTCACCGTCTACATGCGGCAGAAGATCGAGGGGTACACCTACTTCGTGTTCGTGGGGCTGCTGCCGTGGATCTGGTTCGCCACGTCCCTGGGGTCCGGCGCCAGCGCCATCAGTGATCGGCGCGACCTGCTCACCAAGGTGCGCTTCCCCGCGCAGGTGCTGCCGGCCACGGTGGTGGTGACCAACCTGTGCAACTACGTGCTGTCCCTGCCGCTGATGCTCGGGCTGGGGCTCATCCTGGGCTACGTGCCCACCTGGCACGTCGTGGCCTTCCCGGTGGTGCTGCTCACGCAACTGAGCATGACGGTGGCGCTGGTCTACATCGTGTCCGCGTTGAACGTGACGTTCCGGGACCTGCAGCAGATCATCGCGAACCTCCTGACCATGTGGTTCTTCGTCACGCCCGTCTTCTTCCGGGTGGACACGCTGCCTGACGCCGCGCAGGGCCCCCTGGTGCTGCTCAACCCGATGGCGGTGATGGTGACGTCCTACCAGGCCATCTTCTACGAGCACCGGCTTCCCAATCCGGGGCCGCTCCTGATGTGGATGGGCATCTCCGTGGGGCTGCTCTGGGTGGCCGCCGGCATCTTCGAGCGTCGTCGCGAGGACTTCGCGGAGTTCATATGAGCAGCGACATCGCGTCGCCGGACGCCATCGTGCTGCGGAACGTGGTGAAGCGCTTCCGCAAGAGCACCATCCGGCGCGAGTACACGACCATCAAGTCGGAGCTGATCCGCATGCTCCGGGGCAAGCGCGACGTGGACGGCAAGTCCATGATCGAAGCGCTCCGGGGGGTGGACCTGGTGGTGCCCCGGGGCAAGACGGTGGGCATCATCGGGCGCAACGGGTCCGGCAAGAGCACCCTGCTCAAGCTCATCTGCGGCATCTACACGCCGACGACGGGCACCATCGACATCCACGGGCGGATCAGCGCGCTCCTGGACCTGGGCGCGGGCTTCCACCCGGACTTCTCCGGCCGGGAGAACATCCTCATCAACGGCATCATCCTGGGGATGACGCGCGCGGAGGTGAAGGCCCGGATGGAGGAGATCATCACCTTCAGCGAGCTGGGTGACTTCATCGACGAGCCGGTGCGCACCTACTCCAGCGGCATGTACATGCGGCTGGCGTTCTCGGTGGCCACGCACGTGGACCCGGACATCCTCATCATCGATGAGATCCTCGCCGTGGGCGACGAGCACTTCGGCAAGAAGAGCCTCGCGAAGATGACGGAGTTCAAGCGGGCCGGGAAGACCATCGTCATCGTCACCCACGACCTGGGGACGCTGGAGCGCTGGTGTGACCTGGGCGCGTGGATCGACGCGGGCCGCATCCGCGAGTTCGGTCCTCCCGCGGAGGTCATCAGCAGCTACAAGCGCGCGGTGGCGCTGGCCGAGGAGCGCGGCATGGCGATGGAGTCGCCAGCGCTGGCGTCCGACGGCGGGGCCCTGCCTTCGCTCGTGGCGCCGCCCTCCGCGCCTTCGCCGGTGGAGGTGGATTCGGTGGGGCTGCTGCGCCGGGATGGCACCGTGGCGGAGTGGGTGGACACCGAGGACGGGGTGGAGCTGTGCGTGGGGTTCACCACGCGGACGCCCGCGCCGGGGCTGGGCTTCGGCCTGGAGCTGACGCGCGCGGACGGCGTGGTTGTCTACGGCACGGACACCTTCGTGGAGCGCGTGCCCTTCCGCGCGGAGACGCCCGGGAGCGGTTCGGTGCGCTTCGTCGTCGACCGGCTGGGGCTCACGGCGGGCCGCTATGCGTTCACGGTGACGGTGCGCGACGCGGCCGGGCAGGTGCTGCAGAAGCGTGAAGCGGCGTGTGCCTTCGAGGTGCGCTCCGGTGTGCGGGATGCGGGCGTCACGCGCCCGGTGCACCACTGGATCGTGGAGGGCGTCGGGGCGCACGTGGCGCCGGTGCGAGACGTAGGCTCGTGAGCGGGCGGGATGCGGCAGGCCGGGGGGAGCCGGGCATCTGGCTGGGCATCGTGTTGTACCGGAACCCGACTCGGGAGCTGGAGCGACTCTGGACGTCGCTCCAGTGGAACCGCGACGCCGTGGGGGCGCCTGGCTTCCGCGTGACGTGGCTGGACAACTCACCGGACGATTCGCTGAGGGCGGTGGTGGCGCGGCTGGATGCCCGGGCGGACTACCGGTACGCCGGACAGAACCTGGGCTTCGGCGGCGCGCACAACCGGCTGATGGCGGAGGCGTTCGGGACGGCCGGGGTGCGTCACTACATCTGCGTGAACCCGGATGGGGTGCTGCACCCGGACTGCGTGCGCGAGCTGAGCCACGAGGCGGACCGGCTTCCGGACACCGGCCTGGTGGAGGCACGGCTGTTCCCGGATGAACACCCCAAACCCTATGATCCGGTGACGGGGGAGACGCCGTGGTGCAGTGGGTGCGTGCTGCTCGTCACCCGGAAGCTGCATGCCCGGGCGGGCGGCTTCGACGAGCGTTTCTTCATGTACTGCGAGGACGTGGACCTGTCGTGGCGTGCCCGGGCCCTGGGACTGTCGGTCCGGGTGGCCCCGGCGGCGCGCGTGCATCACTACACGGTGACCCGCGAGGAGAGCCCCCTGCGTGAGCGGATGGTGCGCCGCAGCGCGGCCCTCTTGGGGGCGAAGTACGGGAACGCCACGTTCATGCGCGACCGCCTGCGGGAGTACTCCGCGCTGGGGGGCGAACCGTTCGCCGTGCCCGAGGTCGTGAATCCGGGGTGGCGCCTGTCGCGGATCGCCGAGTTCGGCCACCACCTGGAGTTCGCGCGGAGGCGCTGGTGAACGCCATCCCGGAGGCGGTCCCCACGACTGATGCCGGCGAGCGGCTGACCGCGCTCGTGCGCTCGCGCGTGCGTGCCGGGGCGGTGGTGTGCCTCGTGGGCGAGGCGAAGCCCCTGGCGGCGGCGCTGCGCACCCACGGGTGTGAGGTGCGGGAGCAGCCGGGACCGGGGTGGACGCGTCCGGAAGGGGCGGAGCCCTCCCACGTGGTGCTCACCGGGGACGCCGTGGCGCACGTGCTGAGCGGCGGGCTGGAGGTGCTGCGGCAGGAGGCGCCAGGGGCGGAGGTGCTGTTCCACCTGCGCAACGCGGGCGCTGCGCGGGCGCTGCTGGAGACGTGGCTGGGCACCGCGCCCGTGCGCGCCGGCATCTCCGAGCAGGGGATGCTGCGGCGGCTGTCCGACGCGGGCTATCGCATCGCCCACCGGGAGGTCCTGCCCTGTGCGTCGAGCACCACCACGCTGGCGGCGGACACCGAACAGGCCCTGCGGGCGTTGATGGCCCAGCTCGCTCCGTCCACGCAGGTGGAGGAAGGGCTCTACGTCGTCGTCCCGGAGGTGCCCGCACGGGCGCTCGAGCCGGGGCTGCTCAGTGTCGTGCTCGTGCATGATCCGCGCTCCGCCGCCGTGATGCTGGACGAGGCGCTCTTCGCGCTGTCGTGCCAGGAGCAGCAGCCGCTGGAGCTCCTCGTCGCGGCGCCGGAAGGCTGTGACGTGTCCGCCGCGGAGGCCTCGCTGGCGCGCTACGCGACGTTGGGCACGTTTCAACCGCGCATGGTGCGCGCTCCGGCGGGCGCCCTGCACGCGGAGGCCCTCCGTCAGGCCCGGGGGCAGTACCTGGCGCTCCTGGATGCGCGGTGCCTGGTGTATCCGCGCCACTACGCACAGCTCGTCCATGCGCTGGAGGGCAGCCGCGCGGCCTGGGCGGTGGCCCGGGCCTTCCGCACCGAATGGGCGTCCGGCTCCGGGGCCATGCCCTATGTCCGCGCGAAGGTGCCGTTTCCGCTGGGCGAGCAACTGGAGGTGCAGCACTTCACGCTCCACCCGGAACTCGTCCACGCGCTGGTCATCGACCGGACCCGCATCGGCCCCTTCCCGTTGAGCATGGAAGGGCAGGGGGGTGGGTTCGGGGAGCTGCCGGTGCGGCTGGGCGCGCTCTTCATGCCGGTGTTCCTGGGCGGCATCGCCTCGTGTGAGGTGCGCGGGCCCTGCATGGCGCCGGGCATCGGTGAGGCCGCTGCTTCGTCGGACCCCTGGTTGCTTCGCCGCGTGAGCGCCTGGACCGGCGCCGTCGGTCAGGCCCGCGAGGAGGCCCTGTTGGCGCGTGAGTTCCGCCACCGCCTGGTGGACGGGGTGAATGCGCGCCTTCACTCCATCCCCTGGGTTCACGACACGCTTCGGGCGCTGGCGGATCGGCTCAAGCTCGACCGCACCCCTTGAGCCGGCCATGAACCACTCCACCCACAGGGGGGGGCCTGGGCCGCCGCTCGATGCTTTCGCGCAGGTGCTCGGCTTCGACGTGCCCGCGTCCCATCGGGCGCGCTGGGGTTCGGCCATCACCACGGCCAAGCGCCTGGGCACGGTGGGGCTCGGGCCGGTGCAGCGGCTGCTGCTCTCGCGTCAGCTTCCCTTCAACGCACTGCTGGCCTCGCTGCTGCGGCATCCGGAGCGGACGCTGACGGAGCGCGTGCGGAGGCAGCTCGCGCCGCTCGCGGATCCGCTGCCGGTGGGGACGCAGGCCGCGTGGTTGTCCTCGGCGCCGGGCCTGCGCGAACAACGGGCCTGGAACGGGGCCCTCGTGGCGCTGCTCTCCGGGCAGGACTGGCCCCTGCGCTCCGACGGCGTGCGCGGCCCCCTGGATGACCTGGAGGCCCGCTGTGACGTGCTGGCGGCGCTGCCTCCGGGGACGGTGGGGCTGCCGCTGTGGCGCGAGGTGTGGCGGCGGCAGATTGGCTTCAACCATGCCTGTGTCCGGACCTTGCGACACATGCTGGGCGCGGCCCGGCCCGTCCTGGTGATGCCCGAGCCGGAGGCCTACGCGCGCGCTGCCCGCGAACAGGAGGCCCGCGACGTCAGGGCTGCCACCGCCGCGCTCGAAGGGCTGACGCGGCGGCCGCTCATCAGCCTCGTCACGCCCGCGTGGGAGACACCGGTGGAGGTGCTCCAGGCGTGCATCGCGTCCGTGACGGCGCAGGTGTATCCGCACTGGGAGCTGTGCATCGTGGACGATGGTTCGCGTGGCGCGGGCGTCGCCGCCACGTTGCGACGGCTCGCCGCCGGGGATGCGCGCATCCGCTTCGAACGCCTGCCGGAGAACCAGGGCATCGCTCGCGCGACGAATGCGGCGCTGGCCCTGGCGACGGGGGAGTTCGTGGGCTTCCTCGACCACGACGATCTGCTGGCGCCGCATGCGCTGGCGGAGGTGGTGCTGCGTCTGGCGTCCGCTCCCGACACGGACGTCTTGTATTCGGACGAGGACAAGGTGGACGCGGAGGGCCAGCGCTTCGCGCCCTACCTGAAGCCGGAGCTGTCGCCTGAGCTGCTGCGCGCGGTGAACTACGTGTGCCACTTCCTGGTGGTGCGCACGTCGCTGCTGCGCGAGGTCGGCGGCATCCGGCCCGGCTTCGAGGGCGCGCAGGACCATGAGCTGTTGCTGCGCCTGATGGAGCGCACGCGGCGCTTCGCCCACATTCCGAAGGTGCTCTACCACTGGCGCACGCTGCCCGGCTCCACCGCCACGGATGCCAGCGCCAAGCCCGCCGCGTCCGAGGCAGGCCGCCGCGCCGTGGCGGCGCACCTGGAGCGCGAGGGAGAGACCGCGACGGTCGAGACGTCATCGCCGGGGCTGTACCGGATCCGCCGACCGCTCGCGCATCGCCCCCGCGTGTCCGTGCTGGTGTCACGTGGGAGCACGGAGGCCTCTCTCGCATCGCTGCTCGCCCTGACGGATGGCCTGGACGTGGAAGTGCTCGTGCCCGTCTCCAGGAGCAACGCGGAGCCGACCCGAGCCACCGTGGAGACCTCGTCGCCGGTCGGATCCTCTCCGAAGGTCGTGCGCGTCGCGGTGGATGAATCACACAGCCCCGGTGCCGTGGCGAACAGGCTGCTGCGTGCATCGAGCGGAGAGCTGGTGCTGACCCTGGACGCCGGCGCGCTGCCGACCGAACCGGGGTGGCTCACGGAGCTGGCCTCGCAGGCCCTGCGTCCCGACGTGGGCGTGGTGGGCGCGCGGATCCTCTCCCCCGGCGGAGATGTCCTGCACGCCGGCTTGTGCTTCGGCTCGGAAGGTCGGTTGCTGCGACCCTTCGCGGGGCTTCCGGATCCGTCGCTCCGTGACTTCGGCGGTTCGCACTGGCCGCGAGACCTGCTGGCCGTCTCCAGCGCCTGCGCGATGATCCGTCGCGACGTGCTGGAGTCCGTGGGCGGATGGGAAGAGACCTTCACGTCGGACGAGGCCCGTGGCGCGGAGCTGTGCCTGCGCGTGGGCGCGCGGGGCCTTCGCGTGCTGTACACGCCCCACGCACGACTCGTGAGGACCCTGGCTCCCGGCGACGACGACGGCGCGCGGGATGCCCTCCGGCTGCGCGAGGCATGGATGCATCAACCGCGCTCCCCGCGAGGTGATCCCTTTGGCCATCCGTCCCTCGAAGCGTCGGATGCGGAAGGACCGGGCCGATGAGCGACGTGCATGAAGGCCGGCGCCAGAGGCTGATCCGCCTGACGCGGGAGGCGGCTCACGAAGTGCGCATGGGCCTCACGCGGCCCGCCGTCCGCCTGACGCCCGAGCCCGGCACGGGGATGACCGCCGACAGCGGAGGCCCCTTCGAGTGGCACGCCGCCAGCGCCGGAGCACTCCTGTCCCTGACGCCCGACGCGGAACCGCTGCCCACGGGCTGGACGGAGCTCTCCTTCCGACTCCGCACCGAAGCCCCCGGTGCGGCCGCCCCCGTGCTCATCGTGGACACGGGCCTCGCGGGAGCGGAACAGAGCATCCGGCTCCCGCTGGATGCTCACGGTCATGTTCGCGCCCTCGTGCGACTTCCGCGGGATGTGCTCGCGCTGCGGCTGGGCCCGGTCAGCCGCGCCACGCGCTTCCGCCTCACCGACGTCCGCGCCGTGCGCGTGGGCCGGACGGAGGCCGCGCTGCGCACGACCCTTCCCCTGGCGCTGCGACTCGTGCGGGAGCCCCAGCGCATTCCCCAGGTGGCCCGTCGCTACCTGGGCGCCCTGCGCACGGGAGGTCTCCAGGGCGTGGACGGGGTGCTGGGCCAGAAGTCCCAGGGCTCGCTCTCGCTCGAAAGCTACGACGACTGGGTGGCGCGCTACGACACGCTCACCGACGCGGACCGCGAATCCCTGCGCCGCGCAGTGGACGCGCTGTCCTGGAAGCCGCTGGTCTCCGTGGTGATGCCCACCTACGACACGCCGGAAGTCTGGCTTCGCCGGGCCATCGACTCCGTGCTCGCGCAGCTCTATCCCCACTGGGAGCTGTGCATCGCGGACGATGCTTCCCGTCAGCCCCACGTGCGTGCCGTGCTGGAGGACTACGCCCGGCGTGATGCCCGCATCCGCTTCGTCGTCCGGCCCGCCAACGGACACATCTCCGCGGCCTCCAACTCCGCGCTGGAGCTGGCCCGGGGCGGGTTCATCGCGCTCCTGGACCACGACGATGAACTCACGGAAGACGCCCTGGTCCGGGTGGTGGAAGCGCTCAACGCGCACCCCGACGCGGACATCGTCTACAGCGACGAGGACAAGATCGAACCCGAAGGGCGCCGGTTCGATCCGTACTTCAAGCCCGCCTTCAACCTGGACCTCTTCCGCACCCAGAACCTCATCAGCCACCTGGGCGTCTACCGCACGGAGCGCGTGCGCGAGGTGGGCGGCTTCCGCGTGGGCTTCGAGGGCAGCCAGGACCACGACCTGGCCCTGCGCGTGATGGAGCGCACCGCCCCCGAACGCATCCACCATGTTCCGCGCGTGCTCTACCACTGGCGCGCCATCCCCGGCTCCACGGCGCTGGACGTGGGGGAGAAGGGCTACGCCAGCACGGCCGCGCGCAGGGCGCTCCAGGAGCACCTCGACAGGACAGCGCCCGGCGCGCGCATCGAACCGGGGCCCAATGCCTCGCTCCACCGCGTGCGCCATCCGCTGCCCATGCCCCGGCCCCGGGTGACCGCCATCCTCCAGGCGCGGACCGCGTCCGACGCGACGGCCCGCCTGGACGCCTGGGGGGCCTCGGCGCACGGGTGGGACGTGGACTGGCGCGTGGTCGAGGCAACTCCCGAACAGGCTTCCACCTCCGCCAACGCGGCCGCGCGCGATGCCCCAGGCGACGTGCTGATCTTCCTCGACGCGGACCTGACTCCGGACGGCGCGGACTGGCTGCCGGAGCTGGTGTCGCAGGCCCTGCGTCCGGAGGTGGGCGCGGTGGGGGCGAAGCTGCTCACGTCGGAGGGCCTCGTCGAACACGCGGGCCTCGTGCTGGGCATGGGCGCGGACGGGGTCGCCGGCTGTCCGTACCGGGGCCTGCCTCGCGACTCCACCGGACACGTGGGCCGCGCGGCGGTGCAGCAACGGGTGTCCGCGGTGAGCGCCGCATGTCTCGCCGTGCGCCGCGACGTCTTCGAGTCCGTGGGCGGCTTCGATGCCGGACACCTGCCCGGCGCCTGGCGCGACGTGGACCTGTGCCTGCGGCTGGCGGCACGAGGCCTGTGGACCGTCTGGACGCCCTGCGCCGTCCTGATGCGACACACGTCCTCGACGCAGGCTGAACCCGCCCCGTCCGCTGCCGCCGCCGCATTCAAGGCTCGGTGGAAGGACATCGCCGACAGCGAGTTGTTTCACAGCCCCAATCACGCGCTGGGCGCGGAGACGCTGCGCTTCGCGTGGCCGCCACGCTTCGCGCGTTGAAGGGCTCGCGGTCGTCTCGGGAGGACAGGGGCGGAGGGGCCGTTTCCTCCCCTGGAGAGGAGGCGGGCTCCCGGCCTTGACGCTCTCCAGGGCAGATGACATGGAAGGACGACCATCATCGGGCGGGCGCCTGTTTGAAGCCCCGCCACCGCGCTAACGCCTGGAGAGGGGGGCGTGCCCCGTGTGTCGGGGCCAGGCCTTCCTGACGCCAAGACGACCATGCACCCACTGCTCAATCCCCTGGACCATCCCCTCAGCTTGACGGTGCCCAAGCGGCTTCTGGCCTCCTCGGCGTGGATCGAACACGTCCCGTTCGCGATGTTCATCGTCGACCTCGTCCGCCCCCGGCTGCTCGTGGAGCTGGGGACGCACTCGGGCGTGTCCTACTGCGCGTTCTGCCAGGCCGTGGACACGCTGAAGCTGGAGACGAAGTGCCACGCGGTGGATACGTGGAAGGGGGACGCGCACGCGGGCCACTATGGGCCGGAGGTGCTCGCGGACCTGCGCGCGCATCATGATCCGCTGTACGGCGGCTTCTCCCGCCTCAACGTGATGACCTTCTCGGAGGCGGCGGAGTCCTTCGCGGACGGCTCCATCGACCTGCTCCACATCGACGGCTGCCACACGTACGAGCAGGTGCGGGCGGACTTCGAGCAGTGGCTGCCCAAGATGAGCCGCTCGGGCGTCATCCTGTTCCATGACACCAACGTCCGGGAGCGGCACTTCGGCGTCTGGCGCTTGTGGGAGGAACTGCGCGAGCGCCACCCGTCGTTCGAGTTCGACCACGGTCACGGCCTGGGCGTCCTCGCCGTGGGACCGGATCAACCCGAGGGCGTGCGGGCCCTGGTGGCGTCCCGTGGCGAGGACGCGGCCCGGCTCAAGGCCGCCTTCTTCGCGCTGGGCTCCCGGCTGTCGCTCCAGCTCCAGACCTGGCAACTGGTCGCGGAGCGAGACCGGCTGAGCCAGGAGCGCGACCAGCTCACGCAGACGCGCGACGCGCTCACGCAGACGCGCGATGAGCTCACCCAGCGCATCGACGCCACCACCCGCCGCGCCGAGCAGCTCCAGGCCGACGTGGAGGCCTCCCGGCTCCGCTCCCGCGCGGATGCCATCGCCCTGGGCCTCCGCTCCGCGGAGTTCGACAAGCTGGAGAAGGCCCAGCGCACGCTCCAGGCGGAGCTGGACCAGAAGGCGCACCGGGTCTCCGAACTGGATGCCCTGGCGGCCCAGCAGGGCTCGCAGCTGGCGCACATCAACGGCAGCCTCGGGTGGAAGCTCGTCAACCGCTACTGGGCGGCGCGCGAGCGCGTCCTGCCCCCCGGCACGCTCCGGGGCAAGGCCTACCAGCGCGGCAAGCAGACGCTGCACAAGGTCGGCGCGAAGCTGGCGCGGCTGCCCATCGCGGGGCGGCTCGCGCCTCCTCCCGCCGGTGGCACGTCCGTGGCCATCGCCCGGAGCGCGCGCCCCCAGCCCTGGAAGGTCCCGCTGACGCCGGACTCCCGCTCCAGCATCGGGCGGCGCATCCTCATCATCGCGGAGCTGTCGCTGCCCCAGTGCAAGCGCTACCGCGTGGACCAGAAGGTGGAGATGTTCCGCCGGCTGGGCCACGAGGTCACCGTGCTGCGCTGGAACGACCACGCCGAATGCAACACGGCGCTCCAGTTCCATGGCCTGGTCATCTTCTACCGGGTGCCCGCGTTCCCCGCCGTCGTGGAGACGCTGGAAGAGGTGAGGCGTCTGGGATTGCCCCACTTCTTCGAGGTCGACGACCTCATCTTCGAAGTGGAGGAGTACCGCCGCAACAGCAACGTGCAGGGGCTTCCCAAGAAGGAGCGCGACCTGCTGCTGGACGGCGCGAAGCTCTACCGCAAGGCGCTCAGCATGTGCGACCACGCCATCGCGAGCACGCCGACCATCGCGCAGGCCATGCGCAAGGTCGTCGCCGGCGACGTCTACGTCGTCGAGAACTGCCTGGACGAGGGCATCCTCGCCCTGGCCGAGGAGATGGAGCAGCGTCCGCCGACCGTGGACGCGGGCATGATCACCATCGGCTATGGCAGCGGGACCCGGACGCACGACGCCGACTTCGCCGTCGCGTCGGACGCCATCCAGTCCGTGATGGAGCGCTACCCGAACGTGCGCCTGGCCATCCACGGCTACCTGGAGCTGCCGGAGGGGTTCGAGCGCTTCTCCGACCGCGTCTTCCGCATCCCGTTCCTGGAGGCGGACGACTACCTGCGCGCGCTGGCCTCCTGGCAGATCAGCATCGCGCCCCTGGAGAAGACCCTCTTCAACGACGCGAAGAGCAACATCAAGTACATCGAGGCGTCGGTCTTCCGCGTGCCCACGGTGTGCTCGGGCGCAGGGCCGTTCCGGGAGATCGTCGAGGACGACAGCAACGGCTTCATCGCCACGACGAGCGCGGAGTGGGAGTCCGCGCTGTCGCGGCTGGTGGAGGACGCGGGCCTGCGCCAGCGGATGGGCGAGGCGGCGTACCGCAGCGTGATGTCCCGCTACCACCCCGCGGTGGTGGCCACCGAAAGGCTCCAGCCGGTGCTCAAGCACCTGCCTCCGCCTTCGCCCCCGCGCCTCAAGGTGCTGGAGGCGAACATCCTCTTCGCGCCCCTGAGCTTCGGCGGGGCCACCATCGTCGCGGAGCAGCTGGCGCACCGGCTCCACGACAACGGCTGTGATGTCACCGTCTTCACCGGCATCCTGGAGTCGCCGCTGTCGGCGTACTCGGTGGTGCGCTACGAGACCGGGGGCCTGCCCATCATCGCCGCGCAGGTGCCGCATGGCGGGGACCGGGCGCTGGACTACGAGAATCCCCGCATGGGGGCGCTGTTCGACGAGGTGCTCAAGGCGGTGCGCCCGGACGTGGTGCACTTCCACTCCATCCAGATGCTGAGCGCCTCGCTGGCGACGGCGTGCCGGGAGGCGGGCATCCCCTACACCATCACCCTGCACGACGCGTGGTGGCTGTGCGAACGGCAGTTCATGGTTCGCGAGGACTCCACGTACTGCAACCAGAAGAGCATCGACCTGCGCGTCTGCTCCAAGTGCGTACCGGATTCGCGCTTCACCTTCAAGCGCACCTTCGCGCTGCGCAAGGTGCTGGATGGCGCGGCCCTGCTGCTCACGCCCAGCGAGTTCCAGCGCCAGCTCTACATCGCCAACGGCGTCGCCCCGGAGCGCATCAAGGTCAACAAGAACGGCGTCATCCTGCCTTCGCGCGAGCGCGCCCCCCGCCCGGAGAAGACCCCCGTGCGCTTCGCGTACCTGGGCGGCCGCGCGGTGCACAAGGGCTACTTCTGGCTCAAGGACATCCTCGAGGCGATGCCCGAGGACCAGTACGTGCTGAAGATGACCGACATCCAGTTGCGCATGGGCTCGGCCTCCATCGACGCGAAGGAGTGGAAGGTCCCCGGCCGCGTGGAGGTCGTCCCGCCCTACGATCAGGACGGGCTGGATGCCTTCTTCGAAGGCGTGGACGTGCTGCTCATGCCTTCCCAATGGAAGGAGAGCTTCGGTCTGGCGGTGCGTGAGGCGCTGGCCCGGGACGTCTGGGTGCTCGTCACGGCCTCCGGAGGCGTCGTCGAGGACGTCGTCGAGGGGGTCAATGGCAACATCGTGGAGATTGGCGACAAGGAAGGCTTCCAGCGGGCGCTGCGCGACCTGCTGACGCAGCCGGAGAAGCTTGCCCGCCATCGCAACCCGCGGCGCGCCCAGGTGCGGGGGTACGAAACGCAGGCCCGCGAGCTGCGGGAGCTGCTCTCCGACATCGTCCAGGCGCCCCCCGCCATGACGCGTTCCGCCAGCTGACGGCCAGGACTCGCGGCGTCCCTCGCAATCTCATACGCTGGAGGCACAATGGTCCTTGCAAGCCTTAAATCCCTGGTCCCCGCATCCCTCAAGTCTGTGATTCGGGAGTCGCTGGGCGTTGCCCATCTCCAGACGCGCCTCGCGGACGCCGAAGCGCAGCTGAATGTCGTGAAGCAGCACCTGGACGCGAACAAGGCGCCGCCACCGCCTGCGGCGCCCATGCCCATCACGCGGGAGGTCATCGCGGCCCAGTTCCTGCGCGGCACGGGGCTGGAGATCGGTGCGCTGCACAACCCGACGCGGCTGCCGCCCGGCGTCCGGGCCCGCTATGTGGACGTGGCGCCCATCGAAGTGCTGCGTGCCCGGTTTCCGGAGGGCGGCGAGCGCATCACGGTCCCGGACATCGTCGACAATGGTGAGGAATTGAAGTCGGTGGCGGAGTCCTCCCAGGACTTCGTCATCGCCAATCACTTCCTGGAGCACTGTGAAGACCCCATCGGGGCGGTGAAGAATTTCATCCGCGTCCTGAAGCCGGGGGGCATCATCTTCATGGCCGTGCCGGACAAGCGCTTCACGTTCGACCTGCCGCGCGACGTCACGTCCACCGACCACGTCATCGAGGACCACCTGAAGGGCCCGGAGACGTCCCGCCGCGCGCACTACGACGAGTGGCTGCGCATCATCGACAAGAAGAGCGGGGAGGAGCTCGCCCACCTGACGGAGCTGTTCCTCCGGGACCGCGTCAACATCCACTTCCACGTGTGGACGTTCCAGGAGATGTTCGAGCTGTTCTCCGCCGCTCGCGGCCGGCTGGGCCTCCCCTTCGACATCAAGATGGCCTTGTTGGATCCCTCCTGCCTGGAAGTGGTGTGGGTCCTGGAGGTGACCAAGGGCAGGGCTTAAGGCTTCTTGCTCTCGGCGGCCAGCTGCTCCAGGCGCTTGTCCACCTCCTGGCGCCACAGGGCCTGCGTGCGCGCCTGGACCCGCTGGTGCTCGTAGATGAGCGCGAGCGCGTCCAGGATGGACTCGTTGAACTCCACCTGACGGCGGAGCGCTTCGTTGATGAAGGGTTGGAACGCGAGCCGGAAGGCGCGCTTGGCCATCACGAGCGCGGGCCCCATCACGGGGCGGTGGGAGGTCGGCGCGTCCGCGTAGCGGCTGTCGCGCTTGAGCCGCGCGCCCTCCAGGAAGTGCGGCCACGCGGTGCTGGAGGCCGGCGCCTGGGTGGCGGTGAACCTGCGGCGCAGCGCGTCCACCTTCTCCGGGGCAGGGGGCGGCAGGCGGCGCAGCGCTTCGGTCACGGCCTCCGCGGTGGGGTGGGTGCTGATGAGGTCTTCAGCGCGCATGCGGGTCTGCTCCTGCGTCCAGGGCCCGGGCCAGCTCGCCCGCGAGCGCGTCCACGTCCACGTCGGCCTTCAGCTCCCACAGGCGGGGCCCCAGCACCTGGCGCACCCCGGCGTCCGGCGCGCTGCGGGTCTCCCAGACGCCCCAGGCGTGGGCCTGGACCTGGGCCACCGTCCGCCGGGCCACGTCCTCCTCCACGCCCGCGAACAGCAGGGGGCCGGTGGCGCAGCGCACCCCTGTCTCCAGGGACGAGGATGGGGGCACGGCGGGGCTCCCGGGGGAGGCGGGCTCGTCCGGTGTGAAGTGCCACACCGGCGTGCCTTCCCGCCGCTCCTCGCGCGGGGCCCGTTGCAGCGGCATCACCCCGCGCCGCACCGTCCAGAGCCTCGCGCCGGGCAGCCGGTCCACCACCGCGCGCGCCAGGCGGGACATGGGCGCATCCGGCGCCGTGTCGAAGCCCGGGCACACCACCGTCGCGGCGTCGGGCCCGGGCTTGCCGCGCACCGGGGCGCGGCCCTCCAGGAAGGGCGTCAGTGCTTCGCGCACCCGCCGGGCGACCGTCTGTTGATCCAACGGGGCCAGCCGCTCGCGCTGGGCGGCCACCACCTGCGCGCGCAAGGACGCGTCGCGCTCCAGCACCGCGAGCAGCCCGGCCACCTCCACGGGGTCGTCCGTCAACGTGGTGAGGCCCGCGCCGCCCATCGTCTCCGGCACCGCCCCGGCGCCGTACGCCACCACCGGCACGCCCCGGTACATGGCCTCCAGCAGGGGCACGCCGAAGCCCTCGTGGCGGCTCATGGAGAGGTAGGCCGTCGCGGAGGCGAAGCACGCGGAGAGCTGGGCCGCGTCCACCCGTCCCAGGAAGACGACGCGCTCGGGGCCCAGCTGTTCGCGCAGCGCGAGCACGGACGCGTCATAGGGCGCGCTGCTGGACAGCGTCCCCGCCACCAGCAGCCGGCTGCGCGGCTGGTACAGGCGCTGGTACGCGGTGAAGACGCGCAGCACGTCCTCCAGGCGCTTGCTGGGCACCGTGCGGCCCACGAAGAGCAGGTTCGCGCACCCGTCCTCCACCTGCGCCCGGAGCGTGGGGTCCGCCGGCACGTCGAACGCGTTCCAGTCCACCGCGAAGGGCAGCACGGCGGCGTCGCGGTAGCCCGCGGCGGCCAGCTCCTCCGCGCTGAAGTGCGAATAGGCCCAGGCGTGCGACACGTGGTCGCGCAGGGCGCGCAGCTCCTCGCGCGCCACGGTGCAGCCCCGCGCCACGTGGCGGTCCACGCCCTCGAAGAACCGGGTCGGCGTGACGTTGTGGTACAGCAGCGCCTTGCGCCCCCGCGCCTTGGCGACCAGGGGGACCAGGCGCGACTCGAAACTGTGGTGGATGAGCAGGGCGCTGTCGTCGCGGGCCTCGCGCGGATAGTCCCGGGCGGGACGCACCTGATCGCGGCAGCTCTCGTCCCACTGGTCCGCGTAGATCTCCGACTCGAAACCCCAGCCGCGCAGCAGGTCGCGCAGGTAGCGCACCTGATTGCCCACGGCGTCGCCCCCGGCCAGGTGCGACACCAGCTGGTGGACCCTCCCGACGCTCGGGGAGGCGGTCCCTCGCTTGCTGTTCCAGAGGCTCACGTTGGCCATGGCGTTTACAACCGGCACGCACCGGCGACAAGTGGGCGCGGCCTTGCCTTGACGGGGCTCCCCTGCCTCCGCTACGGAGGGCGCTTTCTCTCCTGCGTCCGAGTGGTGGCTTGTCAATGAACGTCCTGGTGACAGGGGGCTGCGGCTTCATCGGCTCCAATCTGGTGAAGTACCTGCGTCGCGAACGGCCCGACTGGAACATCGTCAACCTCGACAAGCTCACCTACGCGGGCAACCTCGAGACACTCGCCGACCTGGAAGGCGACCCGAAGCACGTCTTCGTGCGTGGCGACATCGGCAACCGCGAATTGGTGGAGCACCTCCTGGTGCAACATTCCATCGACGCGGTGATGCACCTGGCGGCGGAGAGCCACGTGGACCGCTCCATCCTGGGGCCGGAGATCTTCGTCACCACCAACGTCCTGGGCACCCAGCAGTTGCTGGAGTCCTGCCGGGCGCGGGGCGTGAAGCGCTTCCTGATGGTGTCCACCGACGAGGTGTATGGCTCGCTGGGGCCCACGGGCGCTTTCACGGAAAGCTCGCCCCTGCAGCCGTCGAGCCCCTACTCGGCGTCGAAGACGGGCTCGGACCTCATCGCGCTGGCGTACCACCACACGTTCAAGATGGACGTGGTGGTGACGCGCTGTTCGAACAACTACGGCCGCTACCAGTTCCCGGAGAAGCTCATCCCGCTGATGGTGGTCAACGCGCTTCACGACAAGCCGCTGCCCGTCTATGGCGATGGCGCCAACGTGCGCGACTGGCTCCACGTGGAGGACCACTGCCAGGGCCTGCTGGTGGCGCTGGAGCGGGGCAAGGCCGGCGAGGTCTACAACATCGGCGGCGGCTCCGAGCGTCGCAACATCGAGATCGTCAAGGGCATCCTGGGCCTGCTGGGCAAGCCCGAGTCCCTCATCCAGTACGTGGCGGACCGGCCCGGGCATGACCGGCGCTACGCCATCGACCCGACGAAGATCCGCAACGAGCTGGGCTGGAAGGCGCAGCAGACCTTCGAGCAGGGGCTGGCGGACACGGTGAAGTGGTACGTGGAGAACCGCGCGTGGTGGGAGCGGGTGACCAGCGGCGCCTACCGCCAGTACTTCGACACGCAGTACCGGGCCCGCCTCCAGGGGCGGGGCTAGGCCATGCGCTTCCTGGTCACGGGGGCCAACGGCCTGGTGGGCAGCCGCGTCTGCGCGTTGCTGACCGAGCAGGGGCATGACGTGGTGGGGCTGGGGCGGGGCCCCCGGCGCACCGGTGGGACGCACCGCTACGTGGAGGTGGACCTGACGCGCGAAGCGGACGTGGCCCACGCCATCACCGTCGCCGCGCCGGAGGTGATCATCCACCCGGCGTCCATGACGGAAGTGGACGCCTGTGAGAAGGATCCGGAGGCCGCCTTCGCGGCGAACGTCACCGCCACGGCGGCGGTGGCCCGGGGTGCCCGCGCGGTGGGCGCGCACCTGGTGCACGTGTCCACGGACTATGTGTTCGACGGGGACGCGGGTCCGTACGCGGAGGACGCGCTGCCCAACCCCAAGGGCGTGTACGCGCTCACCAAGCACATGGCGGAGCAGGCGGCGCGCACCTTCGTTCCGGGCTGCGCCATCGCGCGCACGGCGGTGGTGTACGGCTGGCCGGCGGCGGGCCGTCCCAACTTCGGCGCCTGGCTGGTGGGGGCGCTGGAGAAGGGGCAGCCGGTGAAGCTCTTCGAGGACCAGGTGGTGTCCCCGAGCTTCGCGGACAGCGTGGCCGCGATGCTGGCGGAGCTGGGCGCGCGCAAGCTGGGCGGGGTGTGGAACACGTGCGGCGGCACCGTCATCGACCGGGTGGGGTTTGGCCGGGCGCTGTGCGAGGTGTTCGGCTTCGACGCGTCGCTCATCACCCCCACGCGCATGGCGGACCTGAAGCTCGCCAGCCCCCGTCCGCTGCGCAGTGGCCTGACGACGGACAAGGTGCGCGCGCAGTTGGAGGCGAAGCCGCTGGCGCTCGCTGAATCCCTGGCGCGCTTCCACGCGGCGTGGAAGGCGAACCGTCCCGTTTGAACATCCGCGCGTGGCGGCCGGCCGCGCGCATTCGTCCGCGAACCTTCCCGGGGATTTCAGGCCGGGGGCGTGGAACGCAAGGAGCACCCATGAAGGGAATCGTTCTCGCCGGCGGCTCGGGCACGCGCCTGTATCCGCTGACGCGCGTGGTGAGCAAGCAGCTGTTGCCCGTCTACGACAAGCCGATGATCTACTACCCGGTGACGACGCTGATGTTGGCGGGCATCCGGGAGATCCTCATCATCTCCACGCCGCAGGACCTGCCGCGCTTCCGCGAGCTGTTGGGCGACGGTGAGCAGTGGGGCGTGCGCTTCCAGTACGCCGAGCAGCCGAAGCCGGAAGGGCTGGCGCAGGCCTTCGTCATCGGCCGGGACTTCGTGGGCAAGGATCCGGTGTCGCTCATCCTGGGCGACAACATCTTCTACGGCCACGGCATGGGAGAGCTCACGCAGCGGGCCTCGCGCCGCACGCAGGGCGCGACGGTGTTCGGCTACTACGTGAAGGATCCGGAGCGCTACGGCGTGGTGGAGCTCAACGCGCAGCACCAGGCGGTGAGCATCGAGGAGAAGCCGACGAAGCCGAAGTCGCACTACGCCGTCACCGGGTTGTACTTCTATGACAACCAGGTGCTGGACATCGCCGCCAACCTCAAGCCCGGCAAGCGCGGCGAGTATGAGATCACCGACGTGAACGCCGAGTACCTGCGGCGCGGCGAGCTCAACGTGGAGCTGATGGGCCGCGGCTACGCGTGGCTGGACACCGGCACGCACGAGTCGCTGATGCAGGCGTCCAACTACATCGAGATCATCGAGCGCCGGCAGGGCCTCAAGGTCGCGTGCCCGGAGGAGATCGCCTTCCGCATGGGCTACATCGACGACAAGCAGCTGGCGGCGCTGGCGGCGCCCATGCGCAAGAACGAGTACGGTCAGTACCTGTTGGATCTCATCGAGAACCGGGGAGCGGTGTCGTGAAGGTCACCCCCCTGGAGCTTCCCGAAGTCCTCCTGGTGGAGCCGAAGGTGTTCGGCGACGACCGGGGCTTCTTCCTCGAGTCGTACCATGCGAAGCGCTACGCGGACGCGGGCATCGCGGGGCCCTTCGTGCAGGACAACCTGTCGCGCTCGGTGAAGGGCACCCTGCGGGGGCTGCACTTCCAGGAGCCCCACGCGCAGGGCAAGCTGGTGCAGTGCCTGTCCGGCGCGGTGTGGGACGTGGCGGTGGACGTGCGGCGTGGCTCGCCCACGTTCGGACGCTGGGTGGCCGCGGAGCTGTCGTTCGAGAACAAGCGGCAGCTCTGGGTGCCGCCGGGCTTCGCGCACGGCTTCTGCGTGCTGAGCGACTCCGCGGACTTCTTCTACAAGTGCACCGCGCTGTATTCGCCGGAGACCGAGCGCAGCGTGCTCTGGAATGATCCGGATCTGGCCATCCCTTGGCCGGTGGCGGGCGAGCCGCTCCTGTCGGGCAAGGACAAGCAGGCGCCCCGGCTGAAGGACGCTCCGGTCCTGCCCGTTTTCTGACAGCCTCCCGGCGTGGGCGGCAGGCGGGCGGGCGTGAAGCGGGGGCTTGTCATCCCGTCCCCCATGCGCGGTCAGCAGGCAGGCAGACGGGCTCTTTCCGTGAGGAGGGAGCCGGTCAGGGGATGGAATGCCCAATCTCCTCCGAGCAGACGTCGCACACCTCGGAGGAGGCTGCATGGTTTTGCCCGGCAAGGGAATGAGCTGGAAGGAGTTCTTCAAGTCCCTCAAGGCCGAGTGGGCGCGGGACAACGTGGGCAATGTGGCGGGGGCGCTGACGTTCCAGGGCATCCTCGCGCTGTTCCCGTTCCTGTTGTTCCTCGTGTCGCTGGCGGGCGTGTTGATTGATCCGCACCAGGCGCAGCAGCTCATCCAGGAGCTGTCGCGCGTGGCGCCGCAGGAGGTGACGAAGATATTGGGCGAGCGCCTGGAGGCGCTGGCGAACAGCAACCCGGTGGGGTTGTTGACCATCGGTGGCGTGGGCGCCGTCTGGGCGGCGTCGGGCGGCATCGTGGCGCTGATGGAGGCGCTCAACACGGTGTACGGCGTGGAGGAGAAGCGCCCGTTCTGGAAGAAGCGCGGCATCGCGCTCTTGACGACGCTGGGCACGGCGGTGACGGCGGTGCTGGCGGCCATCGTCGCGGTCGTCACGCCGGCGGTGGCGACCAAGCTGGGCGAGCCGCTGAACACCATCATCATGTGGCTGCGCCTGCCGGTGGCGGGGCTGCTGATGATGTGCCTGTGGGCGTACCTGTACTACGCGCTGCCGGACGTGAAGCAGAAGTTCAAGTTCATCACGCCGGGGTCGGTGGTGGGCGTGCTCATCTGGGTGGCCGCGTCGTGGGCGTTCTCCATGTACGTGGCGAACTTCGGCTCGTACGACGTGAACTACGGCGCCATCGGCGGTGTCATCGTGCTGCTCTTGTGGATGTGGATCTCCTGTCAGGTCATCCTACTGGGCGCGGAGATCAACGGCATCCTGGAGCACAAGTCGCCGGACGGTAAGTCGCCGGGTCAGCGCGATCCGGATCAGGCGGGCCCGAACGTGACGAAGACGGAGGCCGAGGAGCAGGGCGCGGACCTGCCCGGCGCCACCGACTTCCGTCCCAAACCGCCCGTGCCGCCGTACACCACGGAGCCGGTGCCCCTGAGCAAGACGCCGCTGGCGTCGGCGGCGAAGGTGGCCGCGGGCGTGGGCCTGGGCGTGTTCCTGATGCGCCGCAAGTCGCCTGCGCGGTAGGCCTTGGAGGCGGTGTGCGTGACGACGACGGGCGGTCTCCTCACCGGAGGCCGCCCGGCGTCGTTTCAGGGCAGGGGCGTGGTGACATAGTCCTTCCCGTCTGAATGGCAGCCGTGGCAGGTGTCGTGGGCGCGGCCGTAGTAGTTGTTGTCGTAGTTCGGGCCGAAGCCCTCGTAGAAGATCCAGGTGTCCTTGCCGGCGCCCTCGGTGATTTTCACGTCCAGGGCGTGGCCCCGGAGGGTCTTCCCGTCCTTCTCGAACAGCTCCTTGACGAGGATGCTGCCCACCGGGTGCGTGGCATTGCCGTCACGCAGCGAGCCCACGACGCGGTCGTTGAAGAAGACGCGGACCTTGCTGCCGTGAGGAGCACGCGTCTCGTGGACGGAGGGCTCCGCGAGCCAGGACTTGTAGCCGCCGGAGCGCACGAAGTCGGTGATGCCCTGTTCGGAGGTGTCGAGTTCCTGGACGACGCCCAGGCCCTCGTCCACGGAGGAGGATGGGCCACAGGCGAGGGTGAGCAGCAGGAGCGAGGTCAGCAGGGGGCGCGGGTGCATTGCCTGCGTTACGCCCGTGCTCCCGTGACGGTTACCCGGGCCTGGCTCAATGCTCCGAATAGGTGTGGGTGAGGGTGAAGCCCAGCCCGGTCACCACCTCGGGGATGTCGATCTCGAAATAGCCCCGGTTCAGGTCCGCCGGGGTGACCTGGTAGTGGACGGTGCCGAATTCGTCGTCGAAGGAGAAGTCATCGACGTCGAAGATGGAGATCTCGATGGAGTTCTTGAGGAGGTTGGACGACAGCACCTCGCAGCTCCCCGCGGACCAGCGGGGCTCGAAGCTCTGGATGGTTTCGGTGCGCGAACGCTCCGACGTGGAAGGGCAGCGCATCTCGACGACGACATCCGGCGGCGAGCCATCCGGATCCCACTCCGGATCCTCTTCGTCGAACGGGTCGTAGTCGAGGATCGAAGCGCGGACGGGCTGCACCCGCGTGCGCATCACGCCCACGAAGCAGGTCTGCCTCTGCAGGTGACAGACCGAGCCGCTGGCACAGCCTTCACAGATGCCGCCGTTCCTGAGCACCCCGCAGGCGTCATCGCCCTGGGACCGGATGCAGGTGTCCGCCGAGCAGCATCCGTCCCGACAGTTGTCCGGGGTGCACTCCGAAGGCCCACAGGCGGGGAGCAGCAGCGCGCACGTCAGGGCGAGGAGGACGGAGGCGAGTCTTTTCATGACGGTTCAACGACTCATTTACTCCAACGCAGCAGCTTCGCGCGAGCCGTGTCCGACAACTGGGTCACCACGAACTGTTCGAGCAGGGAGGGATCCGGCTCCTTGCGCACGGGCTCCACCATGAAGTCCCAGGTCTCGAAGTCGTCCGCCTGCTGGAAGAGGATCAACCCCACGCCCATGCGCTGCGCTTCCGACGTGAGCCGCGAGATGTCCGAGTCGTCGGGATTTTCAGGCGTCTCGAACAGCGCGAAGGCATGCGTGGCCGTCCTCGCATGAGCGGCGGCCTCGAAGACGCCGGTGATGTTGAACTGCCAGCTCGGCTTGATTTCGAAGGTCCAGATGTCGAAGGTGCGGCCGGGCCAGTGGGTGAAGGTCCGCATGCTGATGGCGGTGATGTCGGGGCGGGTCCACACGCCCCCTGTCTTCTTGCCACCCTGGTTCGCGGTGATCTCGATGTGGAAGTCGTGCAGGCCGCGCTCCTTCGTCCACTTCTCGTGCAACACTTCCAGGCAGGGCGCGTAGAGGTCGACCTCCGCTCCCTCCTTGGGTTCAGGAGGCAGTTCCAAGATGCCGCCAGTGAAGGCATTCGTTTCGGAGGGTTTGATCTCCTTGACAATGTTGACGCTGCCACCGCGCCCCCGGCCTCGGAGGATCTGCCCGTCCTCGATGAGCTTTTCGCGCAGACGCCAGTATTCGGACTCAGACCAACCCAGCTCATTCATCAGGCTGGTGTTGCCGGAGGAGCCCCCGTTCTTGATCAGGACATCGAGGAACTTCCTGCGCTGGGAGTCATCAACGGGGCGTCCTGCCATGGGAAGGTCTCCTTGCTTGACAGTCATCAAGCCACAGCCCGGATGGATTTGCTTCGCTCCTCCTCAAGGAGCGCCAACGTCTTGCGGTACTCCGCTGCTTCCGCGAGCTGGGTCAGCTCGAACTCCCCGTGATGCTTGCGGACGGCCGTGGCGATCTCCTCCAGGCTGACGCGGAAGAACTCCTTGCGCTCGTTGATGCGATTGACGCGTCGCTCCGTGAAGGCGCGGTGCAGCGCGTTCTCCAGCGCGGGTGCATCCGAGGTGCGGATGATGGCGTGCACGTCGAACTCGAAGGGCACGGAGGCGTCCCCCAGCTCGTCGATGCGGTCCTGCGGCACCAACCTCCGCGTCATGCCCAGCTTGTAGACGCCCTCCCCGAACGAGCCGATGTTGGAGATGACGTAGACGTGCCCCGTCCGCGTGAGCTGTGCCTGGGAGATGGCCCGCTGCTTCTCCATGTCCTCGGCCACCCGCCGCTCCAGCTCCGCGATGCGCTCCAGCATCCGCTGCTGTTCGGGCCCCTTGGCTTTTTCGTAATCCAGGCGGGCCCGGGCGAGGGCCTCCGCATCGCGCTTGGCTTCACGCTCCGCTTCCAGCTTCGCCTTCTCCAACTCGCGCTGGGCGGCCTCTTCCTCCCGCATCTGCTCCCGGATGCGGCGCTGCTCGTCCCGCTCCTGCTGCACCTTCTCCGAGTACTCGTACGCGAGGAGCAGTTCGTCCCGCTTCAGCTTCACGTACTTCCGCACGATGACGCACTGCTGGATCTCCGTGAGGCTGTTGATGGCCGCCGCCGCCTTTTCGAGGCGCGTCTCCATGGCCTTCACATTCTTGTACGTCACCTTCGCGATGCAGGCGTCCGCCTCGCCGTTGAAGGCCCGCAGCATCAGCTTCAGCGTTCGCTCCGTCTGCTTCCGGCCTTCCGCCTTGCTGCCGTTGACCTCCCACTCCAACGAGCACGTCGCCGCCTGCTTGTCCTTCAACATCTGTTTCTGGGATTCGCGGAGCGTCTCCAGCCGGTCCTCGTACTCCTTCACCGAGGAGAGGGCATACACGGGCTTGTAGAAGCCGAAGGAGAGCAGGACGGCCTCCTCCTCCAACTCCTTCAGCTCCGCCTTCAGTCGGCCGATTCCGGACTCCAGCGACGTGCGCTCTGTGTTCGCCTGGAGCCGCCGCGCCTCCGCTTCCGCCATGGCCCGTTTCGCGGCCTCCGTCGTCCGGGTGGCTTCGTCGCGAATGCGTGTCAGCTCCGCCTTCGCCCGGGTCTGTTCCGCGGCGACGGCCTGCTCGACGTCCGCCTTCGCCTTCGCAAGCTGGGTCTCCACCCGCTTCTGCTCTGCTGCGAGCGCGGTGTCCGCCTCCGTCCGGGCCCGGGCCAGCTCCTCCTGGACGCGCTTCTTCTCCGACGCCATGGCGGCATCCGCATCCGTGCGCGAGCGGGTCAACTCCTCCGCGACCCGACGACGCTCGGCTTCCAGGTCCAGGATGGGTTTGAAGCGCTGCTGCACGGCCTGGAGCTGAAGCCGGGTCCGGAACCACAGTCCCACGAAGAGAAGGGCCAGCACTCCCAGCCCGATGGCAATGATTGACATGGATGTCCCCCCACCGAAGCGGGAAAGTCTAGGTCAGGCACTCAAGGAACGCATCTGGCCCTCGGCGGGAGGGTCTTCGCGGACCACATCAGGCAGCTCCGCCGCGTCCTCTTCCCGGAGCAGCGCGTCGATGCGTGCGACAATCCGCGCGACCTCTTCCGTGGGCGAGCGGAACCAGTCCGTGGACCAGATGCGATGCAGCCGCCACCCGAGTCCCTTCAACACCTGGTCTCTCAGCCGGTCGCGATCCCGGGCCGAACGTGAGCTGTGATAGCGCTCGCCGTCACATTCCACCCCCAGGATGTAACGGCCGGGGTGGCGGGGATGCCGGATGGCCATGTCGATGAAGTAGCCCGCGACGCCCACCTGGGGCACGACCTCGTAGTGGTGCGCCGCGAGCGCCTTCGCCACCGCCACCTCGAAGTCCGAGTCCGGCGGGCGCCCGCTCCCCACGCCGTGGGCTACGACCGCGCCCTGGGCCTCCAACAGGTAGCGTTGCAGGACGCGCATGCCCCGGGGACTGCTCTCCTGGACCTTGAGGTCCGCCGGGTCGAACGATGCGAACACCGTCAGCGCATACCTTGCCCGCGTGAAGAGCACGTTCAAGCGCCGGTAGCCGTCCGCCTGGTTGATGGGGCCGAAGCTCTTCCGGAAGCGGCCTTCCCGGTCGTTGCCGAACGTCACCGAGACGAAGATGGCGTCGCGCTCGTCGCCCTGGACGTTCTCCAGGTTCTTCACATCGAAGGGATTGGGGGTCTTCGCCCAGGACGCCAGGAAGGCCGCGAGCCGCGGATCCTTCTTCTCTTCCGCCAGCACCAGCGCGTCGATGAGCTCCCGCTGCTTCGAGTTCAGCGTGACGACCAGCAGGCTCTGCTCAGGCCGGGTGTGCGCGTGCTGACACACGGCCTTCACCACCGCCCGTGCCTCCGGCTCGTTGCGGTTGGACTCGTAGAGCCCGTCCTTCACCCGTTCAAAGCGCAGCCCCAATCCCTCCAGGTGCTGGCCGGGCGCGGGAAAGACGATGAGGTCTCCGTTGTAGAATTCGCGGTTGCTGAAGGAGATGAGCGCCGGGTGCCGGGAGCGGTAGTGCCAGCGCAGCATGCGCATGGGGAAGCGCCGCGCGGCGGCCACGAGGATGCTCTCCGATTCGTCCAGGAGGGACGGGCCCCTCGCCTCCTCGGGCTCCGTTGCCTCATCACCCATGTCGTCGTCGTCCCGTTCGAGCTGCGCGAAGAAGCTCGTGGGCGGAAGCTGCTCCGGGTCTCCGACCACCACCAACTGGCTGCCTCGGGCGATGGCTCCCAGCGCGTCTTCTGGTCGGAGCTGGCTGGCCTCATCCATCACCACCAGGTCGAAGCGCAGGTGCCCGGGCGGCAGGTATTGGGACACGGACTGTGGGCCCATCATGAAGCAGGGCATCAGCGCTTGGAGCGCGCTGCCCGCGCGTTGAACCAGTTCGCGGATGGAGACGTGGCGCTGCTTCTTGCCCAGCTCGTGCTGGATGAGCTGCACCTCCGTGAGGCCCGCCACCTTCTGCGAGTGCACGCCTTGCGGAACCGGACGGCGGCTGAGCTGATGCGCAAGGTTCGGTCCCTGCTGCCCGATGAGCTGTGCATCCAGCCGCGCGAAATCCTCCCGCTGCGCGGCGTGCACGGCGCCCGTGAACTGATCGAGCTCCGGTTGTTCCCTCAAGACGGACTCGGCCAGGGACCGGAAGAAGACGGCGTCGAACGCCGCGAGCAGCTTCGTCGTCAGCGCCGGCCGGGAGTCGATCCGCGCCAGGAACGCGGTGGTGGAGCGCAGGCGCGTCACCGCGTGACGGTGCCGCTGGTACGCGGCCCAGCCGGGGAGGGTGGTCGCGCGCTCCAGGGCCCGGTGCAATCGCCGCCCCGTGGCCGCGAGCGGTGCCTCGGAGGCCGCGTCCTCCCAGGTTCCGGGCTCCATGTGTCCCAGCTCCCGCGCCCGTGCCGTCGCGTCACGGTAGTCCCGCAGGCGGGCTTCCACCTCGCGGCTCAGCGCTCCCAGGTCCGCGTTGCGACGCGCCGTGTCCTCCCGGAGCAACCAGTTCGCGAGGCCCTCGGGCAGGGGCGCCGCGAGCACGTCATCCACGTAGCGCGCGAGCGCCCGGGGGGCGGCCGTGAGCGTCTTTCGTCCCTGGAAGTCCGTGCCCAGCAGTGCGGAGGCGACCGCGTGGTCATTCAGTCGTTCGGTTGCCTCGCATGCCTCGCGCACGGTGCGCACCTGGGCCTGGAACCGGCTCAATGGCAGTGAAGGAGCCGCGTCCGCCCTGCGCGCCTGATCCAGAACCTCTCCCAGGTGGACGCGGAGCGCACCCAGGCTGGCTTGCACCTGGGACACGGGTTCGGTGTTCCACGAGGCCTTCCGCAAATGCGTGCGCGTGGCGGCTTCCTGCACCGCATCGCTCACGCTCCTCGCCTGGACGTGCGCATCCCCCTGAGCCGAGGCCTTGGCGATGGCTTCGCGCCAGCGGTTCGCGGGCAGCTCCAGGGCCATGCGTGCCAGGGACTCGACGCCAGCTCCCATGGGACGCACCAGTGCTTCCACCTTCCGCCAGACCTCCACCCAGGCCAGGAGCCGATCGAAGCGCGTCGCGGTTCCCTGGAAGCGCTCGCCCAACAACTCCTTCAGGGATGCGTCCGTCTGGAACCGTTCGCGGGCCGCGTGATGCGCCAGCAGATCGTTGTACCCGAGGATCAACACGGGGCGTGTCGGCCGCAGACCGTGGGCCATGGCTTGGAAGTCGCGCCGCGCGGAGCGCCACCCCCGCGACAGCCACGGGATGAACGGCGCGGTCGACACGGCGACTGCATGCGCCTTCAGGTTCTCCAGCGTGGGGACGAGTTCCGGCATGAAGCGGACGGCGAGGGCTCGCGACTGTTCGTCCAGCGCATCGCGGGTTCGCGCCGCGTTTCGCAGCAGCTCCTCCGCGGCTGGCGTCACCCACCGGGCATCGCGCCACTCCAGGGCTCCATCGTCCAGCGCCGCCATCGCATCCAGGACTCGCGCGAGCGTCTGGATCATCGCGGGTGTCAAAGGCCCTTCGAGCCCCAGCACGGGAGCGAGTGTTTCCGCGAACGCGCGTCCCGGCTCGACCGCCGCCAGCGCCTGCTCCACCGCGTCGCGTGCCCGCACCACGGTGAGCAGCGGGGTGTCCGGAGTGAAGAGTCGCAGGCAGGTGTCCAGCACCGCCTCCGCGCCCTGCAGGGACTTCACGGTCAGGTCCTCGCGGGAACGCCAACCGGTCTCCAGGTCCGCCCACTGCCGTTGAACCGCCTCGATGGCATCCAGGAGCAAGCCCAGGGCTTCGCGGTTTGCTGCCTCCAGAAGGGCGGACTGAACGCCAGGACGCGGCGGGATGGGAGGATCGGGCAGCAGTCGCACCGCGCTCACGAAGGCGTCCGCCGCGAGGGCGCTGCTCCGGACGGCCACACCCGAGAGGGAGGCCAGCGCCGCCAGGGACTGCTCCAGGCCCAGCGCGGTTTCCTTCCATGAGGTGATCCGCTCGATGAGCGCCTGGCAATCCCCATCGCTCAGGCTGGGATTTTTGACCCCGGACCAGGGATGCTCGGAGGGCAGGGGCGCGACGCGGAGGATGTCCTTGAACTGCGCCGCGAGTCCCCGGAGCGCTTCGTGCACCTCCTCCAGGGTCTTGGAAGACACGCTCGCGGCCGCGTCGATGCGGACGTCCTTGAGCGCCGCGACTTCATCCCCCAGCTCCGTTTCAGCCCGGCCCACCCTCCAGAAGATGTCGTGTGGCGTCAGCCCCAGGCCCCCCTGGGCCGAGTGCAGCCGTTCGGTGTGCGCGCGCAAGACTCCTACGGCCTGCGTGACCTGGGCGCCCAGGGCTCCTGTCGCGACCGCCGTGGGCCGTTGTTTCAGCCGCCTGCGCAGGTCCTCCATGAACTGCTGCTTCTGCGTCTTGTGGCTGTGCAGCTCCAGGCAGAAGTCCCCCAGACCCGCCTGCTGGAGCCGCCGGGAGACGACCTCCAGGGCGGCCATCTTCTGGGTGACGAACAGCACCGTCTTGCCCGCGGCCAGCGCCGCGCCGATGAGGTTGGTGATGGTCTGGGACTTCCCCGTGCCCGGCGGGCCCTGGACCACCAGACTCTCGCCCCGCAACACGTCCACCAGCACGCTGTGCTGGCTGCTGTCCGCGTCCGTGATGAGCGGAGGGATTTCCGGCGCGAGCGCCGGTGAATCCAGGTCGTAGACCTCACTGCGACGTTCCGCGATGGCCGGTGCGCTGGCGCCCGTGGCCTCCTTTTCGTGTCGGGCTCCCAGCAACGCCCGGACCTGGGGACTGGCCAGCAGGGGACTCGATTCGGGCCAGCGACCTGGCTCCAGGTCCCGCCACATGAGCAGTCGTCCAAAGGACAGCAACGTCAGGGTGACCTGCCGCTCCAGCCCCCATCCCGGGCGCACGTCCGCCAGGAGCGTGGTCACCTTCGCGAAGTATGCCTCCAGCCCTTCTTCCGCATCGAACGGGGGCAGCGCGATGCCGAACTCCTGCCGCAACTTCTCCTGGAGCGTGAGGTTCAGCTCGATGGACTCTCCCTCGTTGTAGTCCACCTCATAGGCGTGGACCTGCGTCCGCGCATCGGGTGCGTTGCGCCCGAGGCTGACAGGCATCAGCACCAGCGGGGCGCTGCGCGGCTTCTCGCGCGCGACATCCCCGGACTCGTACCAGCGCAGGAATCCGAAGACGAGGTGGAGCAGGTTCGCGCCCGTCTCCTGGATGGCGGTCTGCGCGAGTCCCTGCAAGTGACGCAACTGGGACTCCAGCTCCTCCGGAAAGGAGAGCGTCTGGAGGTGGCGGTCCTGGTGCTTGCGTGGACCGGCTGCACTGTCCGTCGAGGCCAGCGGCAGCTCGAAGCGGGTGTCGATGCCCAGCCGTTCGGCCTCCTGGGTTGCCAGCCGTTGCCGGGACACGGGGGGCGCGACGGCCTCCATCGTGTACACGCCGGGGCGGGGCTCCTTCGTGGGGGCTTCGCGCTCGGGCTCGGGCACCGGCAGGAACGTGAGCGCGCGGTGGTTGCTCAGCCGCTCGAAGATGACGCCGGGAAGTTCATCCACCAGCCGCAGCGACGTCCTCGCGGTGTGGCGGAAGTGGAGGAGGCGGTTGGATGCGCTCAGGTCCAGGAGCCGCGTGCGCTGCCGTTCAAGCTCCTTCAGCAGGACCGGATCTTGCGGAGTCATCGGTGTGTGCCCCTCCCCGGGTCGTCACACGAAGGGCGACCTGGCACTCCAGGTTCTGACCCATTCCACGCGGCGGGGGCATCCCCCGAGAGGGGTATGGACACGCCCAGGAAAATCGCCGCCTCGCTTCCGGAGGGCTCCGGAGGCGGGCGGCGATGGGGACTTCCAGGGGGTGGACCGCCGACTACCGGCGCTTCATCGCCGCGTCCGCGTGCTTCTCGCGGAACTCGGAGTAGGGGCCGTTGAAGTCGAGCACTTCCTTGCCGGCCTCCATGCTCCAGATGCGCGTGGCGACCTCGGAGATGAGCTCCTGGTCGTGCGTGACGACGATGACCGTGCCCTCGAACTTCTGGAGGCCTTCGGCCAGCGCCGCGATGGACTCCAGGTCCAGGTGGTTCGTCGGCTCGTCCAGGATGAGCACGTTGTCCTGCGTGATCATCAGCTTGGACAGCAGCACGCGCACCGTCTCACCACCGGAGAGCGTGTCCGTGTTCTTCATCCGCTCTTCACCGGAGAAGAGCATCCGGCCCAGCACGCCGGAGATCTCCTCGTTCGTCAGCTTCTCGCTGATCTCCCGCAGGTAGCCGAAGCAGGTCGTGCCCTTGTAGATGACCCCGTGGTGGTCCTGCGGCAGGTAGCCCACCGTCGCCTGATGGCCCCAGGTGATGGTGCCCGCGTCCGGCTCCGTCTTGCCGGCCAGCATCTTCACCAGCGTGGACTTGCCCACGGCGTTGCGGCCGATGACGCAGATGCGCTCGCCCTTGCAGACCAGGCCGGTGAACGGCTTGATGACCTGCACGCCGTCGTAGGACTTCTTCAGGCCCTCGAACATCAGCGTCTGCCGGCCGCTGACCACCTTCTGGTCGAAGCGGATGAACGGCCGCGCGATGTTCGAGCGCTTCAGGTCCTCCGTCTTCAGCTTGTCGATCTGCTTGATGCGGCTCTGCACCTGCGAGGCGCGCGTGCCGGCGTGGAAGCGCGCCACGAAGTCCTGCAACTGGAGGATCTTCTTCTTCTTCTCCTCCGTCTCCGACTCCACCCGGGTCCGCAGCTGCGACTTCTGCCGGACCATGTCGTCGTAGCCACCCGTGTACTGGATGATGGTCTCGTAATCGATGTCCGCGATGTGCGTGCAGATGGAGTTGAGGAAGTGCCGGTCGTGGCTGATGGTGATCAGCACGCCCTCGTACTCGTGGAGGAAGCTCTCCAGCCAGCGGATGGAATCGATGTCCAGGTTGTTCGTGGGCTCGTCGAGCAGCAGCCCGTCCGGCTTGCCGAACAGCGCCTGCGCGAGCAACACGCGCAGCTTCAGGCCGCCCGTGAGCTGGCGCATGGGCTCTTCGTGGAACGCCACGTCGATGCCAAGGCCCGCCAGCAGCGTGGCCGCGTCACTCTCCGCGGAGTAGCCGTCCTCTTCCGCGATGACGCCTTCCAGCTCACCCAGCCGGTTGCCGTCCTCCTCGGTGATGTCGGACTTGGCGAGCAGCTTGTTCTTCTCGTCCATCGCCGCCCACAGGTGGCGGTTGCCCATCAGCACCACGTCCAGGACGCGGTCGTTCTCATAGCGGAAGTGGTCCTGGCGCAGGATGCCCAGCTTGCGGGGGCGGATGATGTCGCCCATGTCCTGCTCCTCGTCACCGGCGAGGATCTTCATGAAGGTGGACTTGCCGGCTCCGTTCGGACCGGTCAGGCCGTAGCGACGGCCCGGCGAGAAGGCGACGTTGACCTCCTCGAAAAGCTTCTTGGGCCCATAGGCCTTGGAGACGTTGATGACGTTGAACATGGCGGCGGCTTGTATCGGAAATGGCGCGTCCACCAAAGACGCGCGGTGAATCGGGGCCCGGCGGCGTACCGGAGGACCCAATGTAACCGCCGACACGCCCCGGAAATGCCGGCTTCCCTCCCGGTTTGCAGTCCCCCACGGGCCCCAGCCCCCCGGTCCAGGTAGGGAAAGCGGCGCCTTCCCCGGGGGAGACAGGGGGGCTGGCCTCCTGGAGGCCGGGCGGGCGTCCCCAGGAAGCGGGTGCCTCCTGGCGGGCGCCACGGGTATAAGGCCCCGACAATGGCCGTCCGCTTCGAACTCCTGAACACCGACCCCACCGGCGCCCGTACGGGCATCCTGCACACCCGCAAGGGGTCCTTCCCCACGCCGATGTTCATGCCGGTGGCGACCCACGCGGGCTTCCGCCACCTCGGGATGGAGGAGGTGAAGGAGACCGGGGCGAAGATCCTGCTCGCATCTTCTCCCTGCCGGAGGACCGGCTCATCACGGAGAAGGGCGCGCAGTTCCGCAGCTTCTACGACAACAGCCGGCAGCTCCTGAGCCCCGAGTCCAGCATCGCCATGCAGCAGGCGATCAACTCGGAGATCATGATGGTGCTCGACGTGTGCATCGACTCGCGCACCGACGAGGCCGGCACGCGCGAGGCCATGGAGCGCACCCACCGCTGGGCGGTGCGCAGCCTGGCCGCGAAGGAGAAGCGCTCCACGGGCCAGGCGCTGTTCGGCATCGTCCAGGGCGGCGTGCACCCGGCCCTGCGCGACGCGAGCGCGGAGTTCCTCACGAAGCTGCCCTTCGACGGGTTCGCCATCGGCGGGCTGGCGGTGGGGGAGACGAAGGTGGAGCGCGACACGATGACCGAGCGCGCCACCGCGTCCCTGCCGCAGGACAAGCCGCGCTACCTGATGGGCGTGGGCACCCCCACGGACCTGCTGGAGGCGGTGCTGCGCGGCGTGGACATGTTCGACTGCATCATCCCCACCAAGATGGCGCAGCAGGGGTACGCGTACACGTTCCAGGGGCTCGTGCGCATCACCCGCACGGCGTACCGGCTGGAGGACGGGCCGCTGGATCCGGAGTGCGACTGCTACGTGTGCAAGCGCTACACGCGCGGCTATCTCCAGCACCTGATGCGCGGCAAGCACCACCTGGGCTCGCGCTTCCTGTCGGTGCACAACGTGCGGCACTACCAGAAGCTGATGGAGCGCATCCGCGAGGGCATCCTGCGCAACGGCTATGCGCAGACGTACCGCGAGCTGAAGGCCGCCGTGGCCACGCCCAAGGACCTGAAGGACGAGGCCGCCGCCACCGCCGTCACCCTGAAGGACGTGGGCTGAAGCCTGGGCGGGGGCTGGGGCGCGTGTCTCGTCGCCCGCCCACCGGCCGGGATGTGTCGCCGGGGCGGGGAAGCGCGGTGCGGCGCGACCTGACGGGTTAGGCTGCGGAGCCCGGGTGCCGATGATGGCCCGGCTCCCACCGCCGCATGGACCCCCGCGTCGCGAACCTCCTGAGCCATGTCCGCGCGCAGGCCGAGAACCGGCCCGGCGTGTACTGTCGTACTTCCGCGCGGACGAGGGCGAGAAGGCGGCGGAGATCATCGCGCAGGCGCACCGGGTGGAGTGGGAGTACACGGCCAGCGAGTTCGCGGCGCTCCTGCACGAGTTCCGGCTCATCAAGAGCCACCGGCCGCTCTACAACGTGGAGCACAAGAAGGACCGCGCGCACTGCTTCCTGCAGCTCACGCGCGAGGCCGTGCCCCGGTTGCGCGTCGTGGGCCAGCCCGGCGGAAGCGGGAGCGCGGAGTACTTCGGGCCCTTCCACGGCCGGCACACCATGACGGACGTGGTGCGCGCGGTGAACGACCTGCTGGAGCTGCGCGACTGTCCCTCCGACACGCCGATGCGGCTGGCGGATCAATTCCAGCTCTTCCCCATGAAGGACGACCCCCGCTGCATGCGGGGACAGACGGCGCGGTGCCTCTCGCCGTGCGCGGGCGGCTGCACCCAGGCGGAGTACCTGGAGCGCGTCTCACTGGCTCGGGCGTTCCTCAACGGGGAATCGGACCGGCCGCTGGTCATCCTGCGCGAGCGCATGGCGATGGCGGCGCGGCGACTCCAGTTCGAATACGCGGCGGAGCTGCGCGACCGCGCGGAGCGGCTGGAGAACGTGCGGTCGTGGATCGTCGAGCTGGGCCGGACGCTGCGGCGCCTGTCATTGGTCTACACGGTGCGGGGCCAGCTTGGAGGCGAGGACCGGACCTACGTGCTGCGCCGGGGGCGGATCCGCGCGGAGGTGCCGGCGCCCCAGACGCCGGAGGAGCAGGCGGCGCTGGAGGAGAGGGTCCGGGACATCTTCGCGCTGCCGGAGCCCGAGGCGATTGGCCTTCGGGCGCAGGAGGCGCAGGAGGTGATGCTCATCGCGAAGTGGTTCCGCCTGCACCCCCAGGAACTGGAGGGCACGGTGCCCGCTTCGGCGCGCACCGGTACTGGAGAGGCGTCCGAGGCGGTCGCGGAGGCGCGGGTCGCGCTGGCTCGGACGCTGGAGCGCACGGTGGGTGGGGCGGAGGAGGGCGGCGACGTTGACGGTGGATCCACCCCGGTCGTCTCCGAGAGATAAGCGGGCGGGAGGCGCGCGCACCTCTTCGCGGATCGCTTGGACTTTAGGGTGACCAATCCTCCTTGCAGTCAGCGCATGCTGCATACTCAAGGAGGGGCCCTCTCTACCCCATTGCTCCCTGCCTTGGTGGAAAGCCTGTGGTCATGCGTTCCCGCGCTTGCATCGGACCCCTACTTTTTCTCTCCACTTGCGCTACGCCGGCATCTCCTCCCAGCGCGCGGGGCACTCGGAGCCAGAGAGTTGCCAACCTCGAACGAGCGGCTGCGCTGCCCTGGACGGACAGTGGGCAGTGCGTTGTCCACGAGGCTTCCCAGCCTTGGCCCGTCCTGGTGGAGAGGTGCTATCAGGCCCTCGACCACGACCGGATCGAGTTCCACGACACCGAGGGAAGATGTGCGGTCGCCTCCGCTGGCGCGGGGGCCATGGGAGTCGGGCTCTGCGTTCTGGTGGCTCCTGAAATCGTCGTGGGAGCCGTGATTGTCCTTGGCGTGGTGGTGGTCGCCGTCGCCATCAAGGAAGAACTGGACGCCCATGAACTCCGTCACGCCTACCCCGAGGAGGCTGGGACCTCACGTGGAACGAAGATGGCCTCTCGGGAAGCCGAAGTGCAACGGAAGCCCAAGCTGAAGCCCGAGCCAGCGGGGCAGGACTGGCAGCCCCCGGTGCCACCTGTGCCCGTGGACCGGACAGGACACGCCAGTTGCGAGCCTGTTCCGGTGCCTCACGCGGGCGAGGACGCCCCGCATAATGAATGTGCCGACAGGTTCCCACCCAACCGTTATCCTGGAATGGATGTGCTTGTTGGCGGCGTGCGCTTTGATGCGCTGCAAGTCGGCGTGCGGGTGCTGTGGGAGATCAAGACCCATCAATTCGACACGTACGCTGACTTCATCCGAAGGCGGGAGATTGAGCAGGAGTTGGAGCAACTGCACAGGGAGCGAACTGCTGCGGCGGCCTGTGGATATGACTTTGTCATTGGGGTGAGCACCGAAGCGCACAGAGACGCGCTGATCGAAGCGGACTTCTCACTTCATGTCGTCGTCACGGGGTGCAAACGATGACCAGGCGTAAGGCCCTCACCCTCATCGTCTACGCGCCTGCGCTCATAGGCAGAGACGGCCGCACGCTCGCTGTCGTCCATCGGATGGAAAAGGCGCTCCCTGGCCTGCGCCTGGAGTGGGAAGTAGGCAAAGGAGGGCGCCCCATCGCATTGCCGCAGCGCGCCGCGTGGCTCGCGGAAAGGACGCAGGACGGGAGATTCCCTCTTCTGTGCAACGGGGACGAGAGTTACCCCGTGACGGTTAACGGGAGGGCAAGAGCTGGACTCCTCAGCCCGGGCGGTCAGTCCCTGTCTGAAGTGCATGCAGAACTGCCACTAGACGGGCCCGTGATCGCGGCAGCGGCGGCTTTGCTTGAGGGCGTGGCGGAGGGGGCGCGCTCGTTCTGGGGGCATGCATCGCCGTATGGTTACGGCTCGGAAGTCGCACCGCAGTTTCGCCGAGCGCCTCATGGACCAGAGTGTTCACCCCGTGGGCTTCCCATGATCAGCCTGCCAGAAAAGCTCCCCGCGCCTGAGATTCCCTGGTTCCTCGGGTGGCTCAACTACTGGTCTGCCGCTGCCGCGCGGACCATTGGGTTCCCCGACCCGACCCGCGACGCTGAACTGCTCTCACGAGCGCGTCGCACGGAGTCGGAGGGGTGGGTCGTGCAGCTCACCGACGCGCCGCTTGACCTGGACAACCCCGCACACCTGCAGGCACTCAAGCGCGCCTACCATCGCTTCCCGGAGATCGGCGGGATGCCCCGGACGACCTGACGGAAGAGGTGAAGGCTTCGCTGTCGTAGCGGATGCTCGTGCGGGTTCGGCGCGCGATACGTCGGGCCCGGTTGGCGGCATGCGACGTGCGGACGGAGGCGGCGATCTGGCTTGCGGCGACCTACGCCGCTGCGGGGCTTGAGAAGGCCGTGACGAACGCGGGGCAAGCCCTGGTGGAGTTGGGACTCCGGAGCCGTCGTCCTTCTTCGGTGCGCTTGGACGGCATCACCACGAGATAGCGGAAGGCCGGGCCGTATGGTGTCTCGGGCAAAACCAGGGCGACAAGTGGGTCACCGCGCGTCCTGCGTGAGGTTTCCTGTCGTCCTGGCGAAGGTGACGTTCATCCCGGCACACTCCGCCTGACCCAGATTCTCAGCCTGCTCCGGCTCCGTGGCTCTCCCCGCACTTCGTGCGGAGCCCGGACTGGGAGTGGGCACGTCAGAAATAGAATCCAGGGGGGCACCCTACCGGCTGCTGCTCGCCAGAACCTGTCCGACAGTCGGACAGGTTCGCGCGATGCGCCACTTCCCAGAGCACCATCCACCAAGACCTTCTCGCGGTGAATCCACACAACGCTCAGGAGAGCCGGGTGTGACCCTGAAAGCATCGAGCGATGCACGAAAGGACGCCCTGGCGAAAGTGAGATGCCTGTCCGGCTAAATCTCACCGGCGCACACGGGCTCGCTCGCTCGGACACACGCGGGGGGGCGATACCGAGCTACGGCTCGCTTGCGAGCACTTCCTCTTGCCCGGTCCGTGACATGTCGGGAGGGGAGTCATGCGCCGCGAGCCCCGTTCCCCTCCGGGAGGCACGGAGGGTGTTGAACAACCGGCGCTCGGGGCGCTGACGGACGGGATGACACCGGACAGGGGGGCCGGCGAGGATGGTGGACATGAGGATGGAACAGGTCGACGAGACGCTGGAGCGCATCCGGCGCGAGGTCGCGCGGACGCCGGACGGCGTGCTGGCCTTCGATGGGGATGGCACGCTGTGGAGCGGGGACGTGGGGGACGACCTGTTCCTCGCCCTGCTGGAGCACGGCGGCGTGCGGCCCGAGGCCCGGGAAGCGCTGGAGCGGCTGGGAGCCCGGCATGGCGTGGAGTCGCACCCGGACGCGGTGACGCTGGCGCGCGGCCTCTTCGCGGCATTCGAAGCAGGGCGGCTGCCGGAGAAGGATACCTACGAGATGATGGCGTGGGTGTTCGCGGGCTGGCACGTGGACGAGGTGCGCGGCTTCGCCCGTGAGGTGGTGGCCCGGCGGGGCGTGGCCGCGCGCATCCATCCGGAGGCGCGTCGGGTGGTGGAGTGGGCCCGCAGCCAGGGCGTGGACTGCTACGTCGTCAGCGCGTCCCCGCGCGCGGTGGTGGAGGCCGCGGTGCGCGAGGTGGGCCTGACGGCGGAGTTCGTGCTGGCGTGCACGCCCAAGGAGGAGAACGGACGCCTCCAGACGTCCGTCTTCGAGCCCGTGCCTTACGGCCCCGGCAAGGTGAACTGTCTGCGGCAGGCCACGAGCCGACCGCTCTACGCCGCTTTCGGTGACAACGTGTTCGATCTGGATCTGCTCGCGGCCGCGCGTGTCCCGGTGGCCATCCGGCCCAAGGCGCGGCTTCGCGACCGTGCGGCGGAGCTGCCCGCGTTGGTGCAGTTGCAGCCGGAAGAGGTCTGACTCCCGCACGTGGTTTCGTGGCGGAGCTCCTCGCGGTGATGCCGCCGCAGCCGGAAAGCATCTGATGCTCTCGCGGTTTCGCGACCGTGCGGCGGCGCCCCCGGCGTGAGTGCGATTGCCGCCGGGAGACGCTTGATGCTCCCACGCGCCGCTTCGCGGACCCGGCCTTCCGGTCCACGAAGCGGCGTCATCGGTTCCTGCGCTACTTCGTCACGGTGACGAACTCCACGCGGCGGTTGGCGCTCTTGCCTTCCGGCGTGTCGTTGGTCTGCAGTGGACGGTCCGGCCCGTAGCCCTTCGCCTCCAGGCGCGAGCCCGCGACGCCCTTCTGGATGAGGTACTCACGCACCCGATCCGCGCGCTGTTGGCTCAACGTGCGGTTGAGTTCATCCGGGCCGCTGTTGTCGGTGTGGCCCTCGATGCGCAGCGTGAGCTTGGGATTCGCCTTGAGGTAGTCCGCGACGGCGTTCAGCTCGCGCTGCTCCTCCTCCTGGAACTCCGCCAGGCCCGACGGGAACCGGACGTGGTGCTCCAGCGGCGACTTCGTCGGCTCCTGGGGCTTGGGCTCCTCGGCGGGGCAGCCGTTGTTGGCGGCGGTGCCGGCCTCCTTCGGGCACGCGTCCTCGTTGTCCGGGACGCCGTCCTTGTCCGTGTCGGTCACGGGGCAGCCACGGTTGGCCGCGGTGCCGGCCTCCTTGGGGCATGCATCCTCGTCGTCCGGGACGCCGTCCTTGTCCGAGTCGGGCGCGGGGCAGCCGTGGTGGGCCACGGTGCCGGGCTCCTGCGGGCACTTGTCCTGATCATCCGGGACGCCGTCCTTGTCCGAGTCCGACGCAGGGCAGCCGTTGTTGGCGGCGGTGCCAGCCACCTGCGGGCACTTGTCCTCGTCATCCGGGACGCCGTCCTTGTCCGTGTCGGTCGCGGGGCAGCCGCCGTTGGCCGCGGTGCCGGCCTCCTTCGGGCACTTGTCCTCACGGTCCACCACGCCGTCGCCGTCCGAGTCCGTGTCCGTGTCCGGGCAGCCGCCGTTCTCCGCCGGGCCGGCTTCCAACGGGCATTTGTCCTGGCCGTTGCGCACCGAATCGCCGTCGTCATCCTGATCCGGGCACTCGGCCGGCGTGTGGCCGCGGCCGCTCTGGCACTTGTCCTCGCGCGGAGGCTTGTGTGCGTACGCGATGCCCGCCGCGAACCGGAGCGACGGCGTGCCAGGGATGTCCGTGAAGCCGTGGCCACCGATGGCGAACGCCTCGAAACCGGAACCCCCCAGCGGCAGGCGCAGGCCTCCCAGCAACTCGATCGCCACGTCTGATTCCACCAGGGACTCGGCGGCCTGGAGCGCGACCTCGGCCCGCAGGCCCGCTCCGCGCGTGGCCACCACGAGGCCCTGCTCCAACTCGGTGCCGACATCGCGGCCGGGCTCGACCTCACGCGAGCGGATCCGCACGCCCGCGTTGGCACCCAGGACCACGGGGCCCACTTCGCGGCTCACCGCCACGCGGGGGGCGATCTGGAAGCCTGCCCAGCCCTGCTGCCGGCCGAACGCGTCCGCCGTACCACCCGGAATCCCCAGGTCCAGGCCCAGGCCGAGGAACACCGGGTCTCCGTCCTCGCGACGCAACAGCGCGTAGCGGGCGCCCAGCTCCGGCGTCCCCAGACCGAAGGACTTCGGCTCCGACACGCCGACCAGCGACTCGGCGCCATGGCCCGCCTGGTGGATGATCACCGGCAGCTTCGCGGACAACTCCAGGTTCTCGATGGGCGACCACGCGCCCGCGAGCCAGCCGGAGGTCCGGTAGTGGAGGATGGAGCGCTCCAGCCCGTCGCTGCCCTTCAAGAGCAGGATGCCGCGCTCGTGGTGGGCCATGAGGAGCAGGCGGTAGCCGCCCTCGGGGAGCACGTTGCCGGTGTCCACCAGCATCGAGTCCGTGGCCGCGGGCATGAAGCGCAGGCGCTCCAGATCCAACGGGACGAGGGGGCTCGGGGTGGTCTGGCCAAGGGCGGTGGGGGCGACGGCCAGCAGCGCGGCCAGCGCCCATCTCTGAGCCTGTGTACGCAAGGAGAAGTCCATTCGAGAAAGGAAGGATCGTGCGAGACGTTCAGGTCCGGTGCGCATGGTTCAGTGCACCCCGCTGACGGTGCGGCGGCGACGCAGGCCGCCCCATGAAGCAAGGCCCGCGAGGAGCGCCAGCGCGGAGAGAGCGCCTTCGCCGGTGCTCTGGCAGCCACCGCCGGCGATCTCCACCACCGTCGCCTGGACCCGGACCTGGAACGTGCATTGAGAGGAATTGCCCGCCGCGTCCGTGGCGGTCACGGTGACCCGCGTGTCACCCGCCCTGAAGGCGCTGCCCGACGGAGGCGAGGAGGTGATGGACGGCGGCGACGACACCGCGTCCGTGGCCGTGGGCTCGAACGTCACCGGCGCGCCCGCGGCGTCATTGGACGTCACCGTCACGTCCGCCGGGCAGCTCACGACGGGCGCGACGGTGTCCCGCACGATGACGCGGAACGAGCACGAGACCTGGGAGCTGGGCAGCGTCGCGGTGACGGTCGTGGTGCCCACGGGGAACCGGTCGCCCGAATCCAACGAGTAGTCCACCAGGGCGCCCGCCTGATCCGGAACGGCGGGCGGATACATCACGACGGCCCCATTCGCGTCCGTCGCTTCGGTGGTGACGTCCGAGGGGCAGGTGATGCCCGGCAGCGGTCCGGCCGTGACGGTGAGGGACACCGTGGCCACGTTGCTGTCCTGGACGCAGTCCCGGGCCCGGAAGGTGAAGCTGTCGTCGCCCACGTAGCCCGCCGTCGGGGTGTACGTGAGGTTGGGCGGCGTGCCGCTCAGCGTGCCGTGCTGGGGCGGGGTGACGACGGTGAAGCTCAACACCTGCCCCACATCCGGGTCGGTCCCGGTGAGGATGAGGGCCGCGGGCGTGTCCACCGACGAGGAGACCGCCTGATCCACCGCCGTGGGCGCCTGGTTGGCGACCACCTGCACCATGCGTCCGCCGGGGATGGCGTTGGCGAGGACGGACAGCGCGTAGGTGCCCAGGGGCGTGCCGGCGGGCACGGTCACCGTCGCGCGGGTGGAGGAGAAGTTGGAGCTGGGGAGCGTCCAGAGACGTCCACCCTCCGCGGCCTTCAGGCGCACGAGGGGGAAGTCGGTGGAGGAGTCCTGGATGCTGCCGCCGCTCGCGCCGGAGATGCCCCGGAACAGGAGGCCTTCGAGCACGGTGGGGCAGGCGGCCACCAGCGTCGCCGGGTTGTCCACCACCGGCTTCCACGCGGGCTGGGCGCCGGTGCCCTCGAACAACTGGGCGTTGGGGGCGCCCGAGCCTCCCGCGACGAGCACCTCGCCCGAGGCGAGCGCGGAGGAGATGAGTCCGCCCGTCACGGCGGGCGCATTGGTGGTGCTCCAGGTGCGGGTCGTCGGATCGTAGAGTTCCGCCGAGTCCGCGTAGTCGCCATTGACGGTCAGACCGCCCGCGACCAGCACCTTGCCGGAGGGCAGCAGCGAGGCCGTGTGGTGCCAGCGCGCCTGTGCGAGCGTCCCGGTCGCGGTCCACGTGTTCGAGGTGGGGTCATAGACTTCCGCGGACGTGAGCTCCACGAAGCTGGAGATGCCCGCCGCCGCCAGGACCTGGCCGGAAGGCAGCAGCGTCAACGTGAACTCGTCGCGGGCCTGGGCGAGCGCCGCGGCCGGGGCCCAGGTGTTGGTCGCGGGGTCGTACAGCTCCGCGGTGGCGGTCTCCGCGCCGCCGTTGTCATGGCCTCCCACGACGAGCACGCGCCCGGTGGGCAGCAGCACGGCGGAGTGTCCGCCACGGGCCAGGGTGAGGGGGGCCGCCGGGGTCCAGGTGTTGGCGGCGGGGTCGTACAGCTCCGCGGTGCCGAAAACCGTCGTGTTGAGCTGACCTCCGACCACCAGCACCCGGCCATCGGGGAGGAGCGTGGCGGTGTGCAGGTGGCGGGGACCAGGCAGCGACACCGCCGGGTCCCAGACGTTGGTGGTGGGGTTGTAGCGCTCGGCGGAGCTCACCGAGTTGGTGCCATTGCGACCGCCCACGACCAGCACCTGACCCGAGGGCAGGAGGGTTCCGGTGGCGCGCTCGCGGGGCGAGGCGAGATCCGGCGTGGGGGTCCACGCGTTGGTCGTCCGGTCATACACCTCCGACACCGCCGACGGGCCGCCTGCCGCGCGGCCTCCCGCGACGAGCACCCTGCCCGTGGGCAGCAGCACGACGAGCGGGTCGATCCGGGGCGTGCCCATGGCGCCAGCGGAGGACCAGCGGTTGACGGCGGGATCGTAGAGTTCCGTCTCCGCGTAGAAGGTGAGGCTGGGGGCGCTGGTGTATCCGCCCGCGACGAGCACCTTGCCGGTGGGCAGCAGCGTCGCCGTGTGGTTCTCGCGGCCGATGATCATCGAACCCGCAGCGGACCAGATGCCCGTGGCGGGGTCATAGGCTTCCGAGACGACCTGCGGGGCTGCGCCGGTGCTGGAGGAACCTCCGGTGACCAGGACCCGGCCATCGGGCAGCAGCGTGGCCGAGTGGCCCGAGCGCGCGAACGCGAGGCTCGCGGTGGCGGTCCAGGTGTTGGCCGCCGGATCATAGATTTCCGACTGGGGGGTGACTCCACCGCTGGCGAAGCCGCCCGCGAGCAGCACGCGTCCATCCGGCAGCAGGGTGCTGGTGGCGTAGTGCCGGGGGACCAGGGGGGCCGCCGCGGCGGACCAGGTGCCGGT
Source organism: Myxococcaceae bacterium (assembly GCA_004173515.1). Taxonomy (GTDB): domain Bacteria; phylum Myxococcota; class Myxococcia; order Myxococcales; family Myxococcaceae; genus Corallococcus. The sequence goes on along the minus strand of SECN01000029.1, from coordinate 22,241 downwards.
CGCGGGGTCATAGAGGTCCGCGCCGGGCACTTCGCCTGCCTGGTTGAAGCCGCTCACCGCGAGCACCCGCCCGTCCTTCAGCAGGGTGGCGACGTGCGCGCCCCGGCCCAGGGTCATGGCGCCCGTGGGGAGGAACGTGTTGGTCGCGGGGTCGTACAGTTCGGCGGAGGTGAGCCGGGCGCCGCCGGTTCCGGTCCCGCCCGCGACCAGCACCTGTCCCGAGTTCAGCAGGGTGACGGTGGGGAGTCCCCGGGTCTGCGCCATGTTGCCCGTGGCGGACCACGAGCCCGACGCGGGGTCGTAGAGGCGGCCCGACACGGACCCATCGCTCATGATGAACACCTGGCCGCTGGGGAGCAGCACGCCCTGGGTGACATTGCCCTGGATGCCGGGATCGCCCGCGCTGGCCCACGCTCCCGTCGCCGGATTGAAGCGTTGCGCCGCGCGCACGAAGCCCAGCCGGTTGACCCCGTTGACGACCAGGAGTTCGCCAGCGGGAAGCAGGATCGCCGCATGCTGCGCGCGCGGAGTGGCCATGGGCGCGGTGGCGGCCCAGCCAGGGGGCGAGGCGAGTGGGGCGCGCGTGGCGCCCTCGCCGGTGGGGTGCTCCTTCGTGTTGCAGGCCAGAAGACTCAAGCCCGCTACGAACACCAGGACCCTGCTCCAGACAGCGTGCTGTGACCGCATCGAACCCACTCCGATCCGCGAGGGCCGGAACGGACGCGACCGCGTCCGCCCGCCGTGAACGACCTGGGAGGGCCTTACCAGCGGGGTGGTCCACGGGCAACGCGTGAGAAAAATCCTCCACGATTGATCCTCGCGGTGCCGCAGGAGGACCTACACGGTGAGGCCGCCTTCGGGGTGGCAAGAACGTCCTCTTCTGCTCCTGCTTCAGTTCCAGGGTGTGCATGCGGCTTCGCTTACGACAAACCCGGCAAGCCCAAGGTCAAACAGACATCGAGCATGGAGTCAAAGGCGGCGTATCTGGCTTGCTCGCACGAAGCAATCGGACGTCCGACATGGGCACGTGCCGCTCATTGCTTGTCTGGAACGGGGCGTTGTGTTGCTCAGGTTCAAACGTTGAGTCGTTTCTGGTACGAGGGATAGGTTGTGAGCACCCCTGGATGTCCTGCGTCGAGTCCGGGTCCGATGAACGTCATGGTGGATTCTTTTGGCGCCACGTGGTTCCAACATGACGGGTTCGGGCGGGTCACGGCGAAGAGGTCTATTTTCGATGGTGACATTGTGCTGGCGAACAAGGCTCGCGCTGGTGTGAATGGCGTTTGTTTGCGAAATGATGATGTTGGTACGGCGTGTCGGCGGCTCGCGGGAGCAAGTGCAGATGTTTTGATCTTGGTAGGGAGGGGCGCAGCGGAGAGTGATTCGCGACACGCAGTGCTCAATGATGCAAGTGGGAAAACCTCCTTGCTGATGGTCAGGGGGCGTTGTGCGCCTCTGTTGGGCGTCGGTGGCTTGACTGGGGTTGATGTTGACGAGCAGCATTCGGTTTCGGCGGCTGCGAAGCCGTCCTTTGGAACCTGGTGGCTCTCGTGGCAGTGATGGATGGTCGCTTGTCTTTCAGAATACTGGTCGTGTGCGGCAAGGTCAGGGAGGCCCGCGAGGTGTTCACTGAATGAGGAAAACTCTATTCGGGCTGCTGATGGGTATTTGTTTGCCGGTTGCTCTCGGAGCTTGCGCCCGAGGTGACGGATGGGTGGAGATGCGCTCGGATTCCTGTTCACGTGCCGACGCTTGCGGGCGGGGACAAATATGCGCCCCTGCTCGGTCCGCAGAGGGTAGCGAGGTGACTACGCTTTGCGTCATTCCCTGCTATCCAGATTCAGGAGTCCCGTCCTTGTGCCCAAAGGGGTTGCTGTGTGTGCTTTATAATGCGCACGGGGCGCAGATTCCCCATTGCATGGGATTGCCCGAAGGCATGGAGGCGGTGGATGGCGGGCGGTCGTTCCGAGTGCTTCCGGACGCAGGCTTGTTCCGGTTGGACTATGGCCCTGACGATGTAGCGGACGCGGGGCTGTAATTCTGGAACGTCGGCTCATGCGGCCGGCCCGGACCTGGGAGCAATCGGGTCCCTTGTTCGGGTTGGCATTGCTGCGGGCTGTTCAAAGGTGCTTGCAAGGGGGGCTTGGGCCTGTCGTCGCCGCCCTTGCGGCACGTCTCACCCAGGGTCGTTGGCGTGGGAGTTCGCTGCTGGATGTGAACCAGGCGCGGCGGCTGGTGTGCCGGGGCTACGCGGTGGCCTCCATCGACTACCGGCTGAGCGACGCGGCGGTGTTACCGGCGCAGATCCATGACGTGAAGGCGGCGGTGCGCTTCCTGCGCGCCAATGCGTCCAGCTACAACCTGGACCCCGCGCGCTTCGCGGCCTTTGGAAGCTCCGCCGGGGGGCACCACGCCGCGCTGGCGGGAACGAGCCAGGGCGTCGCCGGGCTGGAGGATCCGTCCCAGGGCAACGGGGGCGTCTCCAGCGCCGTGCAGGCCGTGGTGGACTGCGATTCCTGGTCACCGGCAATCCGGCCACGACCAACGGGGCGACCTGGACGTACGACTCCGTGGATCAGGGAGTGCACTACATGCTGAAGGGTATCCTGTTCAAACCGGCGACGGGGACGGGCCCCTTCCCGGCGGTGGTCATCAGCCACGGCAAGGGCGGCACGGCGCGCGGCGACTCGGCCAACGTGGCCCGGACGAGGGTGGGCTGGGGGTTGTCACGGGGCGGCTCCTGGGGACGCATCCGGCGGACTTCGGCGCCGCTTCGCACACGGCGGCAGGCGTGAGCTCCGGCCCCAACTCCACGCGGCCGGACGCGGCCGCGCTCATCACCACGCCCTACCAGCTCCACCACGGTGACGCCGACACGGTGGTGCCCCTCTCACAAGACCAGACGCTGAACGCCATCCTGGCCGCGAGCGCGACGCCCCACGAACTCCACGTCTACGCGAGCCATGCGCACGATCAGATTCCCTTCGATGCGACCATGCTCTCGCGCGTGAGGACCTGGTACCGCCAGTACGGCGTCATCCCCTGAAGTCCGAGGGCGGTGGCGGAGAGGTTCGAACTCAGGGCGCCGGACGGGGTGCGCGGCGCCGCCAGAACTCCTGTTCGGGCCAGCGGCGCTCCAACCCATACCAGGCCGCCAGATGGCGCCGGTACGCTGCGTCGATGTCGCGCAGCGTCCCGGCGTAGTCGTGGGTCGCGGACGGGTCGCCGGCGAGTGCCCGGTCCGTGGCCTCCGCCGCGGCGAGCCCGGTGAACAGGGCATTGAACAGGCCCTGGGAAGAGAGGGGATCGAAGCTCAGCGCCGCATCCCCGACGGCGATCCAGCCCTCGCCCACCGGTGAGGCCAGGACGGAGCCGTGGGCGGTGATGACGCCGGGCGCGACCGTGTCCTCGAAGCGCGAGTCCGAAAGCTGCGCGCCCAGGGTGGAGGAGCGCGCCGCGTGGCCCAGCAGGCCGGACGCGGTGCGCAGGACCTCCGCTGCGGGAAGGTCCGCGTCCGTGTGCCAGGCCAGCACCCGGCGGCCGTCCGGCAGGGGCGCGGTGTACCACCAGCCGTCGGGCGCGGACTCCGTGTATGTCATTCCGCCCCCGGTGCTTCCCTCCGTCCTCGTGCCGTGAAGCCAACCACAGATCAACCGGTCCCGGGCCTGCCGCTCGGCGCCGAAGGGCTTGAGCAACCCCGACGCGCGACCGCCCGCGTCGATGATCCACCGCGTCGCCACGTCCAGCACCCGGCCGCCATGCTCCAATCGCAGACGCCAGCCGTCCCCCGCGCGCTCCAGCCCCACGGGCGAGGCGGGCGCGAGCAGGGCCGCTCCCCGGGCCACGGCGGTGTGTCGCAAGCGTTCCTCGAACCGGCGCCGGTCCAGGTGCCAGCCCGGTCCATCCAGGTTGGCGAGCGCGTCCTGCTCCGCCAGGGCCTGCGTTCCCCAGCGGCTGCGCGCGACGTGACAGGGGCTGTGACCGTCCGCGAGGAAGTCCGCCCACAACCCCATGTCACCCAAGAGTCGACGCGCGGCCGGAGCCAGGGACTCACCGATGCGGTCGGTGGGCTCGGGCCTCCGGTCCACCAGCAACACCCGGCGGAACGGCGCGAGGTTCAGCGCGGCGGTGGCTCCGGCGGGACCGGCGCCCACGATGACGACGTCGGCGGGCAGCATCCAGAACTCAGCGCCGCAGGCCGCCCGGGAAGCGGCGTACCTTCTCGATGCCGCTCACGTCCACCTTCGCCGCGGAGGGCGCCTCGCCGTGATGCGACCCCACCGCGCTCCCCGTCGCCGTCCCATGCGCCTTCAGCCGATCGTCGGTGGGGATGACGTCCTTGATGGGCTTGTGCTGGTCCTCCACTTCGATGACCGCCGGGAAGGCGTCGGTGTCCGTCGGACCCTTCCTCGCCTCGACGACGCCCAGGTGGTCGAAGTGCCGGACCATGTTGTTGATCTGGTCGGTGTAGCTCGTCGCGCCCAGCGGGTTGATCCAGGCGGCGCGGTTGGCGAAGGCGGCGCGGCGTTCGGCCAGCGGCTTGTTCGCGTCCATGACGATCTTGTAGTTCTGCTCCGTGAGGACTTCGTTGGGGACCCGCGCCGGCCAGAAGGACGGAACGTAGGGGTCGTAGGTCTTGTCGTAGCCGGAGCGGCAGCTCGCCGTGTCCGTCTGCCAGGGCACGGCCATCCACCGGGTAAGCCCTCCGGGCGGCTGGCCGTGGAGCGGACCGTTGGTGATGGTGACGCTGTCGGACGTGAGCACCTCGCCCAGGCCCGGCTCCTTCCAGCCGGGCCGCTGGTGCGCCAGCCGGAAGGGCTGCATGTACATCGAAGCCTGACGCATGGGCCAGGTCATCTCGCAGCCGGGATGGAATGCGTCCGCCAGGCAGAACTCCAGCGCCGCGCGGGTGAGCATGTCTCCCTGTTCCTCCAGCGGCACCTCCGCGATTCGGGTCGGCGGCTTGCGGTTCGGATCATGGTCGGCCACGAACTCGCCCATCGACCACAGTTGGAGCATGAACAACTGGGTGTCCGTCAGCGTCGCGTACTGCCGGGGCGTCTCCGCGGGCGGGATGTTCATGGCGTCGCCGTACAGCCAGGGCCACGGCGTGGGGGACCACGAATCCCTCGCGAAGTTCCGGAACTGGTTCGCCACCACGTGGCGGTACTCCCGCTCCGCCGGGCTCGGGTCCCCCAGGCGCGCGAGCACCTTCGGATCTGTGAAGTCGAACATGCCCTTCCAGCCGAAGCCCGCGGCGAAGCCCGCGTTGACCCATTGCAGGCCGGCCAGGCGCTGGAAGAGGGGCAGGATGTCGTGGGTGAAGGACGGCCGCATTGGCGGGGCCAGGGTCCTTGCGTGAATGGCCACGTCGCGCATCAGGTCCCACATCGTGCGGACCGACTTGCGCTGGGGCCCGTAGTTCGGCGGCGCCACGACGACCCAGGCGGGGACGACCTCCAGCGGCTTTCCGTCCAGCACCACCTCGGCGGTGACCGGGCCGTCCGACACGTCGTCGTGCCAGCCCTCGTTGTTCGCGAAGGTGATGGCATACGTGCCGTCATACGAGCGGGAGACGCCGTGACCGCCCAGCACCACCAGCCGTCCGCTCTCGTCGGTGCGGATGTCCCCCAGGTGGACCTGCAGGCCCATGAAGGTGCCGTCGAAGCGCTTGGGCCGGGCATTCATGCCCTGCACGGACTGCGCGGCGGGCGTGATGGCCAGCCGCGAGCGGTCCGCCACGGCGGCGTTGCGCAGCGTGGAGGGCGGGGCGGACGACGCCTCGGGGATGTCGAGCGCCAACTGGAAGCCGTACCAGGCGGCCTTGGTGTTCGCCAGTTGCACGGACCAGCGCACCTTCGCGCCGGACTTCGGCACCGACAACTCCCGGAGGATGCGCCCCTCCGCGTTGACGCCATAGATGCGGAAGCGCGCCGCCTGCCGCTTCAGCCGCCCCTGTGCGTCCCGGTAGAAGCCCTTGTCCTCGGCGGGAGGCTCCGTCACCTCGGGCCCGATGAAGTACCCGTCCGGGCTGCTGCCGACGCGGGCAATGCCGATGGACGGATAGATGACCGCCTTCACGATGCTGTCGTCCGGCGTCGGGGGCCGGGCGCCGGGGTGAGAGGCGACGGGCCGGGGTTCGGGGGCGTCCTTCAGGGGCTGGCCATTGGCGCGGTGCCGGGCCGCGGCACCCGCGGCGTAGACCGCCTTGCGCACCACCGCGATGGAGGACGCGTCGGACGGTGCGTTCTCCGCGGGGGTGCGCCAGATGTTGAAGGACAGGCCCTGGCCGTAGTCGGCCTGCCCGCGCTCACCGATGTCCTGGCGGGGCAGCACCAGGGTGGCGAGCTGCACGAATGGGCTCTGCTTCTCCGACCAGTCATCCATGGCCCGGTCCAGCGGCATGGTGGACGGATGGGTGCGGCGCTGGATCATGAACCGGAAGCGGTAGCCGTCCCGCGAAAGCCGGTAGGCCATGTCCGTGGCCAGGTAGTCGGCGGCGTCATCCGGCACGTTCTGGGGCGCGGTCTCCGGCTCCAGTCTGTATTTGACCACCTCCTTGCCCAGCTTGAACGGGAGGATGGCCCAGTAGGTGGTGGTGAGGACACTGCCCTGCGGCGCCGTCATCGCGTCCAGCACGGCCTGGGTGTCGGGATGCTGTTTGAGATAGCCGGGGTAGTCCTTGAGGACGACGCCCGCATAGGTGAACTCACACATCGCCTTCGCGTCCTGCACGAAGAAGCGCGGGAAGTTCTGGAGGACGAAGTCCGCGGTGGTTCCCGGCTCGCCCAGCCCGTCCGAGTCGGGCACGCCGAACAGCTTGATGCCCACGCCCAGCGTGCTGCCCAGGTCGGGCAGGGTGGGAGAGGTGTCGCTGGAGAACCGCACCCAGGCCTCCAGCCGGTCCTGGGCGAAGAGGCCCGCCCGCAGCTTCTTGTCCACGCCGGGAAGGACTTCGAAGTGGCCATGCGCCACGCCGTGCAGCTTGCGGAACACGGAGCGCTCGGCGGGAGTCTGGCCCAACTGGATGCGCTTCTCCTGCGTCATGCGCACGAACATCTCGACGAGACGTTCGGTGGGCTGACCTTCACAGTCGAAACAGTCGGGAGGAGCGCCCTTCTCTTGCTTGGACATCGTGTGCCTCGGAGCGTGAGCAGGATTGACGGCGGGTGAAGCCTGTCAGGTCATGAGGTGCGCGGCAATCCGGGGGACCCCTGACGCGCTTGGAAGCGATGCCGGGCGCGGTCAGCCTTGGCCCGGGGGGCCCGCCGACCCAATCCTTTGCATCCTCGGGCGCGTTTGACGGTAGGGGCGGTGACTCTGTGGAGGCGCACCGGATTCCATGGCATGAGAAGGTCTTCCCTGAGTGCGACCCATGAGCGATTTCGAGACGGCGTGGCATGTGGAACCGGCGGGCAAGACGGGTGCGGACCGCGTGTGGGTCCTGACGCGAGGGGACGCGACGGTGCTCGTGGTGGCGGATGGGGCGGGGAATTCACGACGTGGCGCCGAGGCCGCGGAGGCCGTGCTGCGTGGCGTTCAGGACGCAGTGGACGCCGGGGCCGCTTTGGAACGCGAGGAGACCTGGCGCGAGGTGCTGGCGCGGTGCGACGCGGAGCAGGTGGCTTCGGGGCAGGGGGGCGAAACCACCGCCCTGGTCGCCTGTGTCACCCTGCGGCGCGTGGTGGGGGCCAGCGTGGGGGACTCGGAGTTGTGGCTGTTCCAGGGCGGCGAAGCGACCGCGCTGACGGAGCATCAACACCGCAAGCCCCTGCTCGGCAGCGGGCAGGCGCGGCCCGTCACCTTCGAACTCGCGTGGCGAGGTGGTGTTCTCCTCGGCGGGTCAGACGGATTGTTCAAGTACGTCGACCTCCGTCGCATCCAGGAGCATGTGAACCTCGCCGACGTGAACGCCGCGGTGCTCGCGCTGGCCGCGCTGCCTCGACTTGCGAGCGGCGCGCTCCCGGATGACGTGGGGCTCGTCCTCTGCCGCCCGAGCGCTCCATGCCCCTGACGCCGTCCTGGCACTTCAGTCGAGGAAGCGGCGCCACCACCGACGGGTTTCTTCTTCGGTGAAGTGGTACCAGGTGTCGACGGGGTAGAAGGGTTGGAGCCAGGGCTCCAGGACCCGGGCGAGTTCACGGTATGCCAGCAGCGGTTGCTCCAGCTTCGTGTCGCCCGCCAATGGGGCGGCCCCCAGGCTGATCAGGGCACGTCCGCCGGTGAGTTCCTGGACCGTGGTGTCTGGCTCGCTCAGTCGCGAGCGAAGGGTCTGGGCGCCGCCTGCGGCTTCGAGCACGGAGGGGCCCAGGAAGTTCAACCAGTGCACGCCGTCGATCTGGTCACCCAGGTCCAAGATGGCGCTTGTGTTCGGTACGTCCCAGCCTGGATGCCGGATCAGCTCATCCTTGATGGTGGGGAGGATTCTCGAGCGACCCCGGGTAAAGGAGAGCGACAGTCCGGCATGGCCCGTCGCGAAGGGAAGAAGCTCCGCGAGTGCCAAGGCGAGTTCTCGCACCTTGCTGGGGTCGTGGTCTGTGAGGAAACGAATCGGGACGCTGACGCTCAGTCTACTGTGTTCGGGCGATATCTCACGCCAGGGCAACCGGGCGCGGTAACTGAATTCATAACCCGAGGGATCAAACGTATCCCCGGCCAAATGGCTCCAGGTGTCAAACCCTCGCTTGGTCAAGATCCAAAACCAGGTGGAGTCCTCGTCCATGTCATCCAGAAACTCAAAGTGAGGAGTCTCCAGGTGCTTGCGGAGGGTTCCCCACGCGGAGGCTGTAAGGGGGAAATGACCCTCATGGATGTCGGGGTTGTAGCCCGTTGTCAGTTTGTCGCCGCTATCTCCAATGTGTTGGAGGTAGATATCGAGCAGACGTCCCATGTGTGGTGCCAATGCCCTGTGGTCATGCGGCAGGTAGAAGACGATTCGCACCACGAGCTGGACCCGTGGGAGCTGCTCGGCGAAGTGTTCCGATGAGGAGTATTTACTCACGAATGACTCCCAACTGAGGCGTGACAATGGCGGGATTGCACTTTCCTCCGAGTTCTTTGTAGCGACTCATCTGTTCTTGCGTGGCGGGGTTTTCGCCTGGATTCTCCTTGCCGGCCTTGGTGCATGGAAACTTGAAGTCGTAGATGCACTGGACCTGTCCTGGCTGGCCTGTCGCGTGAATGGCGACATCCGGCTTCATGGAGCCCGTCCGACGGTCCGTTAATGAAAATCCACCAGGTTTGCCATTGGGCCCATAGCGCGGTTCGATGGAGATGTTCTCGGGAAAGAGTCGGAGGATCTCCTGCTGGACGCACTTGAAAGCACGCTCGTGTTTCATGCGGCCCAGTTCCGCCTGCCGGAGGATGGGTTTTCCTGATTTGTCCTTGCCGACCTCTCGCATGCATTCGGCATCCTCCGGGATGTTTCCTTCTCCGTACTCCCGCTCGTTGATCTTGAAGTGCGCCTCCTCCGCGCACTTCACCAGCAGGGCCTCGATCCGGGCCACGTCCGCGGCCTCCAGGACGCGCAAGGTGGTGTGGGCGGTCGCTGCTGCCCTCGCCGCACGTCCCGCCCAGGGCAGGACGGCGTCATTGCCCGTCTGCGTGTAGCACGCAGGATTGCGAAGACAGGCGTTCGTCGCGGAGTCCACGGTCTGTTTGTACTGGCCCGGTCCCGAAGCACAGGACAGGCAGAGCAGGGCAGCCAGCCCACCCAGCCACCGGCACAAGCCCTCAATCATCCTCTTCATCCATGTCATGCGCGGCCGCGTTGAACAGGCCAAACCCACCGGCCTCCTCCCGCGTGATTCCCGCCCTGCGCAGCGCGGGCGAATCCCGCGTCTGTCCCACCGCCATCCAGCGCGGCGCGGCCAGCAGCACCCCGTGCTTCGGCAGCTCCGGCAGCAGGTGCTCCAGGTCGTCGATGATGAACTCCGCGTGCCCCACGCCTTCCGGTTGGCTCAGTCCCTCTGGGGGATGCCAGGGCCCTCCGTCCAGGTGGCCGAAGGGGAAGCTCTCCGTCCCGCTCGCGCCCCCGTACCCGCCCTCCAACAACATCCGGACCCGCTCCGCGCCCCCCGCCACCGTGGGAAGACAGACACGCGTCAGCCAGCTCCACGTCGCCGTGCCCTCTTCCACGGGCCAGTCCAGCTCCACCGCGTCGTCCGCCTTCTCTAGCAGCGCGTCGATGTACGCGCACGCCGCTCGCGGCCCCAGCACGCCGCCCCTGCGGGCCTCCTCCGCCGCCGCCTCCCACAGCTCCTCGCGGTAGTAGTGCGCGAAGTAGAAGCCGGGCTCCACCAGCTCCGCTTTCACTCCGCGTGGAAGCTTCGCCAGCACCAGACCGCTCGACAGGTACGCAGGCCCCGTGGCCCGGGGATGGAACGGGCTGAAGGCGGACCGGAACGCCCGCACCGCCACCCCCGCTTCCTCCGTGGATTCCATCCCGTCCGGACACCCCGCCCGCAGGTGGAAGTCGTCGAAGCGCAGGAACACGTCCACCCCGATGCCCATGGCGTTCTGGCACAGCGACTCCAGGCACGCCGCCAGCGGATGCCCCGCGCCCACGCGCTCCGGGGCCTCCCACGCCGCCGCCGTGATGGCCCGGGTCTCCGCGTCCACCCGGAGCGTCAACCGCACCCATCCCCCCTCGAACGGCGCTTCCCCACAGCGCACATCCTCCCCTTCGAGCCGGCCCCGGTGTTCCTGCGCTGGAATCGTCATGCTAGGCAGCCATCCTTTCGCACCCGCCCCCTTCCAGGCCAGGAACCCGCGCCCCATGTCCGACCCCTCGAACCCGCGCGACGGCGACTTCGAACTCGTCACCCTGCGCAACGGCCACCGCGCCGTGCGCCACCTGGGCCACGGCGAGGTCATGCACCTACGTGGATCAACCCCGCCTCGCGGACCGCCTGCGTCAGCCCGGCCCGCCGCTCGTCATCCTCGACGTGGGCCTGGGCGCCGCCACCAACGCCGTCGCCGCGCTCACCCGCGCCCGCGAACTGGGCGCCGAGCGCGCGCGAGAGCTGCACGTCGTCAGCCTGGAGGTGGACCTGGCCCCGCTGCGCCTCGCCCTCGCGGACGCCGAAGGCTTTCCCTTCCTCCAGCCCTTCCGCGCCGCCGCTGAAGGCCTCATGCGCGACGGCTCCTGGGAGGAGCCCGGCCTTCGCTGGACCCTGAAGCTGGGGGACGCCGTGCCCTTCCTGGACGGCGAGCTGCCCGTGGCCGACCTCGTCTTCTTCGACCCGTTCTCCCCCGCCTCCAACCCGGACATGTGGACCGAGTCCGTGCTGGCCCGGGTGCGCCGGCACTGCCGCGAGGATGGGGAGGGGGCCCTGCTGATGACCTACAGCGCGGCCACGCCCACCCGCGTCACGTTGCTGCTCGCCGGCTTCTTCGTGGGCGCCGGTGCTTCCACCGGCACCAAGGGGGAGACCACCGTGGCCTCGACCCGCTATGAATCCCTGGCCTCCCCGTTGGGGACCCGGTGGCGCGAACGCTGGGAGCGCTCGTCCTCGCGGGCCCCGCACGGGGCCGAACTCACGCCTGAGGTCGAGCGTCGCCTGCGGACCCATCCTCAGTGGCGCTGAGCGCCCCCTCGGAGGGTGCCTCGCTCCAGCGCAGGTGGAACGTGGCCGCCGTGCCGTCGAACTCCTCCGGCAGCGCCACCACCCGCCAGCCGCCGCACAGCGCCACCGCGCGCGCCAGCAGCCCCGCCGCGAACGTCGGCTGATCCGCCAGCACGTCGTTCATCCACAGCTCCAGCGACGTCGCGCTGCGCTCCACGATTTTGATTTCACTGAAGTTGTTGCCGGCGCGAAAGCCGAGGTCCGCGCGCAGCAGCATCCGGCGGGGGCCCGCGAGCTTGCCCACGCCCAGCAGGGCGCGGCCGAAGAAGGTGCCAAAATAGGCATCCATGAAGCGCTCGCCCAGCGAGTAGTACGCGGCTTCCGCGGGCACGCCGCCGTAGACGTGGCCGGCCGCGATGCGCAGGAACTCCCGCCACTGCTCCAGGGTGTAGGTGCGCTCCAGCTTCGCGTCGAGGTCCAGCCCCGCCCGCTTCAGGTGCTCGACGCACGCGGGCGTCAGGCGGTTCTCCAGCGCTCGAACGAACAGCGCGTCGACGGTCTGGGCGAACACAAGCTTCTCTGGATTCATGGGACGCACCCTACACGATGCCCCCCATGCGATGCTCCCCCACCTGTGCACTTGCGTTCAGTGTCATGGCCCCCGAGTGTCAGGAACCCGGCGTGCGCCGCACCCGTCGTGAACTCCGGGTGTTTCGTGACCCCGGATGCGACACACCCACGGCGCGCGCCACGAGTCCTCGCAGCCACTGGTGCGCCGGGTCGCCGTCGAACCGTTCGTGCCAGACCTGGATCATGTCGAAGGAGGGCACGGGCAGGGGCGGGGCAAACACCTGGAGTGGATACGCCTGACTGAACGCTGCGATGAGGCGGCGTGGTGCGGTGAGGACGTGGTCGGAGCCCGCCACCACCAGCGGGGCGATGAGGAAGGACGTCACCCGCAGGGCGATGCGCCGGGGCGGCAGGCCGCGCTGGGCCAGGGCCTTGTCCACCGCGCCCACGCCGTCGCCGCGCGGGCTGATGAGGATGTGGGACAGCTCGCGGTACGTGTCCAGGTCCAGCGTCCTGCGCACCAGCGGGTGGCCCTTGCGCACCACGCAGACGAAGTCCTCGGTGAACAGCTTCTGCTGGCGCAGGCCGGGGACCGACTCCACCGGCGGCGTGACGACGACCAGGTCCACCTCGCCGCTCTCCAGCAGCGCGGGGTAGGTGGCGTTCTCCACGTGCAGCACCGACAGGTCCACGCCCGGCGCCTCGCGGCCGAGCAGCTCCATGGCGGAGGGCAGCAGCGCCGAACCGAAGTAGTCGCGCGTGGCCACGCTGAAGCGGCGTGACGCGGTGGCGGGCTCGAAGGGCGGCTCGTTGCGCAGCGCGTGCTGGAGCTCCACCAGCCCCCGCCGCAGCGGCGCGGCCAGCTGCTCCGCGCGCGGCGTCAGCACCATGCCGCCCCGGCCCCGGATGAGGAGCGCGTCGTCCAGCAGCTCGCGCAACTGGCCCAGCGCATGGCTCATCGCGGACTGGGTGAGGCCCACGCGGGCGGCGGCGCGGGTGACGTGCGCCTCCTTGAGCAGCGCGTCCAGGGCCACCATCAGGTTCAGGTTGATGCCGGCGAGGTCCACCTCATCGGAAACGGGCCTCCGCGTTTCATGAATGCGGCGCATGGGGCCATGCATAGCATGAGGTGGCCTCATGATGGGGGTGGGAGCACTGTGGGGCCATCTCGCTGTCGCCGGAGGCAGTCCATGTCCATCGTCATCAACACCCCGAATGGCAACATCGGTCGTCCGCTCGTCGAGAAGCTCCTGCAGGCCGGCCGCAAGGTCACCATCATCAGCCGCACCCCGGAGAAGGTGGCGGACCTGGCGAAGCTGGGCGCCAGGGTGGTGCAGGGCTCCATCGACGAGAAGGCCACGCTGGACGCGGCCTTCCAGGGCGCGGAGGCGCTGTTCTGGCTGTCGCCGCCGCTGGCCCGTCCGGACTTCGTCACCTGGGCGCAGGAGGCGGGGAAGCAGGCCGCGGCGCTGGTGAAGGCGCACGGCGTGAAGCGCGTGGTGGTGCTCTCCAGCGTGGGCGCGCAGAACGGCCCCGGCACCGGTCCGGTGTCCGTGCTCAAGCCGGTGGAGGAGGCCTTCAAGGCCGCGGCCCCGAACGTCACCAGCCTGCGCGCGGGCTTCTTCATGGAGAACCTGCTGCGGGATGTCGGGGGCATCGCGCACGCGGGCGCCATCTATAACGCCCTGTCGCCGGACAAGGCCTTCCCGATGGTGGCCGTGGCGGACATCGCCAGCAAGGCGGCGGAGGTCCTGCTCGACGCGTCGTGGACGGGCCACCGCGAGCTGGGCGTGCACGGGCCCAAGGACATCACCTATCCGGAGGCCGCGGCCGTCCTGACGCAGGCGCTGGGCCGGCCCGTGAAGTACGTGCAGGTGCGGGTGGCGGACCTGCACGCCGGGATGACGAACGCGGGCGTGCCGACGTGGATGGCGGACTCGTTCGCGGAGATGTACCAGGCCCTGGTGGACGGACGCATGGACGCCGCCGAGCCCCGCTCCAAGGACACCACCACGCCGACCACGCTGGCGCAGTTCGCGACCACCGTGCTCAAGCCGGTGGTGGAGAAGGCGCGCCCTTCGTAGGCGAAGCCGAGCACCGGTGGTCGCGTCCGGGCACGGCGTGGCTGGGTGAGACCTGACTGGTCAGGTCTGGGATGCGGGTCAGTGGATCCAATGGGTTGGATCCTGGCCCGGCGCTTGCGAGAGGCGCGGGTCGCGAGTCGCCTTTGGGTGGCGGCTCGCGGGCCCGGCGCTTCGCGGCATGGATGGCTTCCGTGGTTCGGGGGCCGTCCGGGCCGGGCCATGGCGCTCAACACCATCCCGTCCGGCATCGGCCTGGCCGACGCTGGACCGACAGGCGTGCTCGACATGAGAAGACCGGTGGCCGTAGGGCTGTGCCTCCTGCTGGGGCTGACGGCGTGTGACAGCGCCGCGCCTCCCGCGCGAGAAGGGGCGGGAGTCACTTCGGAATCACGGCTCGGTGGGAACCCGGGGGAGTCGGCGGTCCGGAGCGCGGCGGTGCTCGCATGGCGGGAGGCGCCTTCGGAGGCGCGGGCCCGTGCGTTGGCGCATGCGTACTTTCCGGAGTGGGCGCCCTCCGCGGAGCTGAGAGCCGTGGGCGATGATTCGCTGCCCGGGGGCATGGACGCGGCGCTGAGCGTGCGGGTGCCGGAGACGGCGACAGGTGCGCTGGAGGTGAGCACGCGAGGGCTGACGTTCCGCGTGCGGCGCCATGCGGCGGAAGGGCAGGGCGCGGAGACGAAGGCGCTCGGAGGCTCCGGGGACGCACGGCACTTCTGGGCCCCGGTGGGTGCGCGGACGCTGGACGGCGAGGGCCGGTGGGTGACGTCCCGCGTGGAGGAGTACGACGTGGCGCCGGAAGGGGCCACCGAGCACCGCGCGCGCTACACGGTGGAGGTGCCCGAGGGCATCGTCGCGGTGCGCGACCTGGGCGAGTACCTGGAGTTCGTGGACGCGCGCGATGTTCCCCGGCTGCGCATGCATTCGCTGGTGGCGCGGGACGCGGAGGGCCTGAGCCGCGACGGCGAGGTCCGGCTGCACGGCGTGGTGCGTGCGCCGGGGACGGGACCCGCGCGCTACGGCCTGTCAGGCCGCAGCCTGGAGGTGGCCATGGCCGTGGACCTGCGCGGGATGCGAGGGCCCGTGGTGGTGGATCCGGGCTGGTCGTCCACGGGGACGATGGCGACCGTGCGCCTGAATCACACGGCGACGCTGTTGACGTCGGGGAAGGTCCTGGTGGCGGGAGGAAACCTGACCTACACCTCCGCCTCGACTACATACACGCGGCTCGCGGAGCTTTTTGATCCGGTCACGGGGACGTGGAAGGGGGTCGCGGCATTGGCGGTACCTCGCGCCCAACACACCGCGACGTTGCTGCCTTCGGGTCGGGTCCTCGTTGTGGCAGGCGCCTCTTCCTCCGCATCCGCCTCCGTCACCACGGAGTTGTTCGATCCGGAGACGGAGACCTGGAGCCCCGCGGACGTCCTGACCACCGGCCGCTACGCCCACACCGCGACGCTGTTGCCGAACGGTCAGGTGCTGGTGGCTGGTGGCCTGACGTCGTCGGGGGCCGCCCGGCTTGTCTCCGCCGAGATCTTCAATTCCGAGACAGGGAGCTGGAGTCCGACAGGAAGCATGTCGGCATCCCGCGCGATGGCGAGCGCGACGCTGCTGCTGACGGGAAAGGTCCTGCTCGCTGGCGGAACCGTGACCAACGCTCCCGCCGAATTGTTCAACCCCGCGAATGGCCAGTGGAGCCTGACGGGGACGCCAGTGAGCGTCCGACAGGAACACTCCGCGACGCTCCTGCCCAGTGGGCAGGTCCTGATCGCAGGAGGTTCGACAGGGGCGCACAACAGCTATCTTACGAGCGCGGAGCTCTATGACCCCGCCACGGGACTCTGGAAGAGCACGTCAAAGTCCATGTCGGCGCCCCACAAGTGGCACGCGGCCTTGCTGATGCCGGAGGGAAGGGTGCTCGTGATGGGCGGTGCCTATTACTGGCATCCTGAGGGCTATCACTACTCGACCAATGTCGCGGAAGTGTATGTTCCTTCCACGGACACCTGGCAGCAACTCGGGCTTCTGCAGACTTCCCGCGCCTTCTTGACTTCGACCCTCTTGCCCTCGGGACGGGTGTTGATCGCGGGCGGTTACTACATGTCGTACGGGACGCCATCGGCTCTGAACAGCTCGGAGGTGTTCGAGACCTCGGGGCGCTGGACCCTGGAAGGCTCCGCCACCACTCCGCGTGTCCATCACGCGGTGACACCGCTGTCCTCGGGACAATTCCTGGTCACGGGGGGGCGCAATGCCACGGGCGCACTCGCCAGCGCGGACCTCCATGACCGTGACGGGGTGCGCTTGTCTGGCACGAGCTTCATGAGCCTGCCTCGCACGCAGCACACGGCCACGTTGCTGGCCTCGGGCCGGGTGCTCGTCACGGGAGGGTCGGATGGCAATGCGCCCGTGGCGGATGCGGAGCTGTATGACCTTGCGTCCAGTCAGTGGATGCCCGCGGGGCGGATGTCCGTGGAACGCGTCCGACACACCGCGACGTTGCTGCCTTCCGGCAATGTGCTGGTGACGGGCGGCGTCAGCTACTACGGCCTCCACGCCAGCGTGGAGATCTTCGATCCCCGCAGCAGGTTGTGGACCGCCGCGAGTCCCATGGCTTCACCGCGTGCCTCGCACGTCGCCACGTTGCTGCCTTCGGGCAAGGTGCTGGTGACCGGTGGCAACAACGGCAGTGCGCCGCTCACCACCGCGCAGGTCTACGACCCGGCCACGGACACCTGGGGCGCGGTCCTGACGATGAATACAGCCCGAGAGGAGCACACCGCGACGGTGCTGTCCTCCGGCAAGGTGCTGCTCGTGGGAGGACTCACCACGGGCGGTGGCGCCACGCCGGAAGTGGAGCAGTACGATCCCACGTTGAACACCTGGACCCGTCTGACCCGACTGGGTGTGGCTCGCGCGGGCCACACCGCGACCCTGCTTCCTTCGGGAGATCTGCTCGTCGTCGGCGGCCACAGCGGCGCGGACAGCTACTTCAACAGCGTCGAGCGCTTCGAGGCGTCGAAGGCCACCTGGGATTATCTGGCCCCGATGGTCGCCGCGCGCACGGACCATTCCGCGACGTTGCTGCCCACGGGTGAAGTCCTGGTGATGGGCGGCCGCGGCAACACCGTGCTCGCCACGATGGAATCCTTCGACCCCGTGTCCTCGCTCGCCTCCGCGCGGCCCACGCTCGATACGCCGCGCATCCTGTCGCCCGGTGCTTCGTTCATCGCCACGGGCACCCGTCTGCGAGGGGTCTCGGATGGCGGCGGTGGCGGCTCCCAGTCCTCCGCCAGCGAAGCGCCCCTGGTCCGGCTGGTGAATGTGGAGAGCGGTGCCGTCTCCTGGGTGAAGGACGTCACCGCGTGGCAGGACGGCAAGCAGTTCTCCGCCCGGGCTCCCACCGTGGCTGCCGGGCAGTACCTGCTGCTCGTCACCGTCCAGGGCATCACGGGGGGCCGCATGGTGCGCGTCACCGAGGACAACGCCGCCCCCATCGTGCTCAACACCACCGTCTCCACGCCGAAGAACACGCCCGTCGCCGTCACCCTGTCCGGGACGGACGCGGATTCGGACTCACTGGCGTACGCCATCGCGCAGGGTCCCCAGCATGGAACCCTCTCCGGCGCGGGCGCGTTCTTCGTCTACACGCCCGCCACCGGCTACAGCGGCCTGGACACGTTCACCTACCGCGTGAACGACGGCGTCGCGGACTCCAACACGGGCACCGTCACCCTCCGGGTGAACAACGCCATCCCCGTGGCGCTGGCCCTCTCCGTCACGACCTCGAAGGCGAAGCCGGTGCAGGTGACGCTCGCCGGTCTGGACGGAGATCAGGATCCGCTCACGTTCCGCCTCATCACCCAGCCCCTGCGCGGCACGCTGTCCGGCACCGCGCCGCACCTGACGTACACGCCCAACGCGGGATACGTCGGCACGGACTCCTTCACCTACCGCGCGGGCGACGGCTTTGCGGAGTCCTGGCCCGTTCCCGTCACCCTGAGCACCGTGAACCTGGCGCCCGTCGCCCGGAGCGCCACGCTGACCACGGGGGTGGGGCAGGGCGTGCCCTTCACGTTGGAGGCCACCGACGCGGACGGGGACGCGCTGACGTTTGTCGTCGCGCAGGCGCCCCTGCACGGCACGCTGTCCGGCACCGCGCCCCACCTCATCTACACGCCCCAGTGGGGCTACGAAGGGCCGGACACCTTCAGCTTCCGCGCGAATGACGGCACCACGAACTCCAACCTCGCCACCGTCACCGCCACCGTCGCGGCGCAGGTGCCCCATGCGCCCTCCGTCCCCGTGCTCCGCGCACCCGGCGACAACACCCTGCTGAGCACGGGCGACGTCACCTTCACGTGGGATGCGTCCACGGATCCAGAAGGGGATGCCGTCACCTATCGCCTGGAGCTGAGCCGCGACGGCGCCGTGCTCGCCTCGCTCAACGCCGCCGGCACGACCCTCACGCTGCCGGGCGCACTGTCGCCGGGCACGTACACGTGGCGCGTGGAGGGGGTGGACTCGCAGGGCCACCGCAGTGGCTTCTCCGCACCCGCGTCGTTCACCGTGTCCCCCATCGCCTTGTGGCGCACCTCGGGCGGCCAGGGGCTCCAGGAAGATGATGCGGCGGGCGGCCTCGCCTGCTCCTCGGGTGGGAACTCCGGCTGGGCGCCGTGGCTCGGCACGCTGGCCCTGCTCGCACTGGCCTTCCGGCGTCGGCCCGCCCGCTGACGAGGCGCGGTCCACCGGACGTCTCCCGCGTGGGACGTCCGGTCGACCGCCTGCTTCCAATACATGACGGGGGGCCGTCCGCCGCGACGGCCTCCTCCTCCCGACTGGTGCACGATGGGAGCCGACCGGAAATTGAGCCGGAGCAAGGCCACCCCACCGGAAGAAGAGCGCACCATGGACGAGCAGCGCCCCCCCAGGCCCCCGGCACGGACGGATCCCTCCATCGACCTGCTCCACCAGCGCACGCGTCAGCCGCTGGAGGTCCTCTTCTCACCCCGCAGCGTCGCGGTGGTGGGAGCGAGCGAGCGGGCCGGCAGCGTGGGCCGCACCGTGCTCTGGAACCTCATCAGCAGCCCGTTCGGCGGCACCGTCTACCCCGTCAACCCGCAGCGCCCCAACGTGCTCGGCATCAAGGCGTGGCCGTCGCTGCGCGCGCTGCCGGAGGCCGTGGACCTGGCCGTCATCGTCACGCCCGCGAAGTCCGTGCCCGCCATCATCCGCGAGTGCGCGGAGGTCGGCGTCCGGGGCGCCATCATCATCTCCGCGGGCTTCAAGGAGACCGGACCCGAAGGCGTGAAGCTGGAGCAGGAGGTGCTGAGCATCGCGCAGGCCGGGAACGTGCGGATCATCGGGCCCAACTGCCTGGGCCTGATGCGCCCCACCACCGGCTTCAACGCCACCTTCGCCAAGGGCATGGCCCGGCCGGGCAACGTGGCGTTCATCAGCCAGTCCGGCGCGCTGCTCACCGCCATCCTCGACTGGAGCCTGCGCGAGTCCGTGGGCTTCAGCGCCTTCGTCTCCGTGGGCTCCATGCTGGACGTGGGGTGGGGCGACCTCATCGACTACCTGGCCGATGACCCCATGACGCGCTCCATCCTGCTCTACATGGAGTCCATCGGGGATGCGCGCGCCTTCCTGTCCGCCGCGCGCGAGGTGGCGCTCACCAAGCCCATCATCGTCATCAAGGCCGGCCGCACCGCGCAGGCCGCGCAGGCCGCCGCGTCCCATACCGGCACGCTCGCCGGCAGCGACGAAGTGCTGAGCGCCGCGTTCCGCCGCGCGGGCGTGCTGCGCGTGGACTCCATCGAGGACCTGTTCCACATGGCGGAGGTGCTCGCCCGCCAGCCCCGGCCCTCCGGCCGCAGGCTCACGCTGCTCACCAACGCGGGCGGCCCGGCCGTGCTCGCCACGGACGCGCTCGTCGCGGGCGGCGGAGAGCTGGCCACGCTGTCCGCCGATACACGCGCGCAACTGGATGCGTTCCTGCCGCCGCCCTGGAGCCACGGCAACCCGGTGGACATCCTGGGCGACGCGGACGGCGAGCGCTACGCGAAGGCCCTGGAGGTGACGGGCGCGGATGCGAACAGCGACGGCCTGCTCGTCATCCTCACCCCGCAGGACATGACCGAGCCCACCAAGACGGCCGACCGCCTCAAGGGCTACGCGAAGCTGCCCGGCAAGCCCGTGCTCGCGAGCTGGATGGGCGGCTCCGAGGTGGCCGCGGGCGAGCGCATCCTCAACGACGCGGGCATCCCGACCTTCGGCTACCCGGACACGGCCGCCCGCGTCTTCAACTACATGTGGCGCTACGCGGACAACATC
Source organism: Myxococcaceae bacterium (assembly GCA_004173515.1). GTDB lineage: Bacteria > Myxococcota > Myxococcia > Myxococcales > Myxococcaceae > Corallococcus. The sequence continues at coordinate 1,687 of SECN01000029.1, read as the reverse complement.
GCGGGGCTCTATGAAACGCCCACCCTGGCGGAGGAGCCCACCGGCGGAGGCCGCGACGTGGCGCGCGCCCTGGTGGAGGAGGCCCGCGCCGCCGGCCGCACGCTCTTGTCGGAGTATGAATCCAAGCGCCTGCTGGCCGCCTACGGCATTCCCACCGTGGAGACGTGGCTCGCGACGTCGGAGGACGCGGCCGTGGAGAAGGCCCTCACGCTGGGCTTCCCCGTGGTGCTCAAGCTGCACTCGCTCACCGTGACGCACAAGACGGACGTGGGCGGCGTGCGCCTGGACCTGCGCGACGAGTCGAGCGTGCGCCAGGCCTTCCAGGCCATCCGCGACGCGCTCATCGAGCGGGGACTCCAGGACGCGTTCGACGGCGTCACCGTGCAACCCATGGCGAAGCTGGACGGCTACGAGCTCATCCTGGGCAGCAGCCTGGACGCGCAGTTCGGGCCGGTGCTGCTCTTCGGCGCGGGCGGCACGCTGGTGGAGGTGTTCCAGGACCGGGCCCTGGGCCTGCCGCCCCTCAACACCACGCTGGCGCGGCGGATGATGGAGCGCACGCGCATCCACCATGCGTTGAAGGGCGTGCGCGGCCGGGCCCCGGTGGACCTGGGCGCGCTGGAGCGCCTGCTGGTGCGCTTCAGTCAGCTCGTGGTGGAGCAGCCCTTCATCCGCGAGCTGGACATCAACCCGCTGCTCGTCTCCGCCGAGCGCATCGTCGCGCTGGATGCCCGCGTGGTGCTGCACCCGCCGGACAGCACCGCCGCGTCGCTGCCCCGGCTGGCCATCGAACCGTACCCGTACCAGTACGCGGAGTTCTTCACGCTGAAGAGCGGCGAGCAGCTCATGCTGCGCCCCATCCGCCCGGAGGACGAGCCCGCGATGACCCGCTTCCACCAGGCGCTGTCCGAACAGACGGTGTTCATGCGCTACGCGGGCCTGATGAAGCTCAGCCAGCGCGTGGCCCACGAGCGGCTGGCGCGCATCTGCTTCAACGACTACGCGCGGGAGATGGCGCTCGTCGCGGAGCGGCGCTCACCGGACCTGAAGGACGGAGGCGAAATCCTGGCGGTGGGCCGGCTCACGCGCCTGAGGGGCACGAAGGACGCGGAGTTCGCCATCACCGTCAGCGACACCGCGCAGCGCCAGGGCCTGGGCGCGGAGCTGCTGCGGCGGCTGGTGGACATCGGGCGGGACTGGGGCCTGCAGCGGATTGTCGCGGACATCCTCACGCGCAACCGCGGCATGCAGGCCGTCAGCAGGAAGCTGGGCTTCAGCATCCTCGAGAACGAGGAGCTGGCCCCGGACATGGTCAAGGCCGTGAAGGTGCTCGGCTGACCGTGCCCGGGGCTTTGAAAGCCCTACGGCATCACACGTCGTCGCAGGGCGTGCCCAGCCGCGCGCCCGTGTAGACGCCCAGCTCGTTGTAGATGAAGGGCAGGTTCTCGCCCACGGGCACCGCGCGCAGCTTCTGGCGCTTGCTCTTCACCACCCAGAAGGACGCCTCCTCGCGGTCCACCACGAGGCGCAGGTCGCCGCCCTGGGTGGAGAAGATCTCTCCCTGCGAGTCGGTGACGACGTTGAGCATCTTCTGCGGCTTCACCTGGCCGCGCTGGCCCGTGAAGATGCGGAAGGACTTGTTGTCCGCGCCGATGCCGCGCTCCACCAGGTAGTACGTGCCCTTGTC